>JALYSZ010000276.1 GCA_030854525.1 Chloroflexota bacterium | reverse complement strand
ATCGCGGGCTAGCTCGAGCGCGACCAGGGCTCCGAGGTCCTGAGCCAAACCGGGCTCGCCGCCGTACTTCAGCCGGCGCACCGCGTCGCGCAGGGGGCCGGCGTGGGCGCCCGCCGCGCGGAGGGCCAGGCGGCCATCGTGCGCGACGGGCTCGCACTGGTCGCGGCACGAGACGCAGAACCAGCTCCCAGGCTCACCGCAGCCGGCACAGCGCGGCACGAGCAGGACATCGCGGACCGCGAGCGCGAGCTCCATCACCTGGCGGCCGACTCCAACGAGATGAGTTCGTCACCGGCTTGCGTGCCGGTGCGCGCCGCCGTGCCTGCGGGCAGCTCAAGGACACTGTGGGTGCCGCCCGGCGCCAGGATCGCCGGTACCCAAGGACGGAGGTTCTCCGCGACCCGGAGGACGCGCATCGAGCGGTCGAGAAAGAGCGCGTCGATCGCGAAACGCATGAAGAACATCGTGATCGATCCGGCCCCGGTGATCAGGAGTCCCTCGCCTTCAGGAAGCCGCGACCGGGGGATGAGGCCGAAGCCGCGCGTCAGGAAGTTGTTCGCGACGACACAGCGCGTGGCGAGCACGGTGCCGCGCGTGCGGTTCGTGATCGTGATGGGACCGCGGAGCGTTCTAGACCGAGCCGCAGGACTTCATCGCGGAGAGCGCGGCGGGTGCGAGGATCACGATGAAGAGCGAGGGGAAGATGCATCCAACCGTCGGAAGCATGATGAGGATCGGGGCGCGCGCGGCCTTCTCTTCCGCACGCTGACGACGATCGGTGCGCATCTGCTCGGACTGAATGCGCAGCACCTTCGACATCGACACACCCAGCTGATCGGCCTGGATGATCGCCGAGACGAGGTTCTGGAGTTCCTTCACTTCGACGCGATCATTGATGCCGCGGAGCGCCTCTTGGCGCGACTTGCCGACGCGCTGCTCAGCAGCGGCTCGCTTGAGCTCATCGGTGAGCGGCCCCTTCATCTTCTCGGTGACCTTGATGATGGCAGCATCGAATCCGAGACCGGCCTCCACCGAGATCGTAAGCAGGTCGAGCGCGTCTGGGAGCTGGTCGAGGATGGCGTTCCCGCGGCCGCTGGCGCGGCTGCTCAGGTAGAAGTCCGGGATGAGGAAACCGACAAGCAGTCCGCCGATCAGACCACCCACCGTGAAGAGCGTGTCGCCTGTGATCAGGTTCAGGAGCGACGACACCGCGATGCCGGCTACGATCGCGACGAACGCTTTGACGCCCAGGAAGAACTCGACGCTCGTCGTCTCCATCGCGGCGCGCTTGAGGCGGAGCTGTAGCGACCGCGCCGTGTTCGCCGGGTAGAAGCGCGAGATAACCGCCGCGAGGCCCTGAACGATCGGCTTCAGGGTCCGCTCGGCGAGGGGCCGCTGCAGCTCGAGCTCTTCGAGCGTCCTCGGACGAACGGAGATCTGCTGCAGTCGAGCCTGCACCGGGTCGAGCTGCTGGCCGACGAGGAACGACGCGAAGACGAGGAAGACCCCGAACGCGACGACGCCGGCGAGGATGAGGATCTCCACGCTTAGACCTTAATGTCCGTGATCTTGCGGATCGCGAAGAAGCCGATGGCCATCATGATGCCGCCGACCACGAGCAGGATCTGCCCAATGAGCTCGGTGAAGAGCGGCTGCATGAACTCAGGGTTGATGAAGTTGAGCGTGATCATGATCGCGATCGGCAGGAACGCGACGAGGTAACCCGAGTAGCGTCCCTGCGCCGTCAGCGTGCGAATCTCGCCCTTGATGCGGACTCGCTCGCGGATCGTGAACGCGATCGTGTCGAGGATCTCGGCGAGGTTTCCACCGACCTGCTGCTGCACGCCGATAGCTGTGACCATGAGGTCGAGGTCGTCGCTTTTGATGCGCCGGACCATGTTGGAGAGCGCCTCCTCCATGCTGAGACCGAGGTTGACCTCGCGCACGACGCGGCCCATTTCCGAGCCCATCGGCGGCGGCGACTCGCGCGACACGAGCTCGATCGACTGGAGAAAGCTCGAGCCCGCTCGCAGCGAGTTCGAAAGGAGCGAGATCGTGTCCGGGAGTTGCTTGTTGAAGGCGTTGAGGCGGCTACCGATGCGTCGGCCGACCCACATGCGCGGCAGGAAGTAGCCGAGAAGCGCCCCCACCAGAGCGGAGAGGGGATCACGCAGCAGAAGAAGGACCGCGGCCAGGCCGAGCGCGAGGCCGATCCGGATGTAGTAGTACTCCGCGACCCGGAGACGAAGGTCCGCGCGAGCGAGGTCGCGCTGAACGCGCGATGTGAAGCGCTTGTCCTGAACGTCGCCCGAAAGCGTCGCGAATGGATCGATGTCCCGGCGGGAGCGCTTGCGCTCCTTCTTCGCTGCCTCGGGCGTGGGCGCCTGCGTGCCACCCGCGTAGCGCTGCATGCGCGCCCCAAGCGATTCCGGGGAAGACCCGCCGAGCATCGACGAGATTCCCCAGAAGAAGAGCAACACGCCGATGAAGGCGGTCGCCGGAATGACGTACTCGAGACCGATCAACGAAGGCCGGCGGACATGTCGCCGAACACGTTCTGCGGAAGCTTGATGCCGGCCGCCTCGAACTTCTCAGAGAATTTTGGACGGATGCCGGTCGGCCGGAGGCGGCCCTGGACCTTGCCTTCGACGTAACCGGTCTGCTCGAAGACGAACACATCCTGAAGGACGATGGTGTCGCCCTCCATACCCTGGACCTCGGTGATGTTCGTGATCTTGCGCGAGCCGTCCTTGAGCCGCGAGATCTGGATGATGAGGTCGAGAGCGCTCGCGATCTGTTCGCGGATCGCGCGCGCCGGCAGGTCGACGCCGGCCATGAGGCACATCGTCTCGAGACGAGCGAGGATGTCGCGCGGGGAGTTCGCGTGGCCCGTTGAGAGCGAGCCGTCGTGGCCCGTGTTCATGGCCTGGAGCATCGAGAGGGCCTCGCCACCACGCGTCTCACCGACGACGATGCGCTCGGGGCGCATACGGAGGGCGTTCCGGACAAGGTCCATGATCGTCACCGCGCCTTTGCCTTCGATGTTGGCGGCGCGCGACTCCAGACGGACGACATGGTCCTGGACGAGCTTCAGCTCAGCCGCGTCCTCGATCGTGATGATGCGCTCGTCCTCGGGGATGAAGCCGGAGAGGATGTTGAGGAGCGTAGTCTTTACTGAGACGGTACCAACGGAGATATACATGTTGAGGCGGGCTTCCACACACGCACGCAGGAACTCCATCATCTCGGCCGTCGCCGTGCCGTACTTGATGTAGTCCTCGACGGTGATGCGGTATTTCGGGAACTTTCGGATGGTGACGACGGGGCCGTTGAGCGCGAGCGGCGGGATGATGATGTTCACACGGGAGCCGTCCGGGAGACGAGCGTCTTCGAAGGGCTTCGCCTCGTCGACGCGTCGGCCGATCGGCGCGATGATCCGCTCGATCACCCGCGAGACATGCTCGTCGCTCACGAAGGTGACATCAGAGAGCTGCAGCTTGCCCTTGCGCTCCACGTACGTGCGAAATGGTCCGTTGACCATGATCTCGGTGATGCTGTCGTCGTTGAGGAGAGGCTGAATCGGCCCGAAGCCGAGGATCTCGTCCATGATTTGTTCGAGCATTCGCTGACGCTCGACTCGCGTGACGACGATGCCTTCCTCGTCGATGAACTTGTTGAACATCTCCTCGATCGACGACTTGACCGCCTTGGCGTCGGACAGATCGAGTCGAGGGTCGAGGTTGTTGATGATGCGGCTCTGCAGGCGCGATCGGACGTCGCGCTGTGCGTCGCGCGCTGGCGCGGCGGACTGCGAGAGCGGACCTTCGGCGGGCGGCTTCGGGGGCTGCTTTCCGTCGGGTGACCCGGGCTGCTGCGGCTGTTCCGGTTGACCCGGGCGAGCGCCTTCGATGCGTCTTAGAAGCGACATCTGTGCGTCTTTAACCCTGCCTTCCGGCGCCCGTTATCCAGGCGCCTGCTCCCTCGCGAGCGAAATGTAGGACTGGAAAACGCTTGTAAAGGGTTCAGACGGGGATCAGCGCGAGGGGCCTAACGAGCGAAGAGACGCATACCCCCGCTGCGGGCCGCCGCCTTCGTGGCGCCGGCCCCCGCGGCCTCCGGGGCCTCGGCTGTGATGCGTTGCGCGAGGGTGAAGATGTCCTTTGCAACCTGACTCTCACGATGGCTGATAACGAACGGCACGCCGCGGTTCACGGCCAGTACCAGAGTCCGCCCATCGGAAACGATCGTGTGCGGGATCTTCCGGCCGAGGCTCGCCTCGACGTCCGATGCCTTAATGCCACCGGAGCTGTCATTGCGGTTCGCGACGAGCTGCACCTTGTCGCTGCCGTACCCGAGCTTCTCGGCGATCTCCATGAAAACGCGGACGTTCTTCAGACTCGTGATCTCGAGTGTCATGAGCGTAAGAATCACGTCGGCCACGTCGAGCATCGTGATCACCTGTTCTTGGAACGAAGGCCACGTGTCGACGACGATGTAGGCGTAGCGCTCACGCAAGAGCTCGAGGATGTGCTTGATGTTCGCGCCGGTGATGAGCTCGGCCGATTCCGGCGTGGGCGGCGCGAGAAGGACCTTGATGCCGGTGGAATGCGAGACCAGCACCGACTCCAGGACATCGGAGTCGGTGTTCTCGAACGATCCGATGAGGTCGGCGATGGTCTTGGCCTTCGGGCTCATGTTGAGGATCACGGCGATATCGCCGAACGGAAGACTTCCGTCGACGAGGCATACCGGCTTCTGGGTGAGCTGGTGCAGCGCCACCGCCAAATTCGTGGCGATCGTCGTCCTGCCAACGCCGCCCTTGGGCGAGAAGAACGTGATGATTTGGCCCGTTTGCCGGGCGCCAGGCACCACCGCGAGGGGGTTCACGGGGGCCGCAGCCGCGGGCGCGGCCGCCGCGTAGCGGGCGCGCTTCACCTTCTCGAGCTCGTGGACGTGGCGGATAGCGTTGATCAGCTCGTCCGCCGAGAAAGGCTTCACCAGGAACTCGCGTGCGCCGGCGAGCATCGAGCGGCGCAGGTAATCCTGCTCGCCCTGGACGCTCATCATGATGATCGGCGACTCGGGGACCGTGTTCGAGATGATCTCGGTGGCCGTGATCCCGTCCATGTCGGGCATGTTGATGTCCATGAGGATCACGTGGGGCCGCTCTTTCTTGGCGAGGTTGACCGCAGCCTGCCCACCGTCGGCGGTGCCGGCGACTTCCATATCCGGCTCAAAGCCGATCAGCTTCGCGAGGTTATCGCGAGTGTCGGCGATGTCGTCGACGATCAGGATGCGGATCTTCTCGGCTTCGGCCATAACTCCCCTGACTAAAGATCGCTCGCAGCGGCACGTGGTTCGCGCGTCTCGCCCGGTCGGGAATATACATGCAAGACGTGCCCGTAGATGACACCTGTCGGCCCTCTCGTCACAGGGTTGCTCCCGGAAGGCGACCGGAGAGCTCGAGAACGAGCGCGACGAGCGTGCCGAGGCCGAGCGCCACACCGTACGGGATCCAGGTTTTCATGACGCCACCCGCCGGAGTGGCTGCGCCATTCGCCGGCCTTAGCCGGCGCACCGCGATGAACCCGAGGGCGATGACACCGCCGAACAGCGCGCCGTAGATCGCGCTGGCGAGGAGAAAGCTGAGGCCGCGCATCGCGCCAACCGCCATGAGGTACTTGCCGTCCCCGGCCTTCAACCCGCCCATGGCGTAGAAGGGATAGGCGATGAGGAAGCCGACGACGAGACCGGCGACGTGATCGAGGACGCCTTTCGAGAAGACCTCGCCGGGCACCGTTTCGAACGCGCCTAGCACGAGGCCGATAGCCATGACCGGGTAGGTGAAAGCGTTGGGAATCCGCCGGTAGCGCCAGTCCGTGTAGACGACAGCAGCAACGAAGGCGACAAGGATCGCGTCCTCGATCGCTCGCACTGCGTCTATCTCGGTGTCCTCTCAGAAGACGAACCGGGCGGCGTTTTGAGGCGCCGCCCGGTTGTCGTTATTCGGCAGTTTGCGATGACTAGGTGAGGTTGTTGCCGATGTTGCTGAAGATGTTCGTAATCTGGCCGCGAAGGAAGATCATCGCGACGATGACGGCAATGGCGATGACGGCGATGATGAGTGCGTATTCGACCAGACCCTGGCCTTCGTCGTCGCGCAGGAATGCGAGCATTATTCGGTCCCCCTTTCCTGTCGATCTGTGTGCAAGCCTGCCCGGCTGGCCTACCTCCGACAACTAGGAAGGTCGTACTCCGCCGTTCGGGCTAGGCCCAATTCTGCCTCTCGCAACAAATCTCCCACCGCAATTTGGCTGGTTCTCTCCCGTTTTGACACCTGGTGGACCAACTAGGCCAAAAGTGAGAGCAGGGGAGGTCCGAGGAAGACACAAAGAAGCGCGGGGAGGACGCAGAGGGCCAACGGAAAGAGCATCAGAACCGGAAGTCGCCGCGCCTGCGCTTCCGCGCGCCGACGATCGCTCGCACGGAGCGCATCGGCCTGCGTCACCAGAAGGCTTGCGAGAGGCGAGCCGAATCGCGTCGCGGCGCGCACCAGAGCGGCGACGCGAGCTTCCGTGGGTCCAGCGCTGCCGAATGCGCTGAACGCTTCGCTAGCCCCGCGACCCAGAGCGAGGTCGGAGAGAAGGCGCCGTGCCTCCGGAAGCCGCGCCACCATCGGAGCGCGCGTGACAAGTGCGGCAAGCGCGAGCTCGAAGGTGAGGCCGGCCTCCAGGCCGACGATTACCGCGTCCAGAAGCGTGGCGAGATCGGCAGCCGGTGAAGAAAGGCGAAGGATCCTCCAGAGCCAAAGCGCGCCCGCGACTTCGAGGGCGATCGCGACAACGAGAAGGAAGCGGCCGCGATCGAACATGACCGCGAGGTACTCGGGTGTCATCACGGCGAAGAACGTTCCGCCCAGTGGTGCGAGCGCGACGAGCACGATCGCCGACACCCGGCCCTGTGCCGTAAGCGCGCTGCGCTCGTCCTCGAGCGCGATGCGTCCACGCAGAAGCGTTGCGACACGCGCGAGGCTCCGGCCGATCTTGCCGCCGCTCCGCGCGAACGCACCGAGAACGATGGCGAACGGGGCGAGATCCTCACCGGCCACGACCCCGGCGTACGCACCAACGGCCTCGTCGACGGACGCGCCGAGGGTCATCGCCGCTGCCGCGCGCTCGGTCGGCACCGCAAGCGCGCGAGGCAGAGTCGGTGCGACCTCGCTCAGCGCTAGCTGCACCGAGAGACCACTCGACAGGGCGGCGGCGACCGCATCGACGAGCCCCGGGAGCGCGAGGCGACATTCCCGCATTCCCGAGCGTGCGCGTGGGTCGAATCTCGCGACAGCCGCGAACGCCGCAGTGGCGCGTCGCTCGTCAAGCAGGACCAGGAGCGCAACTCCGAGGATGGCGAGAAGCACTGTGATCACGGATAGACCCGAGTGAGCGTGTATGGATCCCCGCGCTCGGGCGAGAGCTCCGCAATCTCAACGACCCGTCGAACCCCGGCCGGGTCGCGCTCCTGATGCACGACAACGTCGATGCCGTGACGGATCTGCTCGCGGATGGCCTCGAGCGGTAGGTCGATCCCACCCATGAGAGCCATGGTCTCGATGCGCATGAGCGCATGCGGGGCGCCGTTCGCGTGCGCGGTGGTCAGCGAGCCACGGTGGCCGGTGTTCATCGCCTGCAACATGTCGAGGGCCTCTCCGCCGCGCACTTCCCCAACGACGATCCGATCGGGGCGCATACGCAGGGCCGCTCGGAGGAGCGCGCGCACGTCGATGGCCCCGGAGCCCTCGACGCTAGGTGCACGCGTTTCCAGCGCGACCACGTTGGGCTGCGGAAGCCGCAGCTCGGCGGCGTCCTCGATGGTCACGATGCGTTCGCGGTCGCCCACCGCAAATGCGAGCGCGTTCAGTGTCGTGGTCTTGCCGCTCGATGTTCCGCCCGAAACGAGCACGCTTCTCCGCTCGCGGACGGCGCGCACGAGGTACGCCATGGCATCGGGCGAAAGCGTCCCGTTGCGGACGAGATCCTCCGGGCTTAGCGCCCGATGACCGAAGCGGCGGATCGTCAAGACCGGACCGACGAGCGATATCGGCGGGATCACCGCGTGCACTCGGGAACCATCGGGAAGTCGCGCGTCGACTAGGGGACTTGCGAGATCGATCCGCCGGCCGAGCGGTGCTACGAGCCGCTCGATGAGGACGAGGATCTCCTCGGGATCGGCGAAATGGATAGGGGTCTCCTCAAGCCGCCCCTCGCGCTCGACCCAGACGCCACGGGTGCCGTTGACCATCACCTCGGTTACCCGATCGTCGCGGAGCAGTGGGGCGAGATCGCCAAGACCGAATAGCCGGTCTTCGAGCCAGCGCTCGAGCAGGCGCAGCTCTCCCGCAGGTATGACGAGCCGCTGCTCAACAAGCGTCTCGCGCAGCGCCGCCGGAAGCTGTTCGCGACGCGGACGGCCGTCTGGCGCTTCTCGAAGCCGCGCGACGACGCCGCGTTCGATTCGGCTGCGGGCCGCGACGGTCACGTGGCGTCGATCGCGATGATCTCGGCAAACTCGTCATAGGCCTTTCCGAGCGCTCCACCGATGGCGCTCGGCCGAGACGTCGCCGCGGCGATCGCGCCCTCCGAGCGAGGTAGCGCGCGAAACACGTCGCGTCCGCCGAGCGACGTGGCCGTCGATTGCGACGCGATCAACCACGCTCCATCAGGAACGTCTGCGGACGCGAGCGCGGCGACGGAGACCGGGTCGTCGTAGCTCATCACGATCACGCGGTCCACAGAACCGGCGAGCAGTCGAGTCCGCTCATCGGAGAGGATCGGCGCATCGACGAGAACGATCTCCGAGAGTTCCAGCGCAGCCCTGAATGCCGACTGGGCGAGTCGAACACTCGGGGCGTGCGGGGGCCCTCCGACGACTCGAAGGCCAGGCGCGGCGTTGGTCGCAACCACGCCCAGGTGCTCCGCGGTCAGCTCGTCGGTCAAATCTTCGAGGTCGGACCAGCCTCCGCTGGTGCTGCCGAGCCACCAGCCGAGCGTCCCGTCACCGGTGAGATCGAGACAGAGGGTGGCCCGAAGGAGCGCGAGCCGCCGGGCGAGATTGGAAACGAGAAGCGACCTGCCCGCGCCGCCACGCACGGACGTCACGAGAATCGAACGGGTCGAGACGCGCCGAGTCGGAGGCAAGGTCGCCGCTATCAGCGGCCCCAACACGGCTGGCTCGCAGGACCGCGCGACGGAGCGACCTGGAATACCCAGCGCTGCGGCAAGCGCGACGTGTTCTTCGCCGAGGACGACGACACGCGGAACCTCCGGGGCGAGCGTCGTCGCGCGGGAGAGTGCGTCGACGTCACGAAGGTCGATGATCGCGAGATCGGCTCGAGCACCCTCGACTGTGATCAACCCGAGCACTGCGACGGCGGATACGAGCTCGGCTCCTCCGTAGAGAGCGACCCGAACCGTCAACGTGTCGAACGAAGCAGCGGGACGATGAAAAGTCCCGAGGCGCGGGCGGTCGCGATCGCCGTCGCGCTCTCCTCGTCGACCTCGAAAACAATGGAACGTTCATCGGCGCTCATGACACGGAGATCGGCCGCGATGGCGACCGCGAGCGGACGATCGCCGCTCCGAACAGCGAGCAGATCGACGCTGTCGCCGCTCCGAACCTCCGCCAGGGGCGCCGCCAGCCACGCCGTCGGCACCGCTATGGCCCACGTCGACATGGAGAGCCGCTCCGCCAATGATCTGTTCACGACGCCCTCGTCCGCCGGTGGGAGCCAGGTAGCCGACGTTGAGAGGATCGATGCGACGAGCATCGTCGTGCCGGCGGCCGCCAGGAGGAGCCGCCGCCGTGGAATCACGACCCTTCTGGGCGTGAAGGTCAGTGCGGGGAGCATTCCGGTGCATTGAAGCCAGCGTGGTGCGAGTACCCACTCAACACGAGGCGCGTCTCGATCCGCTTGCCGACGCACATCAGCTCGACCCGCTCGACGCCGCGATCGCCGTTCTCGCGAGCGAGCTCTTCGGCCGCGGCGCGTGCCGTTTCGACGACACGCGGATCGAGCACGAGCTCTCGTGCCGCAGCGGGGTGAGCCGCGTACAGGTCGGCCACCGATTGCGCTGCCGCCTCGACGGCTGCCTCGCCGGCCCGCTGCGCACGAGCGCCGAGAACCATCCGGTCCTGAGCGCCGCGGAGGCCGGTCACCGCAGCGGCCGCGATCGCGAGCGCGAGCACGACGCACAAGGTCGCCTGGCCGCGGTCCTCCCTCACGGAGCCCACTCGATTCGGCGCGCGGCCGCGCCCTCGATCAGCAAGCGTGGGAGACCGACGAATCCGAGTGGGACCGGGATCGCGTAGCGGAGTCGAACGCGAAGCAGCGATCCGCGAGGCGCCGATGAGCGCGGCCCTTCGTCCTGCGTTGGTTCGATGATGACTTTCACCAAAGACGCATCGAGCGGCGTGACCGTGGCGGCCACCGTCCTGCGAACGAGGTCGTCATCGTTCGTAAGCGATCCGGTGCGTGCCCCTTCCGCTGCCGCGTGCTCGAGCGCGAGACGCGCAACGCCGATCTCGGCGACGAGCACGACTCCCAGGATGACGACGAGCAAGAGCGGTAACACCAGGGCGAACTCGACGATCGCCTGGCCCCGGTCACCCTTCACTGTCCGAGCGCGCGGATGAGCCGACCGCACCAAAGATTCACCGTGTCTAGCGCGGGGCGGCAGAACGGGATCCATCGGATCGCGTAGAGAGAGACTGCGGCGAGCGTGATCATTAAGAGAAGCTGCCGCCACAACCGCGTCTCCCGGTCCCAGAGGAATGGCGCGACGAGCCGGGTGATCGGATCGCGCCGGTCAGGTGGGACCGCGTGCGTGCGGACGGTCTCGACGATAAGGTCGGCGATCTGCCGGTTGACGAGGCTTCCGCCGTGCCCGTCGAGGAGTTCGCGCAGCGTCGCCGGAAGGAAAACGCGTTGGGCCACGCCCGGATCGCGGGCGTCGTACTCGTTGACCAGTCCATCGGTCGCGAGGCTTATGTCCAAGCGGGCCACACCGACCGGTGGACGGATAGGCCGAGCGGCGGCGATGTCGCGGATCGCCGCGCTCTCCGGGTCGCGCGCGGCGACAACCGCTGGCGCTCGCACGATGTCCTTCACAGGAGTGATGATCGGAAGGATGAACGCGGGAACACGCGCGTAATCCGCTCCGCTGTGTGGTCCGGCTATCGCGATATACGTCCGTACCCCGTCGGTGGAAGAGAGGCCGTTAGCGAAGGCTCGGTCGACGACGACGCCGCCCATCGAATGCGACACGACGTTCACCGCGGTGTAGTCCCCGCCGACCCCGCGGATCTCTTCGGTGAGGACGCGGGCGTTCGCATCGACACTTCCGTAGGTGTCGTAGGGAAACCGCGGATCGTCGCCAAGCCTCCGCACGTCGTACTGGTCCGGCGGGAAGCGCGCCGCGAGCTCGTCGAACGCCCCGTCGTTGACCCGCGAGCCGTACCCGCCAACGAACAGCACGAGCTCCTTCTTGTGCGCCGGGGCGCGAAGAGGCTCGATGAGCGGATCGGATCCAGGCGCCATCGTCGGCACCGGCGCGGTCCGGATTGCGCTCGGGCGGAGTTCCGTGAGCGGGATTGGGCTCGACGTCGGAGGATGGCCGGCTCCGGTCGGCGCCGGCGGCCGACCATCGTCCGCACTCGCCGTGAACCCTCCAGCCGAGAGAAGGGCCAGCGCGATGACAAACGAGCGGATGACCGCACCGATAGACATGCGGCGCAGTCAACAGAGCGCGACCCTCAGGTCGCATAGGACAAATAGCCGGTACCGGAGTACCGATCTACGTCCTAGTGCGAGCCACCTCACTGGCCTGAACGCGCGCGGCCATCTCGTCGCCGTCGTCGAGCGGATCGAGCATCGCGTCTTTGTGCCGCCGATCGAGGGCCCACCCGAGCAGCCGATCAGCCAGCCAGGGATTCTTGGGGAGACACGATCCGTGCAAATAGCAGCCGATCACTCTGCCCTGCACCGCGCCCTCCGTCTTGTCCTCGCCGTTGTTGCCGTTCCCAGCGATGACGGTCCCGAGCGGCTTGGCGCTCGAGCCCAGGTATGTTCGACCGGAGTGATTCTCGAAACCGATCAGGTGCCCGTCCGGTGAGTCCGCGAGCAGATTGCCGACGAACCGTTTCTTGCCGGCCCGGGTTGTGACGTCAAGGATGCCGAGCCCCGGGATCGACGGTCCCGTCTCCGGCACGTATTCATGCCCGAGAAGCTGGTAGCCGCCGCACACCGAGAAGATCGCGGCGCCGCCCTCGACGGACTTCCGCAGCGCGGCACCGTTCTTTCCCGCGAGGTCAGCGCCGACGATGTCCTGGCCCTGGTCCTGGCCCCCGCCAAAGAACCACACATCCGGCCACTCGGAGTCGGCCCACTCGCCGACCGAGTACGGCCGCACCTCAACGTCGATACCGCGCCACTTCGCACGCTGCCCGAGCGCGATCACGTTGCCCCGGTCTCCATAGATGCTCATGAGATCCGGATACAGGTGCGCGATGCGCAGGTCCATCAGCTAATCCTCCCAGAACGGGACCGCGGCGCCCGCCCGCTGTAGTACCGCGCGAAGAGCCTGCATGGCCGTGTACGTCGCGAGCACGACGACCTCGCCCCCTTCGGGCGCGAGCGTGGTGGCACGGTCGATAGCGGCGCTCCAGTCGTCCAGCACTTCCATCCGCTCCTTCGCCAGTCCGGCGTATTTGAAGCGGAGGGCGAGATCGCGCCCACGCAAGCCTGTGATGACCGCCTGCTCGACCGACGGCGCCAGCGCCTCGAAGTCCGCGTCCCAGATCCACGAGACGTCGCGCCCATCCGCGTCGCGATCGCTCAGCGCGGCGAGGAGGCGTGGTGTGCGCCCCGTCTCGAGGAGCGCTCCGATCGCCGCGTTGAAGCCGGCGGGATTCTTGACCAGGATGAGCCGCAGCGTCCGCCCCTTGTGCTCGATCGTCTCGAGCCGCCCGAACGCCGGACGGAAGTTGCCGAGCGCACGGATGGCTTCTGCGAGGCCAAGATCGAGAGCGCGCGCGGCGGCGAGGGCGGCGAGCGCGTTGTAGGCGTTGTACAGACCAGGGATCGGAATGCGGATGGTCTCGAAGACGCCTCCGACCGTCCCGGCGAGCGCAACTTCGCTCCCGTCTGGGCCGAGCACGACCTTCGTCGCGGCGACATCGCGTGGCGGGCGCGCCAGGCCGCATGACGGGCACGACCAATCTCCCACGTGCGCGAGGACGACGCGCGCGTACTTCAGCGGCGACTTGCACCGCGGGCACCGCGTCGCGTCGCTGATCGCCTGCGGGATCGCACCGCCGACATCGGGATCGTCTACACCAAAGAAGATGGTCTTCGCATCGCGCCGGAGCGCGAGGTTCGCGACGAGCGGATCGTCCGCGTTCAACACGAGCGTTGTGTCCGCGGGAAGGCCGGCCAGCGCGTCGCCGATCTTCTTCGCGAGCGTGTCCAGCTCGAAGTAGCGGTCCATCTGGTCCCGGAACAGATTCGTGACCACAACGACGCGGGGCTGGAGTCGCCCGACGGCGCTCGGCAGCGACGCCTCATCGATCTCGAACAGACCGAAGTTCCCGCGCGGCTCCGCTGACCAGGTGGTGTGCGCGAGGAGCGCCGCGGCAACGCCGCGATCGAGATTCGAACCGGAACGGTTGTGAATCGGATCCCACCCCGCGGTGCGCGAGATGTCTGCGAGCATCCGGGCGGTCGTGGTCTTTCCGTTCGTTCCGGAAACGCACGCGACGCCGTGCTCGAGCTCCGCGGAGAGCGCGCCGATGAAATTCGGGTCCACCGTCAGCGCGACGAGTCCCGGAAGCGCGGTCGCGCCGCGGCCCGTCGCGCGCAGACCTTCGCGGGTCAGCTTGCCGGCGGCGTTGGCGATGACTGCGAGCGCGTCGGGCACGAACGAAGCGTACCGGCGCGTTATGCCACGACGGGTTGGACCTCACGAAGCAGCAGCTCGAGCTCGTCGATGGCCCGGCCGAGCCGCAGCGCGACCGCTTTCGCGGAGTCGCCGTTGGCTTGGGAGCCTTCCAGGGCGCCCTGCGCGTCGAGCCGGGCGAGTACCGCGACAGCCTTGCGTAGGCGCGCGATGGTGAGCGAGGCAGGAAGGGCCCGTCGGAGCTCGTTGATGCGCGATTCGAGGCGCTCGAGGCGGGCGCGGAGCTCGTCCTCGAGGGCATCCGGAGCCATCTCTTCGAGTCGCTTGGCCTCGGCCTGCAGCGTGCCCATCTCGCGCTGCACGAGCTGCGCGGCTTTCTCGAGTGAGTGTCCCTTCTCGAGCGCTTGCCGGATTCGGATGACCTTCTCCATCGCGAAGACGTCGTAGTCGTGATCGCCGTTGGCCGACGGCTTCACGAGACCTTTCTTCGTCCAGTAGATGAGTTGGCGCGGAGTCACGTTGCAAACGCGAGCGGCTTCGGCAGCCGAAAGGCGCAGACGTGCGAGCACCTCGCCGTCGTTGGCGATGAGCACTTGCGTGAGCGCGTCGTGCGTCTGGACCTCCGCCACCGGTTCTGTTGCTCCCACGTGGAATTCCGATGGCGATAGTTGTTGGCGCGCAAATCACGTGTCAATGACCCGAACAGATATCGAGACTTGGCTGCTAGCGGGAGGGCCGAACGGGCGAGCGCTGGGCCTCGCGGTACGCCACCTTGACCGACGCGTGATACCGCGACAGCTTCGGACCGTCGAGTTCCGCCCAGAGCCGACCGACTTCGACGCCGACTGGGGTCTTCACTTTCGCGGCCTTCACCGCCGCGAGAACCGCGGCGTCCCAGCTCTTCGTCGAGTCGCCGGTCGCTTCGACGAGCCGGACGACGGCCGGTCCGATTGCCCGGTCCTTAGGACGACGAGCGGGCATTCGTACCGCGGGGACCCGTCCGTCGCGCGTGACCTTCACCGTGATTCTTCACTGCGCTACGCGGCTCGATCGGTGGGAGTGCGGCGAGGTCGAGGATCTGATTGGCCATGACCCTGAGCTTTTCGCCGAGCATCTGGCGGGTCTCGACACCTGAGCGCGGCGCGAAGAGCGTCCCCACGACGAAACCGACGACGAAGAAACGAAGCGACGTTCGAAGCAGCGCGAACATCAGGCCGCTCTGCCCTTCGGTGGGTATCCCTCGAGGCCGTATTCCTTGATCTTCGCGTAGAGCAGCCGGCGGTAAATACCCAGCATTTCCGCGGCTTTTGAGCGGTTTCCGTTGGCGTCCCGCAGTGCCTTCATGATGAGGTCCTTCTCGAACTGGGCGACCGACTTCTTGAAGAACGACTTCTCGACAGAGACCTCGTCGCCCCCATCTTCCTCGTGTCCGTCGGCCTCGTGATCGCCGAATGGGAGCTCGCGGCTGGTGATGATCTGACCGCGCGAAAGCACGACCGCGCGCTCGACTACGTTCTCGAGCTCTCGCACATTGCCGGGCCAGTCGTACTCCATAAGACGTTTGAGCGCCTCTTCGCTGATCGCGGCCGGCTGCGCGGTCGCGCTGTAGCGGTGCTTGGCGAGGAAGTGCTCGACGAGCGCAGGTATGTCCTCCTTGCGATCGCGGAGCGGCGGCATGTGGATGTTGATGACGTTGAGCCGGTAGAAGAGGTCGTCGCGGAATTTCTGCTGCTCGACCTGTCTTTGCAAGTCTTTGTTGGTCGCGCAAATGATCCGGATATCTACCTTGATCGGGAGCGAGGAGCCGACGCGCTCGATCTTGCGCTCCTGGAGGACGCGGAGGAGCTTTGTCTGCATCGGCAGGCTCATCTCGCCGATCTCGTCGAGGAAGATCGTCCCCTTGTCGGCCATCTCGAAGCGGCCGCGCCGCTGCGTCATGGCGCCGGTGAACGAGCCTTTTTCGTGGCCGAAGAGCTCCGCCTCGAGGAGAGTTTCGGGAAGCGCCGCGCAGGACACCTTCACGATCGGACCGGACCGGCGGTTGGAGTTGTAGTGAAGCGCCTCCGCGACGATTTCCTTGCCGGTGCCCGATTCGCCGGTGATGAGGACGGTCGCGTCGGCCTTCGCAACCTTTCCGATGGTCTTGTAGACCTCTTGCATCGCGGGCGAATTGCCGACGATCCGCTCGGTCTGTACAAGCGAGCTGATCTCGTCGCGCAGCACCTGGACCTCGCTCGTGAGATCGCGGTATTCGATGACGCGCTTGACGGTGTGGCTGATCTTGTCGAGCTCGAACGGTTTGGTGATGTAGTCGAACGCGCCGAGCTCCATGGCTCGGATGGCGTTATTCGACGAGCCGAACGCGGTCATGATGAGGACGCTCGTCTTCGGGGAGCTCACCTTTAGCTTCGAGAGCGCCTCGATGCCGTCGAGCTCCGGCATCCGGACGTCCATGATTACGAGGTCGGGGTTGACCTCTTTGACCTTGTCGACGACCTCGGTGCCGGTCGTCGCCTCGACGACGCTGTACCCCTCATCGGACAGCAGCTGCTTGAGAAGGGAGCGAATAGAGGCGTCGTCGTCCGCAACGAGAATCGTCCTTTGCGCCACTTTCCGTACGCTTCCTTCCCACGAGGGCCAAGGAGTAGCTATCAGATGCTCTTCCTCGTGCGGCCCGACCATTTTGTGTGCCGGTGACCGTACATGTCAAACGGAGCCGGCTCGGACGCGTCGTACGGTCGGCGCTCAGGGAACGTCGCGGACGATAGGAACGAAAGCACCGATGAGGGCGCCCACAAGGGTAACGGCGCCGGCAACCGCAAACAGCACCGTGACGTCAACCACATCGGCGAGAGCTCCGCTCAACAGGATAACCGGGAGCCAGCTCAGGTTTAGAAACGCGATCCGGGCCCCGAAGACCCGAGCGCGCAAATCTGGAGGCGCGACTTCTTGGGAGAGTGTGATGTTGGGCACGTAGAACACCACGTTCGCAACTCCGCCGAGCACGAAGAGCAGAGCTGCGAGTTCGAACGTAGGTGCGAGCGCAAGCGCAATCAAGACGAGGCCGTAAATCGAGAAACCGCCGAGGATCAAGCGACCCTTAGGGAAGCGAATAAGCCGTGACCCGAGGTACAGCCCGCCAACCACTGCACCGGTTGCGATGGCGCCCTCGGCTACGCCGAACAGCGAAGCCCCACGTTCCGCGTTTCCGCCCGCGAATCTCCGGAAAATGAGTACTGGGGTCAGACTCGACACAACAGGGATCGACAGTTGGCACGCGAGGGACAACAGTGTGTTCGCTCGTAGAACCGGTTGTCGCCAAAGAAACCGAATCCCTTCACTGGTCTCTCGGGCGAGCGATCGCACTGCGAGGGGACGAGCCTCCTCTTCTAGCCGGATCCGCCAGAGGAGAACACCCGAGACCAAGAAACTCAGAGCATCGACGTAGAACGCGCGATCGCCGATCGATGCAACGAGCAGACCCGCCGCAACCGCACCTAAGACCTCGACCGCGCGATCGCTCGAATAGATGAGTGAGTTTGCGGCGGGCAAGTCATGCGGACTGACGATGCGCGGCACCAAGGCGAGGCGGGCGGGATTGAATATAGCCCCGCACACCGCTGCCGCGAATACGAGGATATAGGCAACGAGCAGTGGCAGACCGAGAGCGAGGATGATCGGAACAGCGCCGACAAGGACGACTCGCCCAAAGTCACACATGATCATCGCTCGCCGATGGCCGACCGCGTCGGCGATCGCGCCCCCGAACATCCCGAAAATCGCGTTCGGGATCGTCGCGATAACCACAGCGAGCGCCGTGACCAGCGCCGACCTTGTCTGGACGTAGCTGACGTACGCGAGCGCAACGAGCGTTATCGGATCACCGAATCTGCTCGCGACTTGGGCGAGCCAGAGCGCCGCGAAGCTCGGCGATCGAAGCGCATCCACTGATAAGGCGTCCGGGCGGTTCGTCATCGGGACCTCACGAGACGAAAGACCATCCAAAAGCCGCCAATTGCAAGCACAACGTCACCGACGCTGTAGATGTTGTTGACCACCGGAATCAGCAGAACGTCGGCTAGGAACGGGAGCTGGGTACCGGGCCCCAGAATTACATGCAGACCATCTGAAGGCGCCGCCTTGCCTGAGACTGCGATGGCCCCCGGATCGACGGGCATCCCTCCGTTAATCAACGTGACAACAGTGTTTAGGAGGGAACCGAGTCCGATGATCCACGCTCCCGGCATGCCTCGATTTACGAGGGCCACGAGGGCCACGAGCACGAGACCGGCGATGGAAGCGCTGAGGGCTAGTTCACCAAGGAAGGGCGCGACCGCCCGCGCGACCACTCCGACAAATAGCGCGGGCCAGAGCTTGAGATCGAGTCTTGCGAGGCGACGCCAGTCGCCGCCCGACGCTAGGCCGAGGACAAAGCCTGCTAAGAGCCCACTAACCAGCATGGGCATCGCGAGCCAGTGGCTCGCGCGCCAGCCGTTTGCGAAGTTCCGCCAACGTCTCGTAGTTGATCGGTGGCAATTCGCTTACTTCGAATGCCTGAGATCCACGCTCCTCGATGAGCGTTGCGAGCGCGCGAACGACCTGGGGATCGAATTGAATCCCCTTGTATCGATTCAACTGCTCCATGGCACGTTCGTGGCCGATCGCCTTTCGGTAGATACGGTCGGAGGTCATGGCCTCATAGGCGTCGGCGACGATGATGATGCGCGACCCCAACGGAATCTCATCTCCTCTGCGACCCTCGGGATAGCCGCTGCCGTCGTAGTTCTCGTGATGATGCAGAACCAGGGGAGCTAGGGGACGAAGTGACTCGGATGGCTTCAAAATGGATGCTCCGTATATCGGATGACGACGCATGAGCTCTTGCTCATGCGGGTCGAGTCGCGCCGGCTTCATAAGGATCTGGTCCTCGACGCCGATCTTACCAATGTCATGAAGCAATCCGGCGAGCTCAATCTCTTCGATCTGTTTTTCTGAAAGGTCCATCTCGCGTGCGATCGCTCCAGCAATTCGCGAGACCCTATCAGCGTGACCGCGAGTGAACCCATCCTTCGCATCGATTGCCTGCGAAAGCGCACTGACCGTCCCGAAGAAGAGCGCCCGAGTCTCTGCGTATTTCGTGAACGAGTAACGCGCAAGGAGTAAGGGAACCAAGAAGAGAAGGGTCGCCCAAAGTCCAACCTTCAGGCCAACTTCGGCCATCAACCACCCGATGAACACTTGGGCGGTCGCTCCGAACATTGCCTCCCTAATTGCCACGGCCCAAATCCGTGACATTGGTGTCGCTGTTCGCGCACTAACTGCAACTACGGCGAGAAAGACATTCGTCGAAATGAACGCGATGCCAACGATCAGAATCAGAATCGTTGTAGCGAGCGCTGCGGTAACAAGCGATTCATCTTGCGGGATTGCCGGCCGCGTGACCGCCAGCGCCAACCATGCGGCGTACGTCGCCAGAACGTACGAAAACTTGTTGTAGAGAGTTCCGTACCACGGAATCTCCCTTCGAATATCGCGAATCTCGATCGTGCCGAGCAGTGCGATCCAACAAGCGGCAAACGGGTTGGCCAATCCGGCATCGAAAACAGCGGCGAGGATCGGTGCCGTAGTTATGTGAGCGACGACGCCTCCAGGCAGGCGGACGGATAAGGACGCCGCCGTGAGAGTCACCCCCATCCAGAAGATGACTCGGACGAAATCGAGGTCGCCTGGGACCGGAACACTTACCCGAAGGAGCACCAGCGCCCCCGCGCAAATAACCAGTACAACGACCCGCAGTTCATTCCGGGGGATGTCGGGCAGGCGCACCGCGCGAGAATACGGGAGACGTCGTGATCCAAAGCAGGCCTGGAAAACAGAACGGAGGCCAGTCGGCCCCCGTTCTATGCGCTGAATACGCCTCTAGAGGACGCTAAATCGTTCTTAGTAGGCGGTGAAACCGGCGCCGCCGCCCAGTACGAGGGCGACCAGGGCCGCGACCGCTGCGATGATTCGGCGCATTGAGTCCCTCCCTTCGCTGGTGTTCGGAATGAAAGTCGGCTGGTCAGACCGAGGGCTTAAGTGCCACCCGATTTCGATACGGCCCCGAAACCGGGGTTCTACGGGTAACCATTTCTGGCAGCGTTGCGTATTGGGAGGCTCAATGAGCCTAGGCGACTAGCATCGGTTGCTGCTGTGGGGAGCAGGGTCGGAGAACCCTCGCCGGCCGTCGACTTGTGGGCGCCCGTGCCATTCGACGACCTGCCTTTGTCGCTCCTCCAAGCCGCCAAGCGATCCGACTGGAAGGTAGTCACGGACGAGCTTCGGACCGTCCTGGACCCGATCACCACGGATGGCGTGTACGGCAGGGCGCTCCTGCAGTTCGTCATGTCGCTACCTCTCCCATCTGATCCGGTTCTTGCGCGTTACCGCGCCTCGATCTGCATGGACCATGGAGATTGGGACGGCCTTCGACGACATCTGGCGTCCAATCCAGTTGGGGCTGCCGAGCTGATCGGGGTTCGCGACATCATTCTGGCGAGCACCGACCGAACGGAGCCGCCTCACACTGATGCTGAGCACGAGCGGTTTCTCTTCGAAATCTACGAGTTTGTCTTCCAGCGAGCAGTTCGGCGGTACAAGCGTTGGGCGCATCGCATCCTTGCGTTCTACCCCGACGTCGTCTGGACGCGACGCGACATCCCGCCGGGCCGACATCTTCGTTCGCGGCGTCTGCAAGATGGCGTGTGGCTGGCACTGGCCGAATCACACGGCGGGATACTCGCTGTCGCGGAAGCCTGTGCCGATGAGGCTCAAAGGCTTGGTGACGAGGGTGAACCGGGTCGCGATTTGGCCCACGACCTGAAAACACTGATTGGCTATGCACGCGGAGGCGGGCTCGATCGCGAGCTGCGGTTGCGTGCGCGGATTAGTTCGCCGGTCGGTCTCTCACCGTTGGGTTCATGGGAGACGCTTTTTCATCTTGTCCCGTTCTACAGCTACGTGCCAGACGATTCACTTCGCTGGACCGCTGAAGTGGGCCAGCAAGTAGCGAACCGGCTCGGCTCTCCGCGGGCTCAGCTTCAGGCGCGAAGTTGGCATGTCGCCGCAGGATTCCTAGAAGGGCAAACCGCAGATGACGCAGGCCTTCCTGGCTTGCTCGCGGAGGCGCGTGGCGCTGCGCCAGGACTTCGAGTGGTCCCGCTTCTCTTGCGCGGGATTGCGACCCACCGGGCGGAGGACCTGCGGGCCGCCGAAGTGGTCGCTCGCCAAGTAGGAAACGTCTGGGCTCAAGTCAGTGCGCTGACCTGGCTTGTGGCATTGGATCCCCAGCCGATGACGGTCCGATGGCTGCACCGACTTCTCGAAACGACCGGTTGGCGTCGACCCATCCTCGTTCCACCGACGGTCGCGGCGGACGCCGCGTTAGGCCTCGCAGCCGCAGGAAAACGAGGCGTATCAACCGTAGAGCTCGCCGCCCTCGGCGGCAGAGCGAACGTCACCGTCGAAGTGGCGATGCGCCACATCAACGACGCACAAGCGCCGCATGAAGCTCGCATTGCGGCGGTCGAGGCCCTGGGCAAGTTACGCACAACGCATTCGCGCGAAATCGTGCATCGTGTTTCGCGAAGGACGGACGACATCGGCTCCGCCGCCCGCCGAATCGTGACGAGTCGCACGGCCGGAACGACGTTGAGCGACCGCGAACTCGAGGTGCTCGATCTGGCGCGCCATGGCCGAACGAACAGGGAAATCGCTGAGCGTCTCATCCTTAGTCCTCACACGATCGCCCGCCACCTCTCTAACGCCCGTGCAAAACTCGGCGCCGCTAATCGCGCGGAAGCCGCGGCCAAGTTCGAGGAGATGAAGGTCTAAGAACATGGCCGTCGCGACCGCGCCTCAGGGCGACATTGATCTGTGGGCTCCCGTCGCGCGCGACGCTCTTCCAAAGGCGCTCGTGGACGCAATGGAGCAACGCGACTGGACAACCGTGCGCGCCCAACTCGGGACCGTGATGGACGGAATCACCACCGACGGCGTGTACGGCCGAGCTCTGCTACAGCTCGCGCTTGACCTTCCGGTGGGCACGGACCCGATTTTCGACAGCTACCGGGCCGCGGCATCGATCGATCACGGCGACTGGGACGGCCTGCGAAGATGTCTAGCCGGCAGTCCGGTCGAGCCGATCCAGCTCCTCGGCATGCGAGATGTTCTGTTGGCGCCGCTCAATCAAGTCGCGCCGAAGGATCCCGAATCCCCGTACGCGATGCTCTTCGCGCCTTACGAGTACCAGTTGAGTCAGATGAACGGCGGGTTTCGACGCTGGGCGCGCGCGATGTTGACTTTCCAAGCAACTGAACTGGTGTGGGCACGACTCGACGTGCCCGCTGGACGTCACATCCGCCAACGCCGCCTCCAGGACGCGGTGAGCATGGCCTTCGCCGAGGTGGAGGCGGGGCGATTGCCTACAGCGATGGCCTTCGCCCTCGAGGCACCACACCTCGGCGGCCCCAACGAACCGCTCCGCCTTTGTGCGCCAGATCTGGAGGAGTTGATCGCTGTGGCCCTAGGCGACGAGCGCGCCCCGAGTCTTCGACTTCTCTCGGATCTCGCAAAGCCGACTGGACTATCGCCACTCGGCGCCCTGCAGGTGCTTCTCCACTTCCTCCCTCTCCTCTCTCTGGTCAGCGGAGACACCTTCCTAAGATCCGCCAGGATCGCCGAGGAGATAGCCGCCGGTCTCGGATCAGCACGCGCACAGCTCGCGTCGCACGCATGGCGCGTGACGGCGGAATATCTCAAAGCACCCGGAGAACCGCACCCCGAGCTCCCCGGGCTCCGAGCGCAAGCCTCTCGTGCGGGCGTGGGGCTTCGAGTGTTGCCGCAGCTCTTGGCCGGGATCATGACGAGGAGACCAGCCGACCTCGCGGCTGCGGAGGCTCTCGCCCGAAGAGCCGGCAACCGCTGGGCGCAGGTCACAGCTCTGACCTGGACGGCAGCGCACAACCCGAACGCCCGCGTCGCGCGCTGGCTGGCGGTCCTTCTCGAGACGACGGGATGGCGGCGACCGATCCTCGTGCCGGCAGAAGTGGCAGCGGACGCGGCGCTCGGAGTGGCATCGCTCGGCGTACGCAGTCAAGCGATCGTCGAGCTTGCGTCGGCCGCGGGCCGTCCGAACATCCTCCTCGATGTGTCGCTCAGGCATGTCGACGACACGGCAGCGCCGCTCCCGTCCCGGCTCGCAGCCGTCGAAGCGCTGGGAACACTCGGCACATCCCGATCCGCCGAAATTCTCGTCCGACTTGCGCGCAGGAATGACGAACTCGGGCGCCGAGCCCGCCTTGTCTCAGAGCGTCAGAGACGTACCGGCCTCAGCGAACGGGAAGTCGAAGTCTTGCAGTTCGCCGGATCCGGCTTGACGAACCGTGAGATCGCCGAGCGTCTCAGCCTCAGTCAGCACACCATCGCGCGCCACCTAGCCAACGCGCGCGCGAAGCTCGGCGCGGCCAATCGGACGGAGGCGGCGGTGAAGCTTGAGGAGCTCGAAGGCCTAGCCCGAGACTGAGCTAATCACTCCCGCGCCAACGACGACGATCGCGACACGGATCCAATTCCACATGGCGGGCGACGATCGCTGCCGCCTGCCGTCGGCACATCGCGAAAATCCACCATTCGCTGATCGTCATTTACGCCCGGGGTTATCGACCGTGATGGTGGTGCGTGCTAGATCCGCTCGTACCTCGCGACGTCCACGACAAAGACGGTCGCCCCGCCGAACGTGACTTCCACGGGATATGGCATGTAGAACTCGCCCGGCTCCATGATCGGAGGCATCGGGTTGATGAACTGGCTCCTTGCGTGGCAGGTCTCTCGGATCGTCGAAATCACGTCGTCGACCTGGGCCTCCTCGACACCAGCCAGGATCGTCGCGTGGGACTGTTTCAGGAAGCCGCCCTGCGAGTGGAGTCGTGTGACTCGAAAATCCTTGTCGGTGAGCGCGTCGACAAGCGCTCCCGCGTCCTCCGGATGCACGATCGCAACTACCAGCTTCATCGGGCGGCGACTATACCCCGCGCCAATTCGGACGCCACTTGATGGTCAACCGAGATTGGTCATTTCTGGCGATGCGCGCACGGCTTACCTCGGACTATGTTGCGTTCACCCTTCGCCAAGCGGACATCCGTCGCTAAGCCGGGAGGCCCAGAAGCTGATCGACCTGGCGGCGGATGTCCGCAGCCACCACCTCCTCGGTCCGGTCGCCGTCGATGACCACGAAGCGGCCAGGCTCGGCCGCCGCGAGGCGGAGGTAGCCCTCCCGAACGCGCTCGTGAAATTCACCCTCATCGTCGTGGAAGCGATCGGTTCCGGTCTCCCGCCGACCCCGTTCACTGAGCCGCTTCGAGGCAACCGCGACCGGCAGATCGATCAGAAAAGTCCGTGTGGGAATGACCTCGGCCGTGGCGAACCGGCAGACAGCTCGCAGAAGGTCGAGGTCCCCGCCCCGGCCGTATCCCTGATACGCGATCGTGGAATCGAAGTAGCGGTCAGTGATCACTACGAGACCGTTCTTAAGACTGGGGCGGATGACTTCCTCTACGAGTTCAGCGCGTGCTGCATTGAAGAGAAGGGCCTCGGCTTCGGGTGAAATCTTGGGGATCTCGTACGCCGAACTGACCGCTTGATTCGTCCCGGAACCCAGCGGCTGAGCCACCACGGGAAACTTGCCGGACCACGATCCGTCTCCGGTCCAGGTCGAACGCCCGACTAGGTCAGCGTGGGTCGAA
The DNA here is from genome assembly GCA_030854525.1 of Chloroflexota bacterium. The sequence continues at coordinate 5,416 of JALYSZ010000276.1, read as the reverse complement.
TCCACCTGCGCCACCCCAGACTGCTCCGATTGATATAGCGCTCCAGTCCGGAAGCCGACTACGACTTCCCGAACTCGTTCGCCCAACTTCGTTCCACCAGGTTCCCGCGTAGCCACAACGGATACTCCACGATTTCGCAAATGAGTGGCCAGGAGGCGAGCCTGGGTCGACTTCCCGGAAGCCTCGCCGCCCTCGAACGAGAGAAAGAGACCGCTCACCGATATATCTGGACGCGGCGGAACGGCTCGTGGCCGGCGCTACGGGAGCTCAGACTGGCACGCTCGACAAGCTCGTGCTGCAGCTTGCGCACATACGCGTTCTGAGGCGCGAGTTCCACTTCGTCGGACTGCCCGCCAACGACCTGCTCGATCCCGTCACGGGCCTCTTCGAGCGCCTTGTCCTCCGGGCCTCGACGAAGCTCGATCACCGACGCGAGTGCGCTCGCGATCTGCGTCGACGAGTTCGATCGCGCGATGTAGATCGGGATGCCCTGCGACTCGGCGTTGCGGAGGCGCGGCGTCTTGCGCCGGTAGTAGTTCTTCAATGTGATCACGACATCCGCGTCCTCGGGCTCGCGCACGATCGCCACGGGAAGGCCGAGCCCGCGTGAGGCCTCCTCGACACGCGACCAGGAAAGTCCGAAGGGATAGACCTTCACAGTCTCGCGTCCACCGTTCGTCGCGATGCGCGGGGTACTTCGGCGCTCGAGGGCCTCGGCAGGCATGCGCGAGGGTGTCGATGTCACGACCGAGAGCTCGCCCGAGGCATCCCGCGAGCGGATCTCCGGGGCGACGGGCGACCCGAGCAGGATCGCGTCGACCGTCTGCGCGACATCCTGGTACAGGGCGAGGCGCTGATAGGCCTGGATCTCGACGAGCGTCTGGAACGTCGGCGGCGCCTTGCGCTCGAGAACGCTCTTCTGCGTACCGCGGCGGCGCGCCTCTTCGTCTCCGAGAGTGACCGTCTGCACGCCGCCGACGAGGTCCGACAAGGTCGGGTTGAGCATGAGGTTCTCGAGGGTGTTGCCGTGCGCCGTGGCGATGAGCTGGACGCCGCGCTCGGCGATCGTGCGGGCGGCGGCGGCTTCCTGCTCGGTGCCGATCTCGTCAATGACGACGACCTCGGGCATGTGGTTCTCGACGGCTTCGATCATCACGGCGTGCTGCAACGACGGAGTCGCGACCTGCATGCGCCGCGCGCGGCCGATGCCAGGGTGTGGGATGTCACCATCGCCTGCGATCTCGTTCGAGGTGTCCACAATGACGACGCGTTTGCCCATCTCGTCGGCGAGCACGCGCGCGACCTCTCGAAGAAGCGTCGTCTTGCCGACGCCAGGGCGGCCGAGGAGCAGGATGCTGCGCCCCGCCTCGACGACGTCGCGGATGATCTCCATCGTTCCGTAGACCGCGCGCCCAACCCGCAGAGTGAGACCGACCACCTTGCCAGCGCGGTTGCGCAGCGCGCTGATGCGGTGAAGGGTCCGCTCGATGCCGGCGCGGTTATCGCCGCCGAACTGCCCAATGCGGGAGATCACGAAGGCGATGTCTTCGGCGGTTACTTCCCGTTGCGAGAGGATCTCCTCGCCGCCGGCGAAGCGCGCCTCGGGTAAGCGTCCGAGGTCCATCACGATCTCAAGGAGACTGTCGAGGCCTTCAAGGCCCCGAACACGCTGGACGAGCTCCGGCGGGAGCGCGTGAAGGATGGCGTCCAGCTCGTCGGTCGCGAGCAAGTTCTCTTTGGTCATGTCATCGGCCGTCAAAGCGGGCGGCCACGCCTGAGACTCGTGACTCGACAGAGCATACCCGTGGACGCGCTGCGAAAGTGTCTATCGAGGAGCGCGGCGGTTTTGAACGAGCAGGGAGATGAGGTTCGCGATCGCGAGCACCAGCACTGCACCCAGAAGGACAAGCGCGGCCTTGGGTAAGTCTGTCATCGAGGTAACGGCTCGACTAGACACAAGATCCAAAGCCACGAATAGGACGAAGGCGCCGTAGAACGTCACCAGCGTCGAACGGACGCGGTCCCTCGGGAGGCCGAGGGGATACTTTGCGATGAGAATCGACGCAGCCACGATCGCTAGCGCGAAGGGGCCGTAGCGCGCCAGATCGTCCACGGATCTCGATGCTACGCGCGCTGCAAAGTCATCACGAAGAGCATTGGCCAACCGATGTATCTCGCCGCACGCGGGACGCGCGCGGCGAGCGCATCGTCTGGAGCGCGCTCAACGAGCGAAACGATGCGGAGATCCGCGTCGAGCGCGCCTGTGACGTATTCGGATAGCTGCATTACGTATGAGCGCGGCCGTAGGAATTCGCCGGTCCCTTGGTCGCGGAATCGCGCCGAGACGCCGCGCAAGAACATGGCTGGGTGCATCGCGGTGACGACGATGCGACCGTCCGGTCGCGTGACGCGACCGAGCTCGCGGAGGAACGCAGCGACGTCAGGCACGTGCTCGAGGACGAGGGCGGAAAGCACTCGGTCGAAGGACGCGTCGGCATACGGCAGCCGTCGCGTAACGTCGTGGTTCTCAAAGCGCACGCGATCCGCATCGTCCTTGGCGCGGGCCTTCGCGAGCATCTTGTCGCTGAAGTCGATTGCGGTCACGCGCGCCCCGCGGGCCGCCAGGCGCAGGGCGTGGCGGCCGGTCCCGGTGCCGGCGTCGAGGACGTCGAGACCCGCGACATCCCCGAGCGCTCTATCCGCCTCGGGCTCCTCGAGAGCGAGCAGCGGGTTTCCCTCGTCGTCATAGGTCGACGCCCACTGGTCGTAGCCGTCGCGCGTGTCGACGTCGCGCCAGCGCGGCTCCTGGTTCATCGCACGACGGCTGGGGCGAACGCGCGCTCCTCGACCCGCTCGGCGAGCTCCTTCGTGAAGAGCATCGATGTCGCGATCTCGCGAAACCCCTCCGCGAGCAACGCGCGGGCGACATGTTCCTCATACGACCGCACCGGTGAAGTCACCGGCTTTCCAGCCGGCAGGGCGCCCGCTGTCGCGCGAAGCAGATCCCGCGCCAGATCGACATCACCGTCGGCGGTGCGCACTTTGCACACGTGCGGATGCCGTTCCATGCCGCTAAAGGCGAGCGCGAAGGCGCGCGGGCGCGACTCTTCACCGTCGATGAGCGCGGAGTGCCGGCGCATCGCGAGCGGATTGCCCCCGACGAGGTGCGGCGGGTCGTAGGCGCCGCCGCGACGGCTCACGTCGAAATCCGAGAACGACAGTTGCTCCGCGCGTTGCACCGCGTGCGGTGTCGTCATCGCGTAGAAACGGTAGAGATCGTGCGCGTCACGTCCGGTCGCCTCGCGCGCCGCGAGCCGCGGCACGGGCGCCACGACGGCGGTCCGCCCGGCCACGAACCAGGTCTCCCGCGTATACGAATAGAAGCCCGCCTGGAAGAACGTTTCGCGCGCGAGCGCTTCGTCTGGCACCGCGGCAAAGATCCGATGCATGCCCGCGCGCGCGGCGGCGCCGCTGATCCCCGACAAAAGACGGAACGCACTGTCCGCGCCGCCCGGTTGCTGAAGCGCCGCCAGTATTAGGACGACCCATTCGGGACGACCCCCGTCGTAAACGAGCGCGCTCGACCGCAGCTGTCCGCGGTACTCCTCGAGGTACACGCGCAAGCGACCGTGAAGACCGACCAAGCCTGGCAACAAGCGCGTCCAGCTCGACACCGCGCCCGCGGCAAGGGGAACCGGGAGCGCCGAGGCCATGATCCCGCTGGGCTCGCGCAGCGAGCTTGCGAGAAGGGCGGAGACGCGCCGCAGGTCGAGCGGTGTCGCCGCTCTCGCGGGCATTAGCTCTTTCCGAGCGAGAGGAAGTACCGGTGAAAGCGATCGTCGTGCGTGAGCTCTGGGTGGAAACTCGTCGCGAGAAGCCGGCCCTGCCTCGCCGCGACAACGGTGCCGTCGCTGAGGCGCGCGAGGATTTCGACTCCGGGACCAACGCGGCTGATCCGTGGCGCGCGGATGAACACGGCATGGAACGGGGGTGGACCGAGCGGTTCCACGTCGAGGTCCGCTTCGAACGAGTCGATCTGACGGCCGAACGCGTTGCGCTCCACGGTCATGTCCATCAGCGACGCGAGCGGGTGCGGATGGCCGGGGACGTCTTTCGCGATGAAGATCGCGCCGGCGCACGTGCCCCACACGGACAGTCCTTCGGCGACGCGGTCCTTGAGCTTCTCGATGATCCCGTACTGGCTCGCGAGCTTTCCGATCGTGGTGCTCTCGCCGCCAGGAATGATGAGCGCGTCGATCTCGTCGAGCTGATCGGGTCGGCGGACATCGACGCCTTCGACACCGAGCCGGTCGAGCGTGGTGAGATGCTCCGCGAAGTCGCCCTGAAGACCGAGAACGCCGGCGCGCGCGGTCAGCGGGCGGCGCTCACCAACCGCGGACTGCAAGTCGCTCTTGCGGCGGGATCGACTCGAGGGACAGACCGCGCATCGCCTCGCCGAGTCCGCGCGAAACCTCGGCGACGAGCTTGGCGTCGCGGAAGTGCGTGGTCGCTTCGACGATCGCCTTCGCGCGGCGCGCGGGGTCGGCCGATTTGAAGATTCCCGAGCCGACGAAGTTTCCCTCAGCGCCGAGCTGCATCATGAGCGCGGCGTCAGCCGGCGTCGCGATGCCTCCGGCGCAGAAGAGCACCACCGGCAGCTTCCCATCCTTGGCGACCGCCTTGACGAGATCGAGCGGCACGCGGTACTCCTCAGCCTTCGACTCGAGCGCTGTCTCCGCCTTCTCGAAAAGGTCGTGGAGCTCTTTCAACGCCTCGTTGATCGCGCGGATGTGGCGAACCGCCTCGACGATGTTCCCGGTGCCGGCCTCGCCTTTGCTTCGGATCATCGCCGCGCCCTCGTTGATCCGGCGCAACGCCTCACCGAGCTCGCGCGCGCCGCAGACGAATGGAACTTTGAATGCGCGCTTGTCGATGTGATATTTCTCGTCGGCGGGGGTCAGGACCTCGCTCTCATCGACGTAGTCGACGCCGATGGCTTCCAAGATCTGCGCTTCGACGAAGTGCCCGATGCGGGCTTTGGCCATCACGGGGATCGTGACCGCTTCCATGATTGCGTGGATCATCTCGGGGTCGCTCATCCGGGCAACACCACCGGCTGCGCGAATGTCGGCCGGTACGCGCTCCAGGGCCATGACGGCGACGGCCCCGGCTTCCTCGGCGATCTTGGCGTGTTCGGCGGTGACCACGTCCATGATCACGCCGCCCTTGAGCATCTGGGCGAGCCCTGTTTTCAGGGTCCAAGTGCTCTTGGAGCCGTTGTTCGAGGGAGTGGACTGAGAGGCCATCGGAACGCCAATCGTACCGCGCTGACCCTAGAATCGGAACATGGGCGTAGTAGACGCGAACGTCCTTGTACTAAACCTCGACTTTCAGCCGCTCAACGTGTGCAACGTGC
>JALYSZ010000196.1 GCA_030854525.1 Chloroflexota bacterium | reverse complement strand
CACCAAGGATGAAGGAAGTCGTCACCGTCGACCTGGCGGGACTCGGTGACGCTCAGGACGATCTCGTGACGATCGCGTGCGTGGTCACGAACGCGCGGAAGCACATCACGAAGAACAAGCAGCTCATGATGTTCGCGCAGGTCGAAGACCTCACCGGCAGCGTCGAGGTCACCGTCTTTCCGCGGGTCTATGAGGTTACGGCGCCGCTGTGGAGCACCGACGAAGTTCTGCTCGTGCTCGCGCGAGTCGAGCAGCGCGACGAGGATCCGAAGCTCTTGTGCGAGCACGCGGTGCGCTTCGACGACGCCGGGATCGCGGAGATCAAGCGCGTCGCCGAGGAGCGCCGGCAGTTCCTCGCCAAGCGCGCGAAGTTCTCTGTGCGAAACGGAAACGGCGGGGCCACCGCCGTGCAGCCGGGCGCCGTGCAGCCGGCGGGCGGGGTCTTCCCTCGTCGGGCTAACGGGCCTTATCGAGACGAGAGCGCGATGCCTGAGGCCCGAAAGCCCTCCTCGGAAAGTCCCCACCCGCCGTCAACGTCAACGCCCGACCCGGCCGTTTCAGAAGAGCCGCCGCCGCTCGTGATCCGATTCCGAGAAGTTCTCGACTACGAACGGTCCATCGCGCTCTTCCAGAAGATCCAGGAGGTCCTCAAGGATCACGCCGGTGTGTCGCAGGTCGTTTTGGAGCTGCCGCGAAATGGCGGCGGCATGCGTCGGGTTCAGACCTCGTTCCGTGCGAAGCCTTCGCGTGAGCTTGCGGAGGCGGTCGCGCACGAGGTCGGCGGGGATGTCGTGGAAGTCGTCCTACCTCGTTGACCGGTATCGGTAGCCCGCTCGCCTAGCGGGAGATTGGCATAGCGCGTGCCTCCCTCCACTCCCATGGCCGGCCGCGCGCGCCTGCGCCGATTACATAACGCCAACGACGAGATGTTTCGGTCGCTCGACCTCGAGCACCGGTTGCGGAACGCCGTCACGTCTGCGCGCGACCTGATCCCGGCGGACGCGGCCGCGGTCTTCCTGCCCACTAGCGATGGCGACGCACTCGTCATACGAGCGCACGACGGCCTCTCGGAGAAATACGCGGCCAGCCAGCAGCTGCCGATGGAGGAGGTACGCGCGCAGTTTCGCGCCGCGGGTGAGCACGCGATCCTGGACCTACCCGCGGACAGCCTCGGCGACCATGCGCTGATCAAGACCGAGGGTCTCGGCAAGGTGCTTTCGATCCCGCTCTTTTTTGAAAATAGGCTCATCGGGTCCCTCTCGATCTACGCGAAGGATCGGAAACGCAAGTTCGCGCCCGAGGACATCGAGGTCGCCCATCTTCTCGCCGCGACGACGGCGATCGGAATCACGAACTCGCGTTTGTATGCCGAGGCCGTGGCGCAGAAGGACCTGCATCGGCATCTTTTGGACGCCCTCGGCGATGGCGTCCTGATCGGCTGGCCGAATGGCCGCTACGAGTCGAATCCACGGGCTCGGGAAATACTCGGCGTCGGCCGGTTCGATACGCTGGCCGAGCTTCGGGCGGCATTCGACGTCAAGGATCTGATGACCGGCGAGCCGATCTCTCCCGGGGCCTATCCCATGGACCGCGCGCTCAAAGGTGAGAAGAGCAAAGGCGAGTTCTTCGTGACGAGGCCGGACACACGGGAGCGGCGCGACCTTGAGGTAAGTGCGGCAGCTGTTCATGGCGCGAACGGCGAGGTCGTCGCCGGCGTGATGACCCTCCACGACATCACCGATCTCCTGGCGAGCGAGCGCGAGCGGGAACAGTTCCTGTCGATCGTCTCGCACGAGCTCCGAACGCCGCTCACGCCCCTGAAGGCGCTTGCCCAGCTGGTCCGCTCACGGATGCGCCGCGCGCGCGCGCAAGGGACGGAACTCGATATGGAATCGCTCGATCGCAACCTGGCCGCGATCGAGCGGCAGGTGGATCGCATGAACGGACTCGTCAACGATCTGCTCTCGGTCTCGCGCGCGGAAAAGGGCTCGTTGAGCATGGAGAAGGTGTCGTACGACCTCGCCGTCGTCGTTCGCGAGGTCGTCCAGCGGTACGTCGACGCGACCCTCGAGGAAGGCCGCCACACCTTCACCGTCGAGGCACCTGCCAGCGTCCCTGCCCACGGTGACGAGTCGCGCATCGAGCAGTTGCTCATGAACCTCGTCGGCAACGCGGTCAAATACTCGCCGACTGGCGGCCCGGTCCGTGTCGCGCTCAACGCGGAGGACCGAAGCGCTGAGATCGCAATCTCGGACAAAGGGATCGGAATCCCGCCGGAGGACATCGGCAGGCTCGGTCATCCCTTCGTTCGCGGAACAGGGCGCGCGGGAACCTTCGCCGGGATGGGCGTTGGTCTCTACGTCGCGCGCATCGTAGCCGAAGCACACGCCGGATCGCTCGCGCTCGAGAGCGATGGCGACGGCAAAGGGACGACGGTGCGGGTGAAGCTGCCGCTTTAGCTCGTCTGTGCCGGAGGAGGGATTTGAACCCTCACGGACTTTTCAGCCCAAGAGATTTTGAGTCTCTAATGTCTGCCAAATTTCATCACTCCGGCGTATTTCACATTCTAGGTTTGGCTAATAGCGTCACCGCATCCTTCGCCAGTCGTGGATTGGCGATAACGACCTGCGGCTCATTCCACGCTGCATCCTTTCCGGTCTTGAGCGACAGCACCGCAGCGCCGGCCTCCCGCGCGATGAGAGCGGGAGCGGCGACGTCCCACGGCGACAGAGCCTGATGCACGAAGAGGTCGAACCGGCCCATGGCGACGTACGAGATCTCGAGCCCGGCGGAGCCAATCACGCGAAGCCGCGCGCACGTCGCGTTCAGGGTCACAAAGCGCGAGTCTTTCTTCTTGGTCTCACCGAAGCCCAGGCTTGCGACCGCGAACGCCTCGGCGACACGCGTCACCCGCGACACCCTGATCGGAACGCCGTTTCGTGTCGCACCGGCTCCCTCGGACGCGACGAATGTCTCGCCTGTTCGCGGCGCATGGACGGCTCCTGCCCGCGCCTTGCCGTCCTCGACATAACCGATGAGCACGCAATAGAAGGGAAGGCCGCGGCTGAAGTTGAGCGTGCCATCGAGCGGGTCGACGACCCATAGGCGCTCGGCGTCCACGATCCCCTTGCGCGCGCTCTCCTCGGCGAGGATGGGGATGCCCTTGTCGTGGGCCGAAAGTCGCGAGATGATCGCGCGCTCCGCCGCATGATCCGCGGAGGTCGCGAAATTGGCCCGCCCACGCTTGCGCGTGACGATCGAGATGTCATCGACCGCGATCGCATCGCCGACCGCAACCGCGGTCTCGGCGGCAAGGCGCGCAAGCTCCGCGAAACGCGCGCGGTCGCGCGGGCTAGTTTTGGCCTCCGGCATCGGTCGGGCAGAGTACCCGGACGCGGTCCAGGAGATCGTTCAGGTCGAAGGGCTTCGAGATCACCTCTGTGATGCCCCGCTTGGCGAAGTCGCTGTCGTATTGGTTCGTTGCCGCGCTCACAAAGAGCACCGGCATGTCACGGATGTCGGTGTCGGCTTTAACCCGGTCGAACACCTCAAAGCCGTTGAGTCCCGGCATCATGATGTCGAGGATGAGGAGGTCGGCGTGTACCTGACGGACCGTCTCGAGCACCAACGCGCCGTCGGACACGACGACGGCCTGGTACCCGTCCTCGTCGTTGATCGAATCGCGCAGCAGCGTGGCGATCGGTGTGTCGTCCTCGCCGATGACGACGACTTTCTTTTTTCGGTCTTCGGTCATGCTTTCCACGAGGCAATCTACCTAAGAAGCTGTAGCCGGGCGAAAGTTCGCTGATGCGCCCGGACGTCGGGGGAGCGAGCGAAGCGCTCCTTGATCGCGCGCGGCGCGGCGACGCTCGGGCGTTCGAGCAGCTTGCTCTCGAAATCGAGCGGCCTCTGTATCGCCACGCGGCACGCATGCTGGGCCATGACGACGCCGAAGACTGCGTGCAAGACGCACTCCTATCGGCCTGGAAGTCGCTCTCGTCTTTCGAAGGAACCTCGTTTCGGGCGTGGGTTTTTCGGATCGTGACTAACCGGGCGTTGGATCGCCTGCGCTCGCGACGCCGTCATCCGGAGCTGCCGCTCGATCCCCCGTCGGAAAACGACGATTCCGTAAGCTGGGCTGAACCCGCCGCACCAGGCCCCGAGCTCGCGGATCTCGCCGCGGATCGCGAAGCGTTGCGTGTCGTGGAGGACGCGCTTGCCCTTATCCCCGCCGACCAGCGCGCGGCGCTCTTGCTCCGGGACGTCGAAGGGTTCGCGTACGAGGAGATCGCGACGATCACGTCGACCGAGATCGGTACGGTGAAATCGCGCATCCACCGCGGCCGTCTCGCGGTGCGAAACATCCTTGTTAGCCGGGGTTGGCGGGGGTCAAGCGGGTGAGGGAACCGATCCAGAGCGCCGACGTCCTAGGGATAGGAGGTTAGGCCGTGCATCCGTTCGGCGACCTTTCCGCGTATCTGGACGGAGCGCTTTCGTCGGAGGCTCGGGCCTCGGTGCAGGCGCATCTGGACACGTGCGCGTTGTGCCGAACGCGTCTGGTCGAGCTTCGCGGGACCGCCCGCCTCATCGCAGCGCTTCCGATGCCCGTCCCGTCGCGGTCGCTCGTACCCCGGGTATCTATTCCGTTCTGGCTCGCTCCGCTGCGCACGTTGTCGACTTTCGCGAGTGGCGCGGCGATCTTTCTCTTCCTGGCGACCGCTTTGGTCGCATTCTTCCCACGAGCGCAGTCGGCTACCACGGCTTCTGCCCCAGCGCCGAACGCGCTGACCGCGCCCGAGGCGTCTAGCGCCGGAGGCGCCGCCGCGGCGACGCAGAACTTCGAGGGCCCGTCGCCGAGTCCTGCGGCCGCCGTGACCAGCGACAAGCGCTCCTCGGTCGGCGCGTCCGCCACGCCAGCCGACACGGCCAAGCAGGTCGGTCGCCAGGATTCGGCTAGTCCATCTTCCTCTGCGGCGGCGGACCAGGTCACGCGCGTGAACCGCGCCCCCGAGCCTCCGCCCTCACCGTTCGTACTTTCGCCCTGGCTCTGGCTCATCCTTGCCGTCGCGTTCGGCGCCGCGTCGTTCATGCTCGGCCGGAGGCTCCGCTCGACCTAACGGCGATACTCGTCTAGTGATCGAGCGGCTCGCCCTAATCGACTCCAACAGCCTGATCTACCGGGCGTTCTTCGCTGTGCCGCCCCTCACCACGACCAAGGGCGAGCTCGCGAACGCGACGTTCGGCTTCGCGTCGATCCTCCTGAAATCGCTCGAGCAGGCGACCCCGCAGCACATCGCGGCGGCGTTCGATCTACCTGTCCCGACGTTCAGGCACGCGAAGGACGCGACGTACAAGGCCACACGGAAGCCAATGCCTGACGATCTGCGGCCGCAGTTCGAGCGCTGCAAGCAGCTTCTCGAAGCGTTCGGTGTCCCGATGTACTCGCTCCCGGGGTTCGAGGCCGATGACGTCATCGGCGCGCTCGCGCGGCAGGCCGAGGCACTGGGGCTCGAGACGATCATCGTGTCGGGGGACCTCGACCCGCTTCAGCTCGTGACACCGCGCATCAAGCTGATGACGACGCGTCAGGGCTTCCAGAACACGGTCGTCTACGACGAAGAGATGATCCGGCAACGGTACGGGCTGCGACCGGACCAGATGGTCGACTTCAAGGCGCTCAAAGGGGATGCGACCGACAACATCCCGGGCGTGCCCGGTGTCGGCGACAAGACGGCGGCGAAGCTCATCGCCGAGCGCGGGAATCTCGAGGGCGTCTACGCCGACCTGGGCGGTTTCACGCCCCGCTTGCGGGAATCGCTTGCCGCGAACAAGGACCAGGTCTTCCGCAGCCGCGAGCTCGCGACGATCGTCACGGATCTACCGGTCACGCTCGAGCTCGACCGCACCCGCCGGACTACATACGACCGTGCGGCCGTGCTGGAGCTGTTCCGCGATCTCGAATTCCGCAGCCTCATACCTAGGCTGCCACCTGCGGATCAGAACCTCGCCGCGCCGGCGCCGAGAGCCGCCGCACCGATGGTCGCGCGCGGTGGTCAGATGCAGCTCGGCCTCGAGGCGGCCCCCTCGGTCGCGCCGCCGGTCAAGACCGCGCTCGTCGCCGACGTCGACGCCGAGCAGGTCGCCACCGAGCTGCGGAAGGCCGGCGCGTTCGCGGTCCACGCGGATGTGGATTCTTCCGGTCGTCACCCGCTGCTCGTCGGTCTCGGCCTCGCCGCTGGCGAACGCGCTTGGTACCTCCCCACACCCGATGGCGTCCCCGGACCCATCGCCGCGGTGCTGCGGGACGAGAACATCGCCAAGACCGCGCACGACGCGAAGACCGCCCGTCGCGCGCTGCGCCGCGCGGGCGCCGATATCGGCGGCCTCTCGATGGACACGATGATCGCCAGCTACCTCGTCAACGCGAGCCGCCGCTATCACGCCCTCGAGGACCTCGCCGCCGAGCGCTTGAAGCTCGAGGTGCCCGCCCTTCCCGTGGCAGACCGCAAGGACCCCTATCGGACGCCGACGCTCGACGAGCGTCTTGCGCGCGCTGGCGCCGGTGCGGTCGCCGCCGCGCGTCTCGGCGAGCAGTTCGCGGTCGAACTCGAGCGGCTCAATCTCGAGCGTCTCTACCGTGATGTCGAGCTCCCACTCGTCGACGTGCTCGTCGAGATGGAAGAGGCAGGAATCGCCGTCGACACCGGCTACCTACGTTCCCTGGGCGAGGAGTTCGCGCGTGAGGTCGCGCGGATCGAGCAGGAGGCGTATGCCGCCGTCGGCCACGAGTTCGGGCTGAACTCCCCCAAGCAGCTTCAGTCGCTCCTGTTCGAGGAGCTGAAGCTGCCGCGCGGCCGCCGGACGGGAACCGGCTTCTCGACCGATGCCACGGTGCTCGAGGAGCTTCGTGGCGCGCATCCGGTGATCGAGAAGATCCTCGAGTACCGCGAGATCGAAAAGCTTCGCTCGACGTACGCCGAGGGTCTCGGTGCGCTGGTCGACCCCGAGACCCGGCGCGTCCACACCACGTTCGAGCAGACCGTCGCCTCGACCGGCCGGCTTTCGAGTCGCGCGCCGAACTTACAGAACATCCCGATCCGCACTCCGCTCGGTCGGCGCATCCGCCGCGCGTTCGTCGCAGGCTCGCCCGACCAGGTCCTGGTCGCCGCGGACTACTCGCAGATCGAGCTGCGCGTGCTCGCGCACGTGTCGCAGGATCCCGCGCTCCTCGATGCGTTCCGGTCCGGTGCAGACATCCATCGGCGGACGGCCGCGGCGGGATTCGGGGTCGCCGAAAGCGCGGTGACGCGAGAGCAACGGGACGTCGCGAAGATGCTCAACTTCGGCATCGTCTACGGCATGAGCGACTTCGGTCTCGCGTGGCGAATGCAGATGCCGCGCGAGGAGGCGCAGCGCTTCATCGACGAGTACTTCAAGCGCTACGGGCAGGTGCGGCGCTACGTGCTCGAGACGAAGGCGTTCTGCGTCGAGCAGGGGTACGTCGAGACGCTCCTCGGCCGGCGCCGCTACATCCCAGATATGACGAGCCGGGTGAACGCGGTGCGCAATGCCGCCGAGCGCATGGCGATCAACATGCCGATCCAGGGCACGGCCGCGGACATCATGAAGATCGCGATGGCGCGGGTGCACCGCGCCTTGCATAAGAGCGACCTGCACGCGCGCGTTCTGCTGCAGGTCCACGATGAGCTCGTCGCAGAGGTGCCGCGCTTTGAGGTCGAGCGGATTGCGCGACTCCTCGGGGATGAGATGAGCGGGGGCTACGAGCTCGACGTGCCGCTGATCGTGGACGTTCGTGCCGGGCCGAACTGGGACGAGATGCAGCGACTGGACGTCCCCGCGACCGCGAATGCCTGAGCTGCCGGAGGTTGAGACCATCGCGCGGCAGCTCCGTGCGCTGGTCGTCGATCGCACGATCAGCGAGTTCGAGTCGCGCTGGGTTCGCCTCACCGAGCCGGAGCCGGCCGAGGTCGTCGGCGCGCGCCTCCGCGGGCGGCGCATCAGCGACGTGCGGCGCCGCGGCAAGTTCGTCGTGTTCGACCTCGACGGCGGCGACGCGCTCGTCGTGTCGCTCCGCATGACCGGCAAGCTGCTCTATGGAGTGGCCGACGTGGACGAGCGGTACGTGCGCGGCGAGATCCGTTTTGCGGACGGCACCGCGATGCGTTTCTCCGACACGCGAAAGTTCGGGCGTATGGCGGTCATCGACGCGGCGACGCTCGAAGGGTCGAATGAGCGTGGCCGTCCGAAGATGCCGCTCCATGCGTCGCTCGGGCAGGAGCCGCTCGCGCGCGGCTTTACGGTCGCGTGGCTTCGCGCACTCCTGCGCCGCCGTCCGCGGGCCGCGATTAAGGTGCTGCTCCTGGATCAACGCGCGATCGCGGGGATCGGGAACATCTATGCGATCGAGGCGCTCTGGCGCGCGCGGATCCATCCGCTTCGTAAAGCGGGGTCGCTGCGCACTGAAGAGATCGCGCGGCTCCACGAGGCGATCCGCTGGGCGCTTCGCAAAGGCATCCGGCTCGGCGGCGCGTCGCCGAGCGACTACGTCGACGCACGCGGGAACAAAGGTCGGATGCAGCGCGAGTTCCAGGTGTACTCACGCGCAGGCGAGCCGTGCCCTCGCTGCGGGCGAGCGATCGTGCGCACGGTTGTCGGTGGCCGAGGGACCTTTCATTGCCCCCGCTGTCAGCGCGCGCCTCGCGCCGGTTGATGTAGGTTTCGCGCGCGGCATTGCGCACTCGAAGGGGAGGCAGATGAGAAAAGCACGTTGGATCGCATTGCTCGTTGCCGTTTTCGCGCTCGCGGCTCCGCCGCTTGGGGCCGACGCGGCCACGCCGAAGACGAAGATCGTCATGTTCAACCTGAACAATCCTCGAGGGCTCAACTTCGCAGCGAACGGTGCTCTCTACGTCGCCGAGGCCGGCCGCGGTGGCGACCAGAAGTGTTTCGAGGGAGCTGAGGGGCCGGTCTCCGCTGGCCGCACGGGCTCGATCTCGCGCCTCTGGCGCGGTAGCCAGACACGAATCGTGACCGGGATGCCATCGCATGCGAACGCACAAGGGTTTGGCGCGCTCGGCCCCCACGATGTTCTTCCGACGAGTAGCGGGCGCCTAACGGTGACCATCGGGCTTGGCACCGATCCGGCGAAGCGGTCGGAGTGTCTGCCGATCGGAAGGTACTTCGGCTGGCTGGCTCGGGCGAACCCCGGCGATTGGCGACCGACGGTCGACCTCGCGGCATACGAGGCCGCGAGCAATCCCGACCACGGCTTTCGGGACAGCGATCCCTATGGTCTGCTCGCCGCGAGCCGCGGCGGTGGCAACGACGACGAGGAGCAGGGCGACGAAGACGACGGCGGTAACAATCGCGGCAACGGTCAGGGTCAAGCGATCATCGCGACCGACGCCGGTGGCAACTCACTGCTATCGATCAGAGGCAAAACCATCACGACGCTTGCGACTTTCCCGTCCCGGTCGAGCCTTCGCGGCACCGACTCCGTGCCGACGAGCGTCGCGCGCGGACCCGATGGCGCGCTCTACGTGGGCGAGCTGACCGGGTTCCCATTCACTGCCGGCGAGGCAAACATCTATCGCGTCGTTCCCGGCAGCACCACTCCGGCGGTGTTCCTGTCCGGCTTCACCGCGGTGATCGACCTCACTTTCGGCCGGGACGGCAGCCTCTACGTACTCCAGTTCGCGACCTTGGATGGCCTGGGTGGTCCAGGCGCCCTCATCCGCGTAGCGACGAATGGATCGCGGTCGGTCGTTCCGATCACCGGCCTCGTTGCACCGACGTCCGTCGCGATCGGACCCGACGGCGCGTTCTACATCTCCAACTGCGGGGTGTTCCCCTCCGGAAACGCCGCGCCCTGCGCGGAGGGCGGCGGCGGGCACGTTCTGCGAGTGAAGCTTTAGAGGCCAGAACTGGTGGAGCGGCCACCTGGCCGC
>JALYSZ010000242.1 GCA_030854525.1 Chloroflexota bacterium | reverse complement strand
TTGGGCGCGGCGAGGATCTTCACCATTTCCTGTTGGATGCGCTCCCCCGAAAGTGTCTTCGCGAGCGGTGCGGACTCGCGGATCGCGTCGGCGGTCTGGGGGTCGATCGTGAAACCGAGCAGGGTCGAAAACCGGACGGCACGCAGCATCCGCAGCGCGTCTTCTTTGAAGCGCTCCCGGGGCTCGCCGACCGCGCGAACGATTCGCGCGTCGAGGTCGCGCTCGCCGCCGAATGGATCCACGAGCTCGCCGGGCTTGCCGTCGGCCGGCGGACGCCAGGCCATCGCGTTCATCGTGAAATCGCGGCGCGACAGGTCGTCGTGAAGAGACCGTGTGAAGGTCACGTGATCCGGGCGCCTGTGGTCGGTGTACTCGGTCTCGGTCCGGTAGGTCGTGACCTCGACCTCTTCCTCACCGGATCGGACGGTCACCGTTCCGAAGTGGTTCAGGTAATACGTTCGCCGGAAGAGACCCTGGATCTCCTCGGGCGTGGCGCTCGTCGTCAGGTCCCATTTCCCCGGCGAGTCGATTCCCCGCACGGCGTCCCGAACTTTGCCGCCCACGACGAAGGCTTCGAATCCCGCCTGCTCGAGTCGCGCGAGAACGCGCTCGACGTCGGCGGGAACCCGTAGCGAAGGAACGGACACCCGCGAAGTTTAGAGAGCGGTGCCGGTCACTCCGGTCAGGCGCGTAGCGCACTGGCCAAGCAGCAGTCGGCGCAGCCGCGGAGCGGCATCGCCGCTACATCCCGAGGTAGGCGCGTTGCACGTCGGGCGATGAAAGGAGCTCCTTGCCGGTCCCGGTCTGGACGATCGAGCCGGTCTCGAGAACGTACGCGCGATGGGCGATCTCGAGCGCCTTGCTCGCGTTCTGCTCCACCAGGAGGATCGGCATGCCCTTCGAGTTGATGTCGGTGCACACGCGGAAGATCGTCTCGACGAGGATCGGCGCGAGGCCCAGCGAAGGCTCGTCCAGCATCAGGAGCTTCGGGTGCGCCATGAGCGCGCGGGCCATCGCGAGCATCTGCTGCTCTCCGCCTGAGAGAGTCCCCGCGAGCTGTTTGGTGCGCTCCTTGAGGCGGGGAAAGAGGTCGTAGACGTTCGCGATGTCGTCCTGGAGCCCGCTCAGCTCTTTTCGTGCGTACGTTCCCATCATTAGGTTGTCGAACACGCTCATGCGCGGGAACAGGCGTCGGCCCTCGGGGGATTGGCAGATCCCGAACTTCACGATCTCGTGCGCCTTGGTCTGCTGCAGCTCGCGTCCGTCGAAAACGATCTTGCCGCCCGTCGGGTGCATGAGACCCGAGATCGTGCGCAGCGTCGTCGTCTTGCCGGCGCCGTTCGACCCGATCAGCGCGACGATCTCTCCGGCGTCGACCGAGAGCGTCACGGCGCGCAGGGCCTGGACCCTCCCGTAAAAGACGTCGATCTTCGAGACCTCGAGCATGGCCATGTCCTAGTGCTGCTTTCCGAGATACGCCTCGATCACGCGCTCGTCGTTGCGGACCTGCTCGGGCGTCCCTTCGGCGATTTTCTCGCCATGGTCGAGCACCACGATGCGCTTGGAGACACCCATGACCACCTTCATATCGTGCTCGATGAGGAAGACGGTCACTCCGTTGTCGACGATCTTGTGGACGAGTCCCATCAGCTCCACCTTCTCTTGAGGCGTGAAGCCGGCGGCCGGCTCGTCAAGGAGGAGCAGTGCCGGATGCGTGGCGAGCGCCCGCGCGATCTCGAGGCGGCGCTGCGAGCCGTAGGGCAGATTCCGCGCGTACGTGTGGGTGTACTTCTCGATGCCGACGAACTTGAGTAGCTCGATCGCGCGATCGGTGACACGGCGCTCCTCGGCGCGCTCGACGGGCGTCTTGAACAGAGAGTCCCAGAGCTTGGCGCGCATCCGGCAGTGCTGTCCGAGACGGACGTTGTCGAGCGCCGACATGTACTCGAAGAGCCGGATGTTCTGGAAGGTGCGGGCAATCCCCAGCGTGGCGACCTGGTGCGGCTTGGCGCCGGTGATCTCGCGATCCTGGAAGATGACGCGGCCGCTCGTCGGCGGAAAGATGCCTGTGATCCCGTTGAAGAGGGTCGTTTTTCCCGCGCCGTTCGGCCCGATGAGAGCGAAGATCTCGCCCTTCTTGACGTCAAACGTTACGTCGTCGACGGCCACGAGCCCGCCGAAGCGCTTCGTGACGTGGTCGACGCGGAGGATCGGCGGTGCGGCCTCGACCGTCATGAGGTCTCCGCGGTCACGTCGACGATCGTGTTGTCGTCGGCGACGCCCTTCTTGAGCTCCTGCTCGCGCTGCCGGCTTGGCAGGAGGCCTTGCGGCCTCACGAGCATGACGACCACCAGGATGAGCCCGAACACCAGGAACTTGAGCCGCGAGATGAACTCGGCGATGCCCGGATAGTCGCCGCTCGACTTCACGAGGCCAGACAGGCCGATCGACGTCACGAAGTTCACCGCAAATTCGGGGAGCTGCTGCAGCAGGACGAAAATGACGTAGTAGACGAGGAGAGCTCCTGTGATCACCCCTGGGATGTTCCCCATGCCGCCGAGCACGACCATCACGAGGATCGTGATCGAGACAGAGAAACCGAAGTTCTCGGGGGAGACCAGCGAGAGCTTCCCGGCGTAGTACGTTCCGGCGAATCCGCTGAAGGCTGCACCGATCGAGAAGGCAAGGAGCTTCACCGCCACCGTATTTACGCCCATCGCTGCGGCCGCGACCTCGTCCTCACGGACCGCCATCCACGCACGGCCCAGGCGCGAACGCTGAAGGTTGCGCACGAGGATCACGCAGATGATGACGAGGATGACCATGATCACGTAGAAAGCGAGCGACGAGATGATCTTGAAGTCCTGTACGACGGCGAATGGATCTCCCGACCACGGCCCTTGCAGCCAAAGCGGAAGCGACGGGATGTCCAATGCCGAGATGCCGTTCACGCCGCTCGTCCAGCCTGCCGCGTTGCGGAAGACGCGCGGGACGATCTCGCCGAAACCAAGGGTCACGATCGCGAGGTAATCGCCTCGCAGCCGGAGCGTCGGCGCGCCGAGTATTACCCCGAACGACGCCGCGATGAACATCGCGACGATCAGCACGATCCAGAACGAGACGTGGATCGGCTCGCCGATCGGCGTTACGCGCATGTGGTCTGAGGCGAGGAACGCGTACGTGTACGCACCTATGGCGAAGAACGCGGCGTAGCCGAGGTCGAGAAGTCCGGCAAACCCGACGACGACATTCAGGCCGATCGCGAGGAGCACGTAGACCCCCGCGTCCGCTGCGACGGTCATGACCGAGGACGAGTTGCCGCCAGTGATGACGTTGACCAGGATCGGGAAGAAGATCGCGCCGACGAGCAGCACCACGTAGGCGATCGTGTTTGGATCGCGCCGTGGGCCGCCTTCCCAGAACTGCCGCAGCATGCTCACTTCTCGGGCACCCGCATGCCGAGGAGGCCGGTCGGGCGGAAGATCAGGACGAGGATCAGGATCGTGAAGATGATCACATCGGTCCACGCTGAGTCGAAGTAGCCGTCCCAGAACGTCCGGATCATCCCGATGACCATGCCGCCGATGGCCGCGCCGTAGATGTTGCCGATACCGCCGAACACCGCCGCGGTGAAGGCGACCAGGCCCGCGCTGAAGCCGAGGTCGAACACCGACGTGTTGTAGTAGAGGCCGTACATCGTTCCGCCCGCACCCGCCAGGAGCGCGCCGATGAAGAACGTGGCGGCGATCGTCCGATCAATGTTGATACCCATGAGGAGTGCAGCGTCCCTATCCTGCGCCGTCGCACGCATCGCCTTTCCGAGGCGCGTACGGTCGACGAAGAGCGCGAGCGCGATCATGAGGACGATCGAGACCACGATCACGAGCAGGTCCTTGGCCCCGATCGTCGCGCCGAAGAGCTCGAACCCTGCGTTCGGGATGATGTTCGGGTAGTGCACGTTCGACGGTCCCTTCCACAGGAAGAGCGCGCCCTCGAGGAAGAACGAGACGCCGACCGCGGTGATGAGCGGGGCAAGCCGCGGTGCGTGGCGCAAGGGGCGGTAGGCGATACGTTCGATGCTGATGTTGAGGAAACCGCAGGCAAGCATGGTCAGGGCGAATACGACGAGGAGCGCGAGCGCTGAACCCAAAGTGAACGCGCCGCCTTCCTTCAGGCCGAAAAGGGGTAGGAGCGACGCTGACAGGAAGGCCCCGAACGCGAACACATCGCCGTGCGCGAAATTGATGAGCTCGATGATCCCGTAGACCATCGTGTAGCCGAGTGCGATCAGAGCGTAAATGCCGCCGTTCGCGACCGCGAACGTAAGGATCTGCACGAAGAAGGAACCGCCGTGCTCAACGACCTTCGTGCCGAGCAGGATCAGGAATCCGGCCACGATCGCGATAAGAGCGAAGTCGAGGATTCGGCCGGCAAGCCCGGCACGAAGACCGCCTCGACGGCGCCTGACCGCCTCGCCGATCGTCCCCACTTCCCCCTCGCGCGAAAAGGGAGGGGGCGCTTGCGCGCCCCCTCCGGGCTTCGCTTCTTAGATCTGGCTCACCCGCCGACCGAGAACTGCTTCACGAACACCCAGTCCTTGGCGGCCGTCTGGTACTGATAGAAGGCCATCGTGGCTGAGGTCGGGTCGCCGTTCTTGTCGAAGCTGTACGTCCCTGTCGAGAGCTTGAGGGCCTTGGTGTCCTGGACAGCCTGGACAACCTGTTCGCGGGTCGGCATCTTGCCGCCCGCGGTGTCGATCGCCCGGCTGATGGCGTCCAGGAGGATCTTGGCGCAGTCGTAGCCCGGGAAGGTGTAGGCCGCGAGGTCTTCCTTCGCCGTGAACTTCGACTTGAAGTCCGCGATCAGTGCCGCGTTCCCGGAGTCCTGCGCCGCCTCGGCCGCGGCGTTGGTGAAGTAGAGGTTCGCGTTGGCGTTGTCACCCGCGTCGGTGATGCAGTCCGAAGTGCCGATGCCGTCAGGCCCGAGGTACGGGATGTCGGTGGTAAAGATGCTCTTCA
>JALYSZ010000235.1 GCA_030854525.1 Chloroflexota bacterium | reverse complement strand
CCGCTTACTCGGGGAGAGCGGCGACTGCGGTCTGCGACCAGACCGCGCGCCACACGCCAAGCCTACTCCCACCGCTGGCAGCAACGGACCCTCTTTGTCGTTCCTCTCCGCATTCAGCGCCGGCGTCGGTCACCAGATGACTTCTGCCGTTGCGGGTCGAGGAGTTGGAGTTCAACGATCCCATCGTTGTGCGCGTGGGCGTGGACTGGTGCAAGGGCATCGCTTGTCCATGGCGTCTGGCGCGCGACAACGTGCTCGTGACGTCGAGCGAAGATGCCAGCGCTGAAGCTCGGTTGAACGAACTCGTCGCGAGCTCGATCATCGATGTCGTCGCGCAAGCGAACCGTTTGTCGCTCTTCCACCAAAGAGCGACAACGCTCGAGTCGACTGTGTCAACAAGTGGCGGCCGGAAAGCGCCTTGGCTGGTTCCGTGACTCGGTCACGCGTGACGAGGCGTGGTCGGAGGTCACCGCGATCTTGTCAAGCATTGATAGCCCGCGAAGTCGTCAATGCAGGTTGCGTTTAGGCGCTCATGCTGCGCGGTTGCCCTGCCTGGGCGCGCGACGTAATCGGCTAAGTCCGCGACGTACGCGGAGTTCGAGGCAGTGCAAGACTCCGAGAGAACTCCTGGCGTCCATTTGGCCCAGAAAGGAGAATCATGCTTCGATTTATCCCTAGGCCATCCCCGGCCATGGTCATCGCCTGCGTGGCGCTGGGCGTTGCGCTCAGCGGAACCAGCTACGCGAGGATCCTAGCCCTCCCAGTGAACAGCGTGGGCACCGCGCAGCTAAAGGCGAACGCAGTCATCTCGTCCAAGGTGAAGAACAACTCGCTGCTCGCCGTGGACTTCAAGCCTGGCCAACTGCCTGTGCCCGGCATCAGCGGCTACGAAGTCGTCGAGGGCACGACAAGCATCGTGATGAACCAGATCTACAACTCCCTATTCATGACCTGCCCAGCTGGAAAGAAGGCGATCGGGGGAGGCGGCGGCACCGGAGGCGGCATCATCCCCGGCGACGGCCCCTACATCGTCGTCAATGCGCCCTCCGTCGACGGCAGCAGCTGGCTGGTACAGACGGCGCGCGGAACGTCGGGATACTCGGCACTGACCGGTCGCGTGCTCTGCGCCAATGTGCCCTGAGCCGACGACCCGGTGCGACGGATACGGGATAGGAGGCGAGGCGCGCTTCGCGTAGCCACAGAGAGGCTCGTGTAGCTACAACCGGGGTGAGGTGCCGTCGATGGAACGGGACTCCTGAGCGTGCGTTCCTGTCGCTGCCGGAGGCTCCCCCAGAAACTTCTCGCGCGCGGGACTCCGACTCGCGCGGGGGTACCCCCTGCTGAAGAACAGCGCGCCGCGAGCGCCGTCGCTTTCTGGTGGAAAGACGACGTGCTGGTCAGCCACCGAGTTCGCTCAGTCGTTTCCGCAGCTTGGCAGCTTCTGCTTTGCGTCTGACCCGGGAGCGTGCTGTTACCGGCGTAGTTACATGATCAGGAAACCGGCCTCACACTGACTGCGCGAAACCGATAGCCATCCTGATCGAAGGACATGGCGACTCGGCGGTACTCTCCCTCTGTGGCGAGCTGCTGCAACCCGCGCGGCTGCGACCAGTTCTTCAGCCCCCGCTTTGCCCGCCGGATGGCCAAGCGCTACCGCAAGCGCGGCCTCGACAAAACGGCCCAGCGGATGGTCGAGTTCCTCGAGCAGCGCGGGATCGAGGGCGCCACGGTGCTCGAGGTCGGCGGCGGCGTCGGCGAGATCCAGATCGAGCTGCTGAAGCGGGGCGCCGCGCGCACGGTCAACCTCGAGCTCTCGTCGGCGTATGACGCGGAAGCCGAGCGGCTGCTCCGAGAGGCGGGGCTCGAGGAGCGGGCCGAGCGGCGTCTCCACGACATCGCCGTCGAGCCGGACGCCGTCGAGCCGGCCGACGTGGTCGTGCTCCACCGGGTGGTCTGCTGCTATCCCGACTATGAGCGGCTGCTGGGAGCCGCCGAAGTAGAGCCTCTGGTCGTTCGTTAGCGCCGGTCCCCCGTGTTCTTCGAGGAGCCATTCCCCAAGTCGCAGGCCTGGGCCGAAGCGAACCTGTCGGGCTCGAGGCTTGACGGCCTGCGCGAGCATCGAGAGGACGTGAGTTATCACCTTGCGCTCGGTGCCAACGCTGAGCGGGTCGCCTCTGATGCACTGCGGCCGGGGCAATGGGGACTCGCTCACGACGGCTCCGCCGTCTACCTGATCGGGTTCGACCCGGTCAACATTGTTCGATACGGAGACATCACGATCCGAGAGGCCGCGACGGCTCTCGACATGGGCCTTCAGTTCACGAACGCGGCTCTTGCCCTTGGAGTTGGCAAGAACGACGTTCGCTGGGGCCGGGGAAAGAAAGAGGCACCCCTTCGCAGGGAGCTCCGCGCCTTGGCTTCGTCCGAGGCTGCTGATCTCGTCGCGGTCATCGACGCATTATTCGGTTCGATCGGGCTCCACCTACTCCACGGTTACCGCCACTGGGTTACCCACCGCGGAGCCCCGCGTGTGCGCATCGACCACGCATTGGCGGCGGGTATTCCCCTGGGAGAGGAGATCCGGGACGAGACCGATGAGCGGCGAAGGGCGTGGCTCATCGAGACGAAGCTGCTGACAGAGATTCCGGCGGCGATGTGGATCGAATGCCATCCGTTCGTTCCGCCGGTTCAGGCGGTCGTGAACCTGAATGTGGAGGAGGCAACGGAAGACATCGACATACCAGGTGTGATCCACATCGGCAAGGGTGCGAAGAACATCGAGATCAGCGACATGACCATCGCCAGCGGCTCGGCGATGGAGTCGCTCGAGGACTTCACGGCGAAGAACCCAATCCTGCGTGAGGAGTCGCAGGTGCGAGTCTCAGGTGAGGATCTTGCCGTCTACAAGCCTTGGGACTACCTGCACGCGCTGTCATTCGCGATGCGGTTCGTTGGAGAGGCGCTGACCGGCGCGTGGGACGAGCGGATTGCCATCGCCCTTGCCGCCCACGGCGGAGTCTCTGGTGAGTCGGACGACTCCCCGGACGCTGCGCAGTAGAGACGCGGGCCGAGTACGAGCGCTGGATCGCGGAGAGTCGGGAGCCTGAGTCCGAATCCGGACCGGCTTCGAGCGACACGGTGAAAGCCTGAGCATGTTGACCCCACCTTGCAGCGAAACCGGACGTCGGACTCACATTCTCTGACGCGTGAGCGAGCGCGGGTTTCTGTCGCACTTCCACCAAAGTGCGACAACCGCTGACACGTCAGGTCCAACCCGCGCCGTCACCCACAGCACCATGTTCTATGGTGGACGCGCGCGCGCGAATATCAGAAGCAGCGCGCTCGATGCGCCCGGCGCCC
>JALYSZ010000198.1 GCA_030854525.1 Chloroflexota bacterium | reverse complement strand
GTCTGCAAGCATTCGACCTTCCGAAGTCGCTCCTGAGCCGAGCGCTCGCCTTTCTCCTGGCGGGGCTGCTCGCGCTGGCCCTTCTACGGTTCGGCCTGTCCATCATTCCGCGGACCCGGCTCCACATCGCTGTTGCTCTGTTTCTCGCGGCGAATGTTGTCGCCGCTCTCTTCGCTGAGAACAAATACCTCGCGTTGTTCGGCGAGAACGAGCGATACCTTGGGCTCACGTTCCTCGCGGACATGCTGGTTCTCTATGTAGCCGTAGCGGTCGGCATCAAAGAGCGATCGGACTTCGTCGTCTGCTTCGGTGCCATCGGAATCGCGACGCTGGTGGTGGTGCCCTACGCGGCCGTCCAAGACGTTGGGGCCGACCCATTGAAGTGGCTTCGCTACGAAGGGGATCGTCCTTTCAGCACCCTCGGCCTCTCCGATCAGCTCGGCCACTTCCTGAGCATTACCTTCGGAATGGCCCTTGGGGTAGCAGCGTTTAGCGAGGGGCTGCGCCGCACAGCTGTTCGTTGGGTTGCCGGCGCGTCTGTACTTCTCGTGGCCTCAGCGTCCGCGGTCGTCGCGACCCGCGGCAGCCTAATCGGGATCGGGGCAGCGGTGCTCGCGGCCTTCTTTGTTCGCCTTCGGGTCGACGCAGCCAGATCAGAGCGACGGCTCGCTGGAATCCTCGCCATTTCCGCGGCCGCGCTTGCTTTGGTGCTGCTCCTGGCTACTTCGCCTCTTGCGGCACGAACAGCTCGGACGGTCGACGACCTCGGGTCGGGCCGACTCGGGGTCTATCGCGTCGTTGTGATGGCGTTCCTCGATCGGCCGATCACGGGTTACGGTCCGGACAGCGTGGGAACGGTCTACAACCGCTACCAAGACACTGTCTCGGATAGGCTCGGTAGTCCCCAGACCTCTGCGCACGACTGGGCTTTGCAGACCCTCGTCACGACCGGTGTCGTTGGGCTGGCCGCGCAGCTGGTCCTGCTCGCCTCATTCGCATTTGCGCTTTTTGCCAGGGCGTTACCGCGGATGCCCGCAGTTGCCGCGCCCCTCGCTTTGGCGAGCGTGGCGTACTGGGTTAACGGCCTGGTCGACGTGGGTTCGATCAGCGTCGATTGGTTTCCATGGTTTGCCTTTGGCGCGATCGCAAGTCTCACCGGTCGGCGACCGGTCGTGGAGGCGCCCAGGGTCTTGCCGACGATGGTCGTCGGACTCATCGCCCTCGCGTCACTCGCGGCAGCCGCGTCGCCACTCACTGCGTTTCTGGCCAACCGCAGCGCACAGACGGCAAGGTCCGCGCTGGCTGCCAATGACGCCGCCTCCGCGGTTGAAGCCGCCAGCAGGGCATCGCGGACCGACCCTGGCCGCGCTGACTATTGGAATTGGCTCGGTCTGAGCCTCGAGGGTATAGGCACCACCGCCGACGCGTCGGATGCGTACGCGGAGGCTGCGCGGCGTGCTCCGTACGAGGCGACCTATTGGGCAAACCTGGCGCTGGTGAGAGCCCGCGAGGCCACAACAGGGGGTGATCCTTCGGCCAGATCTTCGGCCCTGGACGCCGCGCGGCGCTGCGTCGAAGCAGATCCGATGAGCTGGCAGGCGCACGAAGTGCTGGCGAAGGTTGCCTTTCAGCTCGGCGAGTACCAGCTGGCGCTCGACGGTGCGGTGGCTGCCTTTCGAATGGCGAGCGTCCACGATGATCCAGAGACGATCGCGATCAAATCCGCAAACGCGCTCGCTAGTCGGTCGGCCCTCGACCAACTCGACCAGGCCATCGCGTTTCGCGAGACCGCCGCCCTGCAGCTGACGGCGGCCGTCATCTCGGAGCGACTTGGGGATCGAGCGGGGGCAGTCGCGCACGCCCGCCGCGTATTGGCACTGGAACCCGAGAACGAGGAGGCGCGCCTGATCGTTAGAACGCTCGGTCCTTGAGAAATACCGACCTACTCCGAGGTCGGAACTCCAACTAATTCGCTTTCCTGCTGAGGGTAGTAGTAGTAGCTGGTCTGCGGTAGGGCAACCTTGTTGAGGACCGCGCCGAGAACGACGGCGCGCACCGCACGAAGGGCATCGATGGCTCGTTGGGCCGATCTCGCCTGCGTCCGGCTAGAGTCGATGACGAGAAGGCAGCCGTCGACCTTCGAGGCAAGCGCAGCTGCGTCAGTGACCGCGAGCACCGGACTCGAATCGATGATGACGACCGTACCTTCCGCCATCTGTACCAATTGCTTGAGCAAAGTCGTCATCTTGACTGAGGAGAGCATTTCGGCCGGGTTCGGCGGGATGGATCCGACCGGGATGACAACCAGCCCTGGTGCGACCTGGGTACCGGGAACCGTCGTGAGCGCCGTGTCTTTGGCTAGGAGGTCGGTCAGTCCAGTCTCCGTACGGATGTTGAACAACTTGTGCTGTGTCGGTCTCCGGAGATCGGCGTCTATGAGAATCGTCGGCGTCCCGGCCTGCGCAAAAGCGAGCGCAAGATTCGCACTGACCACGGACTTCCCCTCGAGCGGCAGAGCTGATGTGACGAGGATTGTCTGAGGCCGGTGGTCGACGTTCGCGAACGAAATATTTGTGCGGAGCGAACGGAAATCTTCCGCTTCGAGCGAGGTCGGCTCATCTCGCACGAAGAGCTTTCCAGTCCGTGCGTCGGGCCGTTTCGCGCGGGCGATCTCGCCCAAGGCGGGGACGTTCAACCGGTTGCGAACGTCATCGAGGTCGCTCATGCGGTCATCGAGGTACATAAGAATCCCGACGGCGAGAATCGCCAGCAATGCCCCAGCGAGGGCCCCGATCAAGGTGTTCGCTCCAACCCGCGGCGTGGCGGCTTCGCTCGGGGGAACAGCCGGCTGCCACAGGCTGATCGAATTTTGGCCCCTTGCGGTGGCGAGTCGAATGTCGGACCCGGCGCGGACAAGCTGAGCGAGGGTTTGCTGCTTGGCCGAGCGGGAAGCGTCGAGTTGGACCATCTGGGCCTGTTGGTCGGCCCGCGCGGCCGCGGTGGCCGGTGCCGCGAGCGGCACACGGAGCGTTCCGATCTGACTGTCCAGTGACGCGATCTCCAGTTGGATCGACTTCGCCTGTTCGTCGAGCTGGTCCGCGGTAGTTCCCTGAAGGGTCGTCTGGAGGGTCACGCTCTGGCCAATGAAGGACTTGGCGATAGCGTTGGCCGCGGCAGCCGCTCGCTGGGGATCACCGTCCTTGAAACTGACATTGATGACCGGCGTGTCCTTGACCTGTGCGACATCGGACCGCTCACGGAACGTTTTCAGATCCTGCCAGTTCACTTTTTCCATCGCCGGCCGAAGCACGACCTCCGCCGTGGCGAGCTGCACGTAGCCCTTCGCGAGGTTCGCCCCAAGGACGACGTCCTGGAACAGGGCGGTCGACGTGGATGCAGGCGTCAGGTAGAGCTGCGCCGTCGCTTGGTACTCGGCTGGCAGGAGTTTGCTCACCGCGAAAGTGCCAGCCCCTCCGATGAGCGTCGCCGCAAGCACGAGGATGCCACCTCGTCTTACAGCCCGGCGTATCCCGTCGAAGGCAGAACGCTCCGGACTGCCAGGACTGACAAATTCAGAGGTCTGCTGCGACTCGATCAAGGCGAGGCCAAGTATCGGCACCAGTTCCCCGGTTGGCGCCTACTAAAACGAGGTAGCGGGGTTCACGGGCTGAAGAGCGACGAGAGGCGCTCCAGCCGCGCCGCGTCAGCCCTGGCGTTCCTCATATTGAGTACTACGCATGCCGACCCTGCTTAAAAGACATATATTCCCGTTTCACACCAGCCGAACGGCGGTAAGGGCTGGCATATGGGGGGCACGGTGGGTACATCACATACGGAGCTCGTGACGCGCGGCGTTCTTGTCGTCGACGCTTCCGGGATAACGTTCAGCATCCTCCGATCTGCGAACCTCGGCGTTGCACTGTGGCGTGTCACTGGGCGCACTCGGTTTCCCGACCTCGCCGGGATCGGCCTCGCGGCTGTGGCGGCTTATGACCGCCCAGATTGGACTCTGGTCGCGCAGCTCGTCGATCGGGTCCCGACCGTGATCATCGCCAGCGCGCCGGACGATGAGCAAGCGGCACACGCTCTCGCGATCGGAGCGGCTGGCTACGTGCCGGCCACACTCGTGCCCGATGCCCTTGCGCGAGCGATCCTCGGTGCGTTGCGCGGAGAACCAGCCTTTTCCCGACGGCTTCTCGCCGACCGCCTTCGACTCGTCTCCAAGCCCCAGTTCTCGGGAAGGACGCTGTCCCTGACGCCGCGTCAACGAGAGGTCGTGACACTGATCGCGAGTGGTGCGGCGGACAAGGAGATCGCGCGCACGCTCGGCATAACCACCGCGACGGCGCAAAAGCATGTGACGAATCTCCTGAAGCGGCTGAATGTGCCGAACCGAGCGGCGGCAGCGGCCGTGTTGGTGAGCAGCACGACGTGGAGCGCGCAGAGTCCTGTTTCGCTCAACGTCCCGACCGCGCAGGCTTCATAAGACCGAACGGAAGGGCGGCGCGCGGTTGCCTTAAGGCGCCGCGCGCAGTCCGCTGACAAGGTCGGAGAGCGGTTTCGCGGATGCGGCCAGGCCCAGTCGGGAAAGGCCGAAGAGGTCTTCGATCGTCGCGAGCAAGGAGTAGTGGTCGTAGGGCTGAGCTGACTCTCCCTGTTGCGTTTTCGGTGTGATCACGATCAGAGGCATTTGGTTCGCCAGTTGAGGGTCACCTTCGTCCCACACGACGAATAGCACGCCGTCGTTTCGCCAGGCCGGAGACGCCAGGATCGTCGGAACAACGCGCGAGAGCCACGCGTCCGCTTCACTCAGCGCGCAGTCGTGGCCGTCATGACAGACGTCCGGCGTGATCCAGACAAAGCGCGGAGTGTTTGACCGCAGGTCAGCGTCGAGCTCCGAGAGAGGCACGACATTCGACG
This sequence comes from Chloroflexota bacterium, assembly GCA_030854525.1. The sequence continues at coordinate 2,927 of JALYSZ010000198.1, read as the reverse complement.
GGCATGTCCCGCCATAGAAGGCAAAGGGGTTGTGCCGCACTGCGTACGGATAAGGACTATCGAAGCAACCTGCTGCAAGTCCCTCCATGTACGCGCGCCAAGGGATGCGAGCCTCCGTCAACTGTCGTCCGATGCCGACGTCAGGCAGGGCGCGGTAGCCGTTGTCTTGGATTCCGAAGGTCTGCCCTGAGGTGAGCGCGAGATAGTTCGGCAGACTTGGTCTTCCGACCCCGTGGTAGTTAATCGCGAGGGAGTACTGAGACGCGAGCGACTTTGTGAAAGCGCCCGCCAAAGCTTGCGCGGGCGTCTTGTTCTCCATAACTATGACAAAGACGTGACGACCGCTGCTCGGCGTCGTCGTCGGCGTGGCAGTCGGGGTCGTAGTCGGCGACGCCGAACGCCTGGGTGATACGGCTGAGGGCATCGCGATCGCGGATGAACTCGCGGTGGTGGGACTCGACGAGCGCGGCGGTGGCGCGCTGGCCGGAGAAGACGAGGCCGGGATTTCGGATTCGGTGGGGCTGAGCGAGGGACTCGGCGGGTTTGCAGTTAATTCCGCAAGTACCGGCGTTGACGCCGGAGTCGCCGGTGCGGTCTGCACTGCCGGATCCCGGTCCGCAGGCGCCCCGCATGAGATGAGCACCACGACGGTCGTGAGACCGAGGGCGACACGCCTCAGGGTGTGGACGCGCACACCGGCACCATGGAGATTAATTCGTAGTCTGCTACCCCGGGGGACTACCGGGGCGGAACGAGCCTACTTGAAAACATTACCCACCCATTGCCTCGGACCGCCCCGCCGTTCCACATGACTGATTCCTGTGTCTACTCAGATTGGCCCGGCGGCGTAATCATGATTGACGCCGTGACGGGACCGCGAAATCCTTCGGCATCCTCTCCGACCTGGCCCCCATCGACCAGACCGCGAGGATATGGCGCGTCTGATCGAAGGAGGGGTGCGGTGGTTCAAAACTACCGGCCTGAGGGCGGCCTGGGTAGTCGTCCGAGGATCTGTGTGGTCGATTCTCGAGTCGAAGGTCCCGCATATGGTCGACTCGACGAATGCGATCTGGAGATCATGGCGGTACTACCAAGGCTCAGTGAGGTGAGCCTTCCGATGAGCAGGTCCTTCGACGTCGTTATCGTTGCTTGCAACGAAAGCCTTCTGCTAAACCCCGCATTCGAGCGACGTGTTGGTGAAGTAGTCCAGTACACGCACCTTCTCGGGGTCGCAGCGAATCCTTCCCCGGAGGTTGTGGCACACGCGGCGAGAGTTGGTTTTCATGGTTTCGTGGCCCGCGAGGTCGAGCCAGATGCATTCACCAGGGCAGTGAACGCCGTCATCCGCGGTGAATTGGCGTTTCCTCGGGGTGCGCTCGTCGCGGTGGTCAGGCTCATTCGGCGCGCCTACAAACGATCGCCAAAAATCGAACGAGGATTGGAGCTGACTGCACGCCAACGACAGATCGTGGAGCTCATCGCGCAAGGCGCCACGGACCGCGAGATCGCCGACGCACTGCAGATCAGCCAGTCCACCGTCCACAAACACGTGCAGAACGCTCTCAAGCGAACCAAGACGAGGACCCGAAGCCATCTGGCGGCAGCGACCGCGCAGCCAGGCTGACTGGTCGCTTCGCGGCTGCTGGCGCGCTAAGTTCGCGCTTCCCGCTCGTCGCCGGCTTGAACTCGAATTAGCCCCACGTGCAGCCGGATGTAGTCCAAGAGCGTGTAAACGAAGACTGCCGCCCCGGCCATCTCGAGCAATTCTTCGACCGTCGTGATCAGGTCCTGAACGAGATTTTCCTTTCCATATATCTCAGCTCGAGCGCCGCCGATCATCTCGAATCCCAGAGCGCCGGAACGGAAGACCTCCGGAGCCGATCACGAGGGCTCGGGTGCGAGGTGGCAGCGAAAGTACGAATCGCAAGAAGGCGGCACCCACGACAGCTACGAAGATCAGGCCGGGGATAACCCAGGCGTAGTAGAAAAATCCTCCGAGCCGAAATGTGTCCCTCAACCTGATCGCACCCTCGTGTAGTGCTGCCTCCTCGTCTATCGACAAGGCGAGGAAAATGACGGCGAGCACCGCCCAGTGGCGCGCGAATCGTCCCTGCGCGTGTCGGGTCGAGTACGCGATAAGAGCAAGCAGTCCCGAGCAGACCAGGAGGACGCTCGACGAGTTCCAGGTCGGAACGTTCGCCTCCTCGTCGAACGAGACCGCGTGAATGAACGTATCCCGCAAGGCAAGTCCGGCGTTGTGTATCGCAGGGCCAGTGCGGCGAGCTGCAAAACCAAGAGAAACGCGATTGCCGCCGCGAGCAATCGAAGGGCGACAACGGGTCTCATGACGAGAACGACCCGAGGCTTGGGCGCAGGCGCCGCCTCGACCGCTCGAGTTGGTAGCGCCCGGAACATCGCGGAGACTGTGTGGGCCGCTCCGCTCTCGGACGCTTCCGTACCTATTTCCAGATAGTTGCGCCGTGGACGAACACGACGAGCCTGAACCCCAGCCGCCTAGCGAGTGAGTCGAGCGAGGGTCGGCAGGGGATCGCTGAGATCCACGCCTTCGTAGATATCCCACGGGCGATTGCTACTGATGAGCTCGATGAGCGCTTGCGGCCGCCACCGCGACGCACAAACCACGGCCATTCAGAGGGGAGGTAGTGGAACCGCCGACCCAGCCGATAGGGGACCCGCGGGAGCGCCCCAAGGCCTGCCCGTTGGCGGCGGAATGTATCCGGCGGCGTCACAAACTTGCTCGAGTGCGTCGGCAGCCAGCGCTCCAGGTGCCGTTTCCGGCGAGATCGACCCGAGCGCTGCGGATTCAGCGCCACTCGGCTAAACCTGGCGCAACGAGCGGTATGCGAATCGCATTTCCGAGAGGCCATTTCGACGAGCGACAGACGTTGATCTTCTCTGCCCGGCGC
>JALYSZ010000154.1 GCA_030854525.1 Chloroflexota bacterium | reverse complement strand
AACCGGAGGTGCGCGAAGCGCTCGAACGAGTCATGCGTGAGCTCCTCGGCGACGGCTGGGCCGAATCGTACGCATATCTCGGTCACCTTCTCTCGATCAAGCTCGATCCCGAGATGCAGGCCCGGCTGTCCGTCCTCGACCGGGAAGCGATCAAACGTTATGTCGCGTCACTTCTGCAAATCGTGCGCGCGATAAGCACGGGGGGTCCCGTCGTCCTCGTCTTCGAGGATCTCCATTGGGCCGATGCCGCGTCGACCGACGCGTTGCTCATGCTCATGCCGCTTGCCGCAGATCTGCCGGTGCTCTCGATCATGAGTTCTCGCCGAGATCGCGATGCCGTGGGCTGGCGGCTCGTTTCCGGCGCCCGCGACCTGTTCGGCGATGCCCTAACAGAAATACGTCTCGACCCACTCTCGAGCGATGAGACCCGTAGGCTCGTCGCGAATCTTCTGGAGATCGAATCGCTCCCGCAGAAGGCGCGCGACCTCATCCTCGCGAAGGCCGAAGGGAACCCTTTCTTCGTCGAAGAGGTCATACGGATGCTCATCGACCGCGGCGCGATCCGACGCGAAGGCGACAATTGGATCGCGACCGCGAGCGTCGCAGGCGTCGAAATACCCGACACCCTCCAGGGACTTCTTCTCGAGCGCATCGACCGGCTACCGAAGGAGACTCGAAGAACCCTGCGTGTGGCCTCCGTGATCGGCCGGCAGTTCGGCGTGACGATCCTCGAGCGTCTGCTCGAGGCGCGGACGACATGACCACCAAAACCGACCTCGGCAACCTCGAAGCGAGCGGCTTGATCCAGGTCGCCGCGGTGCAGCCGGAGCTCGAGTACCTCTTCCGGCATGCCCTCGTTCAGGATGCCGCGTACGGCTCGCTGCTCAAACAGGACCGGCGTGCGCTGCACAAGCTCGCGGCTGAGACTCTCCTCTCGCTCTATCCGGAACGGCAACGCGAGCTCGCCGCGGTCATCGCGATGCACTTCGAGCAGGCTGGGGATGCGGGGAGCGCCGCGGCGCACGTCATCGTCGCTGGCGAGCACGCGCTCGAGCGTTTCGCCCAACGAGAGGCGGTCTCTTTCTTCGCGCGCGCGGCCGAGCTCCTGCCTGCCGATGATCCGCGCGTTGACCTGCGACTCCGAGCCGCGATCGGGATCGCGAAAGCAGGATGGACATTCAGCGGCCTCGGCGGGGCCATCGAACAGCTCGAACGCGCGATCGCGATCGCAGGCGACCGAGCTGACCAGAAGGTGCTCGCTGACGCGTATTTCTGGATCGCGTTCCTCCGGCGGCTGACCGGCGAGTCGATCGAGTCGAGTCCCAAGCTCAAACACGCGCTTGAGCAGGCCGAGGCCATCGGCGAAGCGCTCGGGGATCCGACCGCGCATGCGATCCCCAAGGCGTTCCTCGGTGCGGGCGTCATGTTCAACGGCGAGTTGCGGCAGGGCGCAAAGCTCCTCAGCGAGGCGCTCGATGAGCTCGAGGGAAAGACCGATGCCCTCTCGACGGCGGTGCTTACGGGATTCCTCGCGATCACGTACGCGCGTCTCGGCGAGTTCGCGGCCGCGGACCGCGCCCTGGACCGCGCCGAGCGCTTCGCCGCGCAAGGCGATGAGATCGCGAGGCTCGACTCGCTCATTTCGCGGAGCGCCATCAGCCTGGAGCGCGGTGATATCGCCGAGGGCTCGGCCCTCGCGCTGCAATGCGCGGAAACGTCCGAGACGCTCGGCGCCGTTTCGTGCGCGGTCGCCTCGAACGTGTTTCTCGGGCAGTCCCGCCTCACGCTCGAAGATGCGCTCGGTGCACGCGCGCCGCTCGAGCGCGGCGTCGAGCTCTCGCGCGTGACCGACATGGCGCCGATGCGGACGCTTGCGAAGGGCATGCTCGGGTCTGTGAGAGCGCAGCTCGGCGACATACCGGCCGGCGACGCCGGTTGGAACGACGCCCTCTCGGCAGCCCACGCCGGTGGCGACCGCTTCGGCGAGGCCGTGACGCTCTGGGGCCGCGCCCGAACGCGTGTCCGGCAGGCGACGCCGGACTGGGCCGCCGCACTGACTGACCTCGATACCGCGCTCGCGCTGTTCGAGGCGATGGAGGCACGTCCATCGCTGGCCCGAACCCTTCGGGATCGCGCCCAGGCGCTACGTGCCTCCGGCCGTGAGAGCGAGGCCGACGAAGCCACGCGCCGGTCACGCGAGATCGCTGTTCAGATCGGGCTAAGAGACTTCAGCTGAGCTCGGAGATCCTCTCGAGCGGAGCGCTGGCGCGGGAGAGGACCGCAGCCACTATCGCCGCGACCGGTAACGCGAGGGCCGCGGTGGCGATGAACGGCAGGAGCGGGTCCGCGTCATAGAGAAAACCCGCGCCGGTCCCGCCAGCTCCGAAGCCGAGCGCGAACGCGATCTGGTAGGTCGCGTAACCCTGCGCCGCGCGTGCGGGCGGGATGATCCGCTCTACCGCGGACGCGACGACAGGATTCGCCGCCTGCGTCGCGCCGAGCAGGAGAGCGGCGAGTCCGACCAGGGGTTCGGCTCTTCCCGAGAGCGTCATCAGGACGCTGGCCGCGGTCATCACACCCGCCGCGCCGAGTAGCGCCGGCACCGCACCGATCGCGTCCGCGAGTCGACCAGCCGCAACCGCCAGACCGGCCGCCCCGACCGACACGAGACCGAGATAGACCCCGAGCCGATCGAGCGGTATCGCGGCCACTTCACGCAGGTACACCGGAAGGAAGGCCAGCGAGACGATCGAGAGCCCAGCGGCGAACGGCGTGATCGCGAGGAGGATCCAGAACGTGCGCGGGGGCCGGAACGGGCCGCGCTCGAGCGACGGCGGAACGGATCGCAGCGCGAACGTGAGAGCGGCCGACCCAGCCAGGAGCGCCGCCGCGATCGCGATCGCCGCGCGGAACCCGATCGACGCGGCAAGCACTCCCGCGATGGGCGCACCGATGATGTTTCCGGCGAAGTACGCGCCGAGCACGATCCCCAGCGCGCGGCCGAGCTCCGAGCGCGGGGTGGTCGATGTGACGTACGCGATGAGGAGCGGTAGACCGGCCGTCCCAGACCAGTACAGCGCGGACCCGACGAACGCGCCGCGCCAATCCGTGAGCGGGACGAACGACGCCACGCCCACCGCGGCGCAGAGCGACGCCGCGATCATGACGGGCTTGCGGCCGATCCGGTCGGCGAGGTAGCCGGCCGGCAGGAAGCACAGCACCGCGACCAGGTTCCCCACGCCGAAAACGATCCCGATCTCCTGAGCGGTCGCGCCGAGGTCCCGAAGGTAAAGCGGCCACACCGCTGACAGAACCCCGAACCCGCACCCGAACAGCACCTGCGCTCCGGTGAGGATCCAGATGTCGCGTGAAAGCTTCAGCTGCGTCCCTTCACGACGCCGCGAGCGCGCCTCTCGTCGAACTCGGTGCGCGCCCTTCGCAGGATTTCGGGATCGGCGAGCACGTCAATCGCAGTGAGCGCGAGCGCCTTCGCCGCGACAAGCGCGTTCTCGTGCGCCTCCTGCTGAACGACGGCCTCGCGGAACGCGGTCGAATGACCGGGGATGGACTCTTGCGAGATCGCGATGTACGGATGGATCGCAGGGAGCACCTGCATCACGTTTCCCATGTCGGTCGAGCCGACGCGCTCGTCGTCACGCGCCTCGAAGACCTGGATGCCGAGTGAGCGCATGTGATGCGCCCAGCGGTCCGCGAGCGGCGTGGAAAAGACCATGTTCTCGTACCCCGCGTTCTCGTTGACGGTCACTGTGAGCTTCGTTCCGGTCGCCTTCGACGCACCTTCCGCGCAGGCGATGAAGCGGCGCAGGACCTCCTGCTGGTAGCGGCGATCGAGAGCACGGATGGAGAACCGCGCCGCGGCGTAGTCAGGGATGACGTTCGCCGCGCTCCCCCCATTCGTGATGATTCCGTGCACCCGCGCGTCGGGTCGGAGCTGCTGGCGCATCGCGTTCACGTTGTTGAAAAGCTGCAGAACCCCGTCGAGCGCGTTGATGCCGAGGTCAGGTTGCGAGGCGGCATGCGCGGACTTCCCGCGGAACTCGACCATCACGCGATTCGACGCGAGCGAGTGTCGACCCGCGAGCGAACGTCCGGAGGTCGGGTGGATCATCATTGCGGCGTCCACGTCATCGAAGCCGCCCTTGCGGATGAGCGCGACTTTGCCGCCGCCGCCTTCCTCTGCGGGCGTTCCGATAGCGGAGACCTTTCCCGGGAGCTGGTCCATCACCGCGCGCACGCCGACGGAGGCGGCCACGCCGATCATCGCGATGAGGTTGTGACCACAGGCATGTCCGATATCCGCGAGGGCGTCGTACTCCTGGAGGATCGCGACCGTGGCGCCGGGGCCGCGGCCCTTCGCATCGCCGCGGTAGGACGTCTCGATCCCCTTATACCCGCGCTCCATCGCGAACCCCGCGCCCTCGAGGAACTCGGTGATCCGCAGTGCGGCTTCCCGCTCCTCGTAGGCGAGCTCGGGCTTGGCGTGGATCGCGCGCGAGAGTGCGAAAAGCGCGTCGCGCCGCTCGTCGATGGCCTTGATCGCGCGCTGCGCGAGCGCCTTCGGGTCGCTCATGTCGACTGGTGTCCAGCGATGAGCGCGAGGATCACGCGATCGAGCGCGCGGTCCGCCTCCTCGAACAGGAGCGCGGCCTGTTCCGAGGCCAACGAGCGCCTCCGTGCGACGTTCGCGATCTCCGCCATGAATCGTGCGCGGAAGAAGAGAAAGGCCTGGGTGCCCTCGCCGAGCGAGAGCCCGTGACGCCGCGCTTCGACGCCATACTCGCGTCCGAGGACCTCGGCCTGGGCGATCAGCTGATCGCGGCCGACGGCGCGCGTGGTGTCCAGGTGCCCGAGAAGCAGGTCGCTCATGCGCACGCCCCGCTCGCGAAACCAGCGGAGCGAGTCTTCATCGAAGCGTGAGTACCAGTCCTGCGTCGCTAGGTCGACGCGAACGCGCTTGCGGAACTCAGCAGAGACCCGGTCGGGCGCCTCGCCCAGGGCCGTCAGCGATTGGCGCCGCGTTTGTCGCGGGCGGGGGAGCATCGCGTCGATCGAGGACCGGAGGAAACGGCGATGTCCGCCAGGTGTGGTGAAGACGTCGATCTTTCCCGAGTCGGCCCACCGACGCAGCGTGTCGGGGTCGACACCGAGCATCCGGCTCGCCTCCCCCAGCGTCAGCCAGTCACCGCGCTCAAGCGTCGTCGTCTTGGAGATACCGCAAATCTAGGCGAAGCTGGGTGGCTGTGTTTGGTGCTAGCCGCCCCCGCAGCCGCCGACTTCGGTGCCGAGGCCGAGCGCGGAGAAAGCGACCGTCCCGAGGGCGATGAGCAGGGCCTGAACTGCCACGACGATCAGCACGATCCGCCAGAAGCGGCTCATCCTGGCCGGGACCGGTGGTACGGGTGCTGTGGCAGCGTCGATCACGTGGCGAGTCTACGCCGCGAGACCAGGGCCACGGCGGACGGGATCGTGTAGAGGACGAGCCACGTCCGCCAGGCGAGGCCGGGAAGCAGGACGTTGAAGTTCAGCGAGTCGCGATACCACCAGATCGCGGCCAGCACGAGCGCCGGAAGGAACGCCGCGACGCCGTGACCGATGCGAAACTCCCGCAGCCCAGCGCGGTCGCCAGCGCGCCGCCAGAAGAGAAAGGCCGTCGCGACGAGCGTGAATGCCACGACCACGTCGAGCGGCCCGCCCCACGACGGCAGATCGGAGCGTGTGCTCGCGATAAGAAGGAGCGTTACCGAAATCCCGAGCTGAACGATCGCGAGCGCGACGAGGATCAGGAGGCGACCCCGGCCGCCCTCTTCATCTGACCGATCGCGCGGTCGCGGTCCTGCTTCGTGAGAAGGCGCTTGCGGATGCGATAGGCCTTCGGCGTGACCTCGAGCAGCTCGTCGTCTGCGAGGAACTCGACCGCGTCGTCGAGGGAGAGCTCGCGAATGCCGTCGAGCTTTGCCGCGATGTCCGAGTTGCTGCTTCGCATGTTCGTCAGGTGCTTCTTGCGGACGACGTTCACCTCGAGGTCGCGCTCCCTAATGTGCTGGCCTACGACCATGCCCTCGTAGACCTCGACTCCGGGATTGAGGAAGAGCTGTCCCCGATCCTGCGCGGCGTTCAGACCGAACATCGTGGTCGTCCCGTCCTCAAAGGCGATGAGCGAGCCGAGCTCGCGCGTCGCGATGGCGCCGGTGAGCGGGCCGTAGCCCTCGATGAGCGTGTTCATGACGCCCCGTCCGCGCGTGGCGGTGAGGAATGCCTGCCGGAGCCCGAGCAACCCCCGCGTCGGGATCTTGTACACGGCGTGCACCATGCCGTCGTCGCGGTATTTCATGTCCTTGAGCGTTCCGCGACGACGCCCGGCGAGCTCGACCACCGCGCCCAGCTCTTCCTGGGCGACCTCAATCTCGAGCTGCTCGTAGGGCTCCTGAGTTTCACCGTCGACTTCCTTGAGGATGACCTCGGGCCGCGAGACCTGAAACTCGTAGCCCTCCCGCCGCATCGTCTCGATGAGGATCGCGAGGTGGAGCTCGCCCCGGCCGCTCACGACGAGCGTGTCCGCGGAGTCCGTGTCGGCCACGCGGAGCGCGACGTCGCGCTCGAGCTCGGAATAGAGCCGCTCGCGAAGCTTTCGGCTCGTGACGAACTTTCCCTCGCGCCCCGCGAATGGGCTGTTGTTCACCGTGAAGGTCATACGGAGGGTTGGCTCCTCCACGCGAATGGGTGGAAGCGGCCGAGGGTCGGCCGCGTCGGCGATCGTGTCCCCGATCCCCGCCTCGACGCCCGCGACCGCGACGATGTCGCCGGCGGTCGCCTCGTCGACCTCCTCGCGCGCGAGGCCACTAAAGGTGAAGAGCTGGGTGATCTTGGACGGCGTCAGGCCGCCCTGGTGGTCGATGCGAGCCACGGCCTGTCCCTTGCGGAGCGTGCCGCTCTGCAGCCGTCCCACGGCAATGCGGCCGATGTAGTCATCGTACGTGGTCGTGGTCACGAGGAGCTGCGCCGGCGCCGCGGGGTCCACGTCGGGTCCGGGGATTCGGTCGATGATCGCGTCGAACAAGGGCTCGAGCGTGGTTCCTTCGTGGCGGTGGTCGGCGCTCGCCGTACCGAGGATCGCGTTCGTGTACAGGGTGGGGAACTCGGCCTGCTCCTCGGTCGCGCCGAGATCGAGGAAGAGGTCAAAGGTCTCGTTCAGCACGTGGTTCGGCCGGGCGCTCGGCCGATCGATCTTGTTCACGACGAGGATCGCGCGGTGCCCGCGGCGCAGCGCCTGACGGAGGACGAATTTCGTCTGCGGCATCGGGCCGTCGACCGCGTCGACGAGCAGCAAGACTCCGTCGACCATGTTCATGATCCGTTCGACCTCGCCGCCAAAGTCGGCGTGGCCCGGCGTGTCGACGATGTTGATCTTCACCCCGCGATACATCACGGCGGTGTTCTTCGCCATGATTGTGATGCCGCGCTCGCGCTCCAGGTCGTTCGAGTCCATGACCCGCTCGGCCACCTGCTGGTTCTCACGGAATATCCGGCTTTGACGGAGCATCCCGTCGACGAGCGTGGTCTTGCCATGGTCGACGTGGGCGATGATCGCGACGTTGCGGATGTCGGTGCGCTGCATCGATCTCATTGTCGGGCAAAGGGAACCGCTGGAAGTGAGTGTTTCGACTCGAAACCCGCTCTTTTTGCTCTATGTGGTGCCCTGACTCGGTGCTTTCGCGCGGAGCGCGATCAGCAGGAGCATTGCGCTCGCGAGCGATACGAGCACGTACAGCGATAGCGGGGCGCCGAAGAGCGACAGCACCGTGACGACCCATGGGATGACCAGTCCCGTCGCGATCGTGGCGACCACGAGCTTCGCGCGGGCGCCGGATTCCGCTTGCTTAGCGGCGGCCAGGGCCGCGCCCCAGCACACGGCGAGGACGACAAGGTCGTGCGGCCGCGCGTAGGGCGTTAGGAGCAACGACGCCGCGAGAAGAGCAGCGACGATCTCGCGTGGGCGAAGCTTTCGGCGCGGCAGCAGGGCGGCGAAACCAATGACCAGCACAACGGCGATGCCACCGCCGACGAATGCGGGAAGGCCGAGATCCGACGACAGGGTCCACAGAGTGCCGAGACCGGGGTCGCCGAGAAGCTGTTGCTGATCGAGATTCTCGCGGACCACTTGGAGCGGCCAGGTCGGGATGAGCGGCAGGGTCGCAAGCGCGATGACGACGGCACCCGCGACCAGCGCAATCGCCACACGCCGCGAGATCGCGAAGAGGCTTCCGGCCATCAGCACCGCCGTGATGTGGGGCTTGAGAAGCAGGAGCCACCATGCCGCGGCACCGATGCGCACTCGGCCGCGCTCGAGCGCGTAGGCGAGCGCGGCCACGCCTAGGAGGATCACCGGCCCGAACTGAGCGTTGGCGATCGCGCTGAACAAGGGCTGCGACCAGAGGAGCGTGACGAGCAGCAGCTTCGCTCTGCCGAGCATCGACCAGGTGTGCGCGATAAGGGCTATCCCGCCAAGCGCGCACGCGAAGAGGATCGCCTCCCAGACCGCGACGGCGGTCCGCTCCGGCAAGACGGAAAGGGGCGCCATCGCCACGGCGGTCCAGAGCGGATAGATGAACGTCTTCGCGCAGTGCGGCACGCGTTCCGGATCCGTGATCGTGGCGGCGGCCCACGCCGTCCGGTCGTAGGGATCAGAGCCGGAGGCGACCATCCGGCCGGCTTCGTAAAAGCAGCGAATATCGGCGATGTCCGCGTCACGGACGGTGACCGCCGCCCTTGCGCCGAGCGCCAGGACCGCGCACGCGACGAGGAGGACGAAAAGGAGCCGTTGCGTTGAGTCGCGAGTTTATGCGCGCCGCGTGCGCGCGTTCTCGCTAAGCGACGTTGACGACGAAGGTGAAGGTGCCGGCTACCGGGCTCGTGGCGGTATTCAGCTTGATGAGCATCTGGGAGCTGTAGATCGAGTCGCCCTCGTTCTGCGAGACGCCCGGGAAGAAGAGCTGCGATGTGTACGTCTGGCCGTTCACGGTGACCTTGAAGTGGATGTGCTCGGTGCGGCCGGGATAGAGACCCGGGATCACCGTCTCGAGTCGGTACGCGCCGTTCGCGTCGGTGAGCTGCCACCCCCGGAGCGTGTACCCGGAATTGTCGTAGTTGCCGTTTCCGTCGGCCTGCCAGAAGTCGAGCTTGGCGTTGGCGATCGGCTGGCATGACTTGGAGACGACGTATCCGGTGAGGGTGAGCGGCGTGCCGGCGACGCTCGCGGTGCGCAGCGTCGCGCTCGGCGGCGGGTTGGCCTTGTAGTAGGGACCCTCGGTGAGCTGGACGAGCGCCGCGGCGGGCGCGGTGCACGCAAGGGCGGCGGTGGCCGCCTGCGTCGCGGCTGCCGAGGTCGGCGAAGCGG
>JALYSZ010000096.1 GCA_030854525.1 Chloroflexota bacterium | reverse complement strand
GTCCGCGAGAGCGCGAGCGAGGTCGGGATCGAGCCGAAACGCGCGTCGGAGCTGCTCCGGCGCTGGGGCGAGTTCGAACCGTGGCCGGACGTCCCTCCGGTGCTCGAACGCCTGGACGGGATGAAACGCTTCGTCGTAACCAACTGCTCGCGAAAGCTCGGACATCTCGCGGCATTCCGCGCGGGCCGGTTCGAGCTCGTGGTGACGGCGGAGGAGGCGGGCGCGTACAAGCCTGATCCGCTTCCGTATCGGATGGCGCTTGAGCGGCTCGGCCTCGATCCGGCGGAGGTGCTCTTCGTCGCAGGCTCGGCACATGACGTCGGCGGTGCGGCGCGCGTGGGGATGGACGTGTACTGGGCGAACCGCGGCCGCGCTCCGGCGCCGACGGATGGCACCGCGCTGCGCCAGGAGCCTGACTTTCGGGGGCTGCTGGAGACGATCGGTGTTTCTCCGTGATCGGGCGGACCGCGATCACCCAGCGCGACGACGGGGACCTGGTCGACCCGCGGACTGACGCCGATTGGCTCGACTGGGTGGCCGCGCGCGACCTGCGGAACTGGTGTGACGACGATCTCCTCGTCGACTGGCTCTCCGAGTTCGGCGAGCAACACGGATTCCGCCGGGACGACCATCTCCCGGGTTACGACCGCGTCTTCGACCTCGCCCGATACCTGATGGATCAAGGCCGGCGCTTCGAGCAGGCGGTGCTCGTAGACCTGCAGCAGCGCTGGCCCGTGACGCGTGTCGCGACACGCCCCGACGAAGCGCGTTCTCTCGCCGCCGCCGAGGCGACGTGGGATGCCATGAAGAACGGCGCGCCTGTAATTGCGTCCGCTGTGTTGCGCGATCCGGAACGGCGCACGTTCGGCGTGGCCGATCTTCTCGTGCGCTCCGACGTCCTGGGGGAGCTGTGTCCCGATGCGTTCCTTGGAGACCAGCTCGAGCTTCCCGTCGCCGCGATGAGGCACGGCCGACACTACCGGATCGTCGACGTCAAGTTCTCGACGCTCCATCTGTTGAAGGACGGAGGTCTCGGCGCGGACTCGCTCGGCGTGATGACGCAGGCGTGGCTCTACAACGAGGCACTCGGGCGAATTCAGGGCTTCACTCCGCCGGCCGCGTACGTCGCGGGCCGCGCGTGGCGACAAGGCGCCGCCCGCGGTGATCGCTGCTGGGAGAAGCTGGCGCGCGTGCCCCGCGAGACGTTCGTGCGGTCACGCGACGAGGATCTTGGCGCGGTGGTCGCGCAGGCGCTCGCCTGGGTGAGACGTCTCCGGACCGATGGAGCCGAGTGGCGCGTCCTTCCCATCCCGTCCGTGCCCGAGCTCTGGCCGAACATGAAGGCGAGCAGCGACTTCCCTTGGCACACCGCGAAGGTCGAGATCGCCGCGAAGCTCGCGGAGCTCACCATCCTGCCCCGGGTCAACGTGGACCTGCGGGCCGCCGCGCACGCCGTCGGGGTTACGCGTTGGGACGACGCGCGCACGTCCGCGACGCTCCTTGGCCTCGATGGACAGCACGGGCGGACGCTCGACGCAATCATCGCGGTGAATCGGGACACGGGCGACGTGTTGCGCCCCGAACGCGTGAGCGCGGACGAAGAGCAGTGGCGCGTGCCGCCGCCCGCCGAAGCGTTCGTCGACTTCGAGTTCGTTCACGACATGGACGACGACTTCCGCACATTCCCTCGCAAAGGAGGCCAGGCACTCATCTTCCAGATCGGCTCGGGGACCTATCGCGATCGCCAATGGTCGTTCCGCCAGTTCACCGTCGACGACCTCGGTGTGGAAGCGGAGGCGCGGATGATCGACGACTGGCTCACCCACCTCGCGGATGTCGCGCGCGGCGCGGGGTGCGCGTCGGCGAGCGACGTGCGTCTCGTGCATTGGTCGCTCGCCGAAGAGTCGAACTTCGAGCGCGCGTACGAATCAGCGCGCTCGCGTCACCCCGATCGCAACTGGCCCGAGCTCGCGTGGTACGACCTGCTCGGCCGCGTTTTCCGCGCGCAGCCGATCGTCGTGAAGGGCGCGTTCTCGTTCGGTCTCAAGTCGATCGCGCGCGCGATGCGGGCACAGGGACTCATCGAGACCTCGTGGGGCGAGGGCCTCGCCGACGGCGCGGGCGCCATGGCCGGCGCGTGGACCGCGGCCGCGGACTCGCGCGCCAGAGGGCGATCCCTCGCGGAGTCACCGGTGATGCAGGAGATCGGGCGCTACAACGAGGTCGACTGCCGCGTCATTGCGGAGATCCTCGACTACCTGCGGCGCGAGCGTTAGGCGTGTGGGGCGGCTTGCGCCGCCCCATATCCGTTCGCGCTAGTCGTCGTCACCCTCGTCGTCGTCATCGCCGTGACGTGGCACGAGCGGCGCGCCTGTGACATTCGTGCCGAGCACAGAGATCTTCCCGCCTTTTGGCGCCGTCCCGAGGGCGAGGTTCGCAACGTAGAGCGCGTGCTTGAAGAACACCGGGCTCGCCGGGAAGTCCATCGCGTTCGACGCGGTGCCGCGGTAGCGCGCGATCAGCCGACCCGACGGAGAGAGGACCTGGATCTCGTTCGTCTGATTCGCGCAGACCCACAGATTCCCCTTCCGGTCGAAGACGATGCCGTCGGCTCCGTCGAGCGCGTGGGTGGTGCCCATGGCCGCGTTGATCGCCGCGCCGTCGGCGAAGACGGTCATGGCGCCCGCGGTTCCATTCGAATTGACCGCGATCCGGAAGATCCGGTCATCGCCGGTGTTGGCCACGTACAGGTATCGGCCGTCATTGCCGAAGGCGAGCCCGTTCGCGCCGAAGCCCGGTATGCCGTGCGAGCGTAGGGCTTCGTCCTGCTTCCAGCGCGCCGTTGCACCGGTGCGCGTGTTGACGGTGTAGACGGCGCCCGCGAATGAGTCCGATACGAACAGGCGTCCGGCCTCATCCATCGCGAACGCGTTCGTGTTTAAGAATCCTGATGCGATCGTCGTGACAGCTCCGCTTGTCGCGTCGACGCGGATGACACGGCCGCCACTGAAGTCGCCGTTGTTGTCCGCGACGTAGATCTGCCCGTCGACGAAGAGCTCGCCGAGAAGAGCGTGGCCGGCGGCGACGGGGATCACCCGAACCCTCTCACCCGAGCGCGTGTACACGCAGATGTTCCCGGAGGTACCGGCCGCGTAGAGCAGACCCTTCGGCGAGGCGGCGATGCCCTCCGGGTTATGACACAGGGCGTTGTTCGTGTCGACGAGAGTCCTGACGACGCCGCGTTCGGGCTGCGACGCGAGGGCTGCCTGCCCGGATAGCAGCATGAGCGCCGCGATAACGGGGATAGTCCAACGAAGCATCAATTCCTCCCCCAATTCGGCCCGTATCGGCCGTGCGCAATGTTAGTGGGGACTAGTGTCGTGGTTAAGAACGACCCACTAGCGGGAAGACTTCCGCCGAGAAACGGTGCATCTCCTCGCGTTGCGGGCTGCACTGTAGGAGCAGGAGATCGATGCCGATCTTCTCGAGCCTGCGAACGTGCTCCGCGACTTGATCAGGGGTGCCGACGAGACCCGTCCTCAGTCCGCGGTTCGAGACGCTGTAGTCCTCGAGCGAGATCTTAGTCTCGAGCTGCGAGCCTTTGATGAATTCCTGATAGCTCGCGTAGCCGCGCGCGCTCGCGCGCACGTCGGTGATCCGCGCGAGCTCCTTCTTCACCTCCGCGTCGGTGCTTCGCACGACGGAGTACGCGGCCACGCCGAATCGCAGCGCCGGCAGGTCCGGGTGTTTCGCGCGGCGCGCGCGCATGTCCTCGATCTTCCCGGCGAGCACCTCCGGCGGATCGCCGTGCATCAGATAGGCGTCGCACTCGCGCGCGATGAGATCTCTCGCGGCCGGCGACTCGCCGCCCGCGTACAGGACCGGCCACGGCTTCTGCACCGGCTTCGGAGCGAGGCGCGCGTTCTTGATCGTGTAGTAGCGGCCCTCGAGTGAATACTCCTCCTTCGTCCACATTCCTTTGAGGACAGCGAGGAACTCTTCGGTACGCGCGTAGCGCTCGTCGTGTTGGACCCAACTGCCGCCGTACTGGTCACTCTCGACTTGCCACCACGCACTCACCACGTTCAGCGTGAAGCGGCCGCCCGAGATCTGGTCGATCGTCGCGGCCTCCTTCGCGACGAGCGCCGGTAGGCGGAAATTCGGCCGCACCGCGGTCATGAGCTCGAGCCGCTCGGTGAGAGGCGCGAGCGCCGCGGCGGTCGTCCATGCTTCGAGGCAATCGGCCTCTGGGCCCTTGATGTCGTTCAGGTTTAGCTCGGCGATGAGCGTGACGTCCCAGCCGGTACGGTCGGCCTGCTGCGCGAGCTCGCGCTGGTACGCGAACGTCGCGGGCATGCCCTCGTCCTCGACGTTGCGCAACCACCCACCGAAGACGGGCATCCAGAAGCCGAAACGCACGATCGCCGATTCTATGTAGCGCTAGGGTCGGGCGGAGACGAGACCGAGCAGGGTGCCGAGCCAGACGATGACCGCAAGGCGGATGAGCCGCGCCGCGGACACCGACACGAAGAACACGCGGTAACCAACGCCCACCGCGCCCGCAGCCAGCCCGGCGACGTCGAAGATCGGGTTGGGCGGGACAGCGAACGCAAAGAGCATCGCCCCCGCCAGGAATGGGCGCTCCGCGACCCGATGCACGCGCCGGTAGACCGGATGCTCCGAGACGAGGCCCTCCTGAGCGCGACCAGCGAGGAACGCGACGGACTCGCCGAGTACCGACGCGAGTGCACCGAGGACGACGACGAGCCAGGGCATTCCGGCGGTGGCGCCGATGTGCGCGACGATGGGGATGTAGGGGATCGGGATCGCGATCAGCGCGTTCGCGAGGAAGGTCACGATGAAGGCGCCGACGTAAGCGAACGATGTGAACGCGCCGTAGTCGATCGGCGCGACGTAAACCGCGATGTTGAAGGCGATGAAGAAAGATCCCGCCCGCGATGGCCAGGAAGATATGGCGGCGGTGCCTCATGACAGGCACACGCGGCCCTATGACGAGACGGTTCGCGCGGCTCAACACTTCCCCACCCATCGCCATCGATGGCGCGGTCAACAGACTACGTGGCTTGCCTGCGAACCGCGTGTCCGAGAGACATCCACCCGGTAGTTGGTCGCCGGCGATACCGACCTAACACACGCGGACCCCTCCAAGTCGGGCCGCCCGTCGC
>JALYSZ010000089.1 GCA_030854525.1 Chloroflexota bacterium | reverse complement strand
CTCCACGAGCAAGCGACAGTGCTTGCTTGGGGGCGTGGGCGATGAAAAGCAATCTTGTCGGGTACGTGTGTCGCGCGCAGGTCCACGTCGACGCGAGCCGGAACGCGACGGTCGCGGCCGGAAGCCCGGTCACCGTATACGAAGGCGAATGGGCCTACTGTCCCGCTGGAGCCCGCACCGAGCACGACTGGCAGGCGATCGAGCCAGTCACTCTCACCAACCTCAAGTTCACAGAAATGCCTCGCCCGCGCGAGGCCGCACCAGAGGACTCGCGACGCTGAGCCGGGCCCTCTAAGGCTTGACCACAACCACGCCGACCATCCCGTAGGACTCGTGCTGCGGGAAGTGGCAGATGAAGGTGTACACACCCGGCTTGGCAAACGTGAGGGTGGTCTTCTTCGTCGAGAGGATCGGAAGCGAGACTTCGTCGGGGCGATCGCCGTGCACCGGCTCGGTGCCGGTGCGGTGACGCTCGTGGAACGCGGCGTCGCCGATGAGCCACTCGTGCTCGATCGGGTCGTCGTTTACCAGCGTGAATGTGATCGGCACCCCGACCGGGACCTCGATGCGCGTCTGGTCGAACTTCGAGTAGTGGATGCGGATCCCGACGTTTGTCTGGAGCAGGGCCGCGTTCGCCGTCGCGCAGGCGCTCGCCGCGAGTGCGGCGAGCGCCAATGCAACGAGGGTGCGAGTGATCACCCGACCACCCGCTGCGATTTGCGGAGAAGGAAGATCGCACCGAACGAGGCGAGCGCGATGCCGATGAGGGCGATCTGGTCGCTCGAGGGTTGGCCCGAGGAGCCGGTCACGCTTGTTGGCGCCTGGAGGCCGGCCGCGACGCGCGAGGGGCTCGTGCCCTTCGCGTCGACGGCGAGGTCGTAGGTGAGCTGGCTCGCGGACGCGTCGATCGCGATCCTCGAAAGCCATCCGGACTGCGGGACCCAATCCATGCCCTTGTCCGAGCGAAGGTCGTCGAGGAGCGAGCTTGTCGCGACGGAGCTGTGGTCGAGGCGCATGCCGTTCGCGAACGGGTAGGGCAACAGCGCCGGGCGCTGGTCGGTGAGCAGATATATATCGGCGTCGATGCGGTCGTCGGCGTTCTTGCCAAGACCGAGGATGCGCAGCGGCACCCATGGGTTCGCTGTCGGGATGGTCACGTGGACCGGCGTGCCGTCGCCGATCTGCTGGCCGCGAGCCTTCGCCGCGTCGGCATCGAACACCGCCGCGAGGAAGATCGGGCTCCGGTTGGCGTAGAAGTCGAGGACCTCGGGCGCGGCCGGCGGAAGACGGAAGCCGTGCTCGGTGGCCCACTGGCCCACCTCGGCGCCGCCGCCTTTGAGGACGGTGATGTCCAGTGCGTCGATGCGAACCTGAAGGATGACCTCGGCGCCGGCCGATTTCGGGGCAAAATTTGAGCGAACGGCGTCAGCCAGCCGTAGCGGCGTCGTCTCACGGATAAGTCGCTGGAGTGTCCAGGCGCCGCCCTTCTCCACCTTGTCCGGGATACCCGGAAGCGGGATGAGAGAGCCGAACTGGCCGGAGCCGCCCGCGAACTGGAACGACGTGACGTAGTGCTCGACACCGTTGTGGTAACCCGCGAACGTCGTGGTGCGGAGCAGGTTGACCGCGCCATTCGGACCGATGAGGCCCGCGCAGGCCGCGGCCGGCTGCGTCGTGGCGATGAGCGCCGCGGCGACCGCGGCGAGACCCGCGAAGAACCTTCGCATAGTGAGCTCCTCTCCGGCCCCTTTGCCGGGATGCTCTCTATGACGCCGGCCGCTGCGGGCGGTTCCCTAGCTGAAGCGGGCGGCCACCATGGCGAGGAGGATGAGCGCGCCGATCGCCAGCTGGATGTAGCCGAACTGGCGGATCCGCGCGGCCAAAAGAGGCATCTGGGCGGCAGCCGCAGCATCACCGCCCGCCGCGAGCGGACCGATCTCGACTAGTCGATAGGCCCACCGCGCGATCGTCGCGCGTGTCATCGCGTAGACCCCGACCGCGAGGATGATCCCGGCGAGGATCACCCACGACCAACGCGTATCGAGCCGCGTGAGCTCCTGCGCGCGCCCCGACACGAACAGATTGAGCAGGCCGGTCAGGATCGTGAGCTCCGCGACGCGGAAGATGTACCTGAACTGCCTGGGAACAAGGCTCGGCATGATGGCGCCCCGCACAGCTGGCGGCGTCGCGAGGAGCGCCGGCAGCTGTACCAGGATCGTGTAGAAGCCGCCACCGATCCACAGAACACCGGCCGTTACGTGAAGCCATTGCACACCGATACGGAAGACCGCCTCCATCGCCCGGGATAATGACAGGGATGGCTACACAGACCGATTACTACGTGCTACTCGGCGTCCAACGCTCGGCGACGGACGAGCAGATTCGGAGCGCCTACCGGAAGCTCGCGCGCCAGTACCACCCGGACGTGAACAGCGCGTCTGACGCCGCGGAGCGCTTCAAGGCGATCACCGAGGCCTACGAGGTACTCACCGACCCGCAGCGCCGGCAGCGCTACGACATGTTCGGGTCCGCGACCGGCGGGCTCGGCGACTTCGGTATCGGCGATCTCTTCGAGACCTTCTTCGGCGGTGACCTACGCCGCCGCGAGGCGCGCGGCCCCATGCGGGGGGCCGATCTTCGCATGGAGATCGAGATCGACCTGCTCGACGCCGTACAGGGCCGCGAGCGAGTCATCACGGTCCCGCGTCTCGAGACCTGCGAGCGTTGCCACGGAAGCGGTGCGGAGCCGGGCACGTCGACCTCGACCTGCTCGGCATGCAACGGTCGCGGCGAGGTGCGGCAGGTGCAGCAGTCTGTGTTCGGGCGCTTCGTGAACGTCTCCACCTGCCCCCGCTGCGGCGGAGCGGGGAAGACCGTCGACAAGCAGTGCACTCATTGCCGCGGCGAAGGCCGCGAGCGTAAGGACCGCGAGATCGGACTCACGATCCCCGCCGGTATCGACGACGGCCAGCAGCTGCGCGTGGCGGGCGAGGGCGAGGCCGGCATGCGCGGCGGACCCACCGGCGATCTCTACGTCCTCATCCGTCTCAAGGAGCACCAGCTCTTCCGCCGCGAGGGCGACGACCTCGTACATCTCGCGCGGCTTTCACCGTCGCAGGCCGCGCTTGGCGACGAGATCAACGTGCCGACGATCGAAGGCGCGGAAACGAAAGTGCGCGTCCCCGCCGGCGCGCAGCACGGCCAGATGGTCCGGGTCCGCGGCAAGGGCGTGCCTCATCTCGGAAGCTCGGGCCGGGGCGATCAGCTCGTGTATCTCGACGTGGTCGTCCCGCGCACGCTGACGAAGGACCAGCGCCGTTTGTACGGGCAGCTCCGCGACCTCGAGGGTCCGACGTCGCAGGACGGAGACACGCAGGACTTCTTTGGGCGCATCAAAGACGCGATGGGTGGCAGCTAGCACGGCGGGCGCTCATCCCCGCTGGCTCGAGATCGCCGTCCCCGCCCACGCGGAGGCGGTCGAAGCGGTGAGCGAGATCCTGAGTCGTTATGGGCACAACGGCATCGCCGTCGAGCTTCCCCTCTCGCCTCGCGGCGGCGCGGATCACACCGTCAAGGCGTACCTCGTCGAGGACGTCGATGCCTTCGCGAAGGTCGCCGACGCGCGCGACGCACTCGGCCATCTGCAGGCGTTCGGGCTCGGACCGATCGGCGAGCTCGCGGTCCGCGCGGTCGACGATGAGGACTGGCTCGAGGCATGGAAGGCGACGGTGACGCCGATCCACGTCGGCAGGTTCCTCGTCCGGCCGACCTGGTCCGACGCGCAGGAGGAAGGCGCGATCACCATCGCGCTCGATCCAGGGATGGCGTTCGGTACCGGTCTCCACCCGACGACCCAGCAATGCCTCGAGGCGGTCTCGTACCTCGACCTGGAGGGGCTTCGCGTCCTGGATGTCGGCACCGGTTCCGGCATCCTCGCCATCGCGGCCGCCAAGCGTGGCGCGCGGGAGGTCGTCGGCGTCGACACCGATCCGCTCGCGGTGCGCGCCGCGAAGGAGAACGCGGAGGCGAACGGCGTCGCTGTCGACGCGCGACCGGGATCGGCCGCGGACGTCGACGGCGCCTTCGACGTGGTGCTCGCGAATCTGGTCGGGCCGGTCCTCGTGCAAGTCGCGCCGCACCTGCGCGCGCGTCTTCGGACGTCCGGGTCGCTCGTGGCGGCCGGCATCACGACGCAGGCCGAGCGCGACGTGCTCTCCGCGTTCGTGGCGCAGGGTCTCGGAGTCGTGGACCGCGACGAGCGCTCCGACTGGGTCCGGCTCGTGATGACGGCTTGACGACCGGCTCATCCCTAGTGGGATGACCCACCGTTTCTTCGTCGAGGGGGACATCGGCGAAGAGGTCGTTCTCCGTGGCGATCAGGCGCATCAGATAGCGAACGTCCTTCGTCTGGTGGCCGGCGAGCAGATCATGCTAGTGCGGAACGGTGTCGAGTCAGTGGTCGTCATCGAGAGCGTCGACGCGGATCAGGTGCGAGGTCGCTGCATCTCAAAGCGCCCGGTAGACGCCGAGCCGCGGGTACATCTGACGCTCGCGCTGCCGATTCTGCGCGGGGACCGCACCGAGGAAGTGATCGAGGCCGTGACGCAGCTCGGTGTCTCGCGGATCGTACCTTTCGTCTCGACCCGCTCGATCGTGCGGTCGCTGCCGGACGCGAAGCGACAGCGCTGGACGCGGGTCGCTCGCGAGGCGGCCGAGACGGCGCGGCGCGGCCGCGTTCCCACGATCGACGAGCCCCGCGGTTGGGATCGACTCTTCGACGCCTTGGACGCGCCCGTATTGGTTGCGTGGGAGAGCGAGGTGCTCACCAAGTTGCGAGACGCGGTTCCGAATGAGTGCCAGCTATCGCTGGTGATCGGGCCCGAAGGTGGGCTGGCGATCGAGGAAATCGTGCTGGCACGGGAGCACGGGGCGACCACCGTGTCGCTCGGGCCGCGCAATCTGCGAAGCGAGACCGCGGCGATCGCCGCGGTCGCACAGGTGATGGCAGCGCTGGACAGCTAGGTGATCGCCACGAGCCCGCGTTCCTGGAGCTCGCTCCGGTCGAAAAGCACGCGGTTCAGGATGACCTTTGCGGCGGGTGCGCCTGTCGCGAGGTCTTCATCGATGCGTGCGGTCAGACGTCGAACGACTACGAGCACGAGTGCGGCGATCCCCGCGAGAACGGTGGGTGTGGTGCCCTCCTGCTCCCAGATCACCGCGGGGAAGACCGCGTACGAGAGCAGATTCGCTAGGGGCAGCAGTCGCTTCGGCCGTGGGCGCACGGTGATGCGGAGCACCGCGGCGACGATCACGGGTATCCACGCGATGAAGAAGGCGATGAAGTCGCTAGCGAGCTGGAAGCCCCATGCGGTCGCGTTGGCTCTCCCGCCATCGAACTGGTGAAACACGGGCCACATCTGACCGGCGATCGCC
Organism: Chloroflexota bacterium; assembly: GCA_030854525.1. Next base: position 4,231 of record JALYSZ010000089.1, on the reverse strand, counting down.
GCGAGGCCGCAGAGGAGCTGCGTCTCCAGCGGAAAGCCGAGCGCGAGCGTGATCACCACCGCGGCGAAGCCTTTCGCGCCGTCGAGAAGCCCCCCGGCGATGCCGTGGAGCGGCGTCACGGCCTTCGCGAGGTTCGACCCACCGAGCTTCCGCGAGCCGAACGCGCGCAGGTCGATCCCTTTCGAGCGTGCGATCCAGTACGGGAAGGAGACTGACGCGAGGAGGTAGGACAGCGCGATCGCGAACGCGTCGATCACGCGGCTAGCCTACGGACGCAGATCGGCAACCCGGTAAATATGCGCATCTTTACCGAGCCACGACTCACACTATCATTCGGATGTCCGGCCTCTGCGGGGCCGGTTTCCTTTTGAAAAGAAGGCGGGGTGACCAGTAACCGTTGTCCGAAGTGATCATTGGTGAAGGCGAGTCTTTTGAGGCAGCGCTTCGCCGATTCAACAAGAAGATCCAGCAGGCCGGGATCCTCGCGGAGGCCCGCCGCCGCGAGTTTTACGAGAGGCCTGCAGCACGGCGCAAGCGCAAGGAAGCGAAGCGCCGCAAGCGCTGACCCGGAGCTAGGCGCATAAGCGCGCAATTGAAGCAGCGGCTCGAGAGCGATCTCAAGGCCGCAATGCGCTCGGGCGAGACCCTGCGTCGTGACACCGTGCGCTTTCTCCTTGCCGCGATACAGACCGAGGAGAAGGCGCGGCTCGGCGCAGCGGTGGACAAGCTCGTTGCCGAGGGCAAAGACGAGACCGCGCGCCAGGCGTGGCTCGCACAGAACAAACCCGGTGACCTCGACGATGTCGCGGTCACCGACGTACTCACGAAGCAGGCGAAGATGCGCCGCGATTCGATCGAGGCGTTTCGCAAGGGCGAACGGCCCGACCTCGTGCAGAAAGAGGAGAAAGAGCTGGGGCTCATAAGCGCGTATCTACCCGAACAACTCGACGAGGCGAAGATCCGCGAGATCGCGAGCCGTGTCATCACCGAGACCGGAGCGAAGGGTCCGCAGGACACCAAGCTCGTGATGCCGAAGGTCATTGCCGAAACGAAAGGGCGCGCCGACGGCAAGGCTGTCTCGGGCGTCGTCGTGGCTCTCCTGAAGGAGCGGGCGTCGTGAGCCCTGCGGGTTCGCAGATCACCATCCTCATCCCCGACCCAGACGAGATGATGTTCGTCGCCGGCGACAACGAGGCCAATATCGACCGCATCGAGCGCGAGTTCGGCGTGAAGATCGTGTCGCGCGGTGCCGAGCTCCGCATCAGCGGTGAGGCGCCGGCGGTCGCGCGCGTCGGCGATCTCGTCGGCGCGATGCGCACTCTTTCCGGACGCGACCAGTCGCTGCGCAAGCCCGCACTGGAGCGGCTCATCGGCGATGCCAAAGACGCGCCGGTCGCGGCGCCTGCGGAAATGCGCGAGGTCGTCGCAACGACGGTTCGCGGCAAGCGGATCTCACCGCAGTCGGAGAACCAGCGCGCGTACATCGAGGCGATCCGCAAGCACGACCTCGTGTTCGCGGTAGGTCCTGCGGGCACCGGGAAGTCGTACTTGGCCGTCGCGATGGGTGTCGCCGCGCTGCGCGACCGAAGAGTCAGCCGGCTCATCCTCACGCGGCCGGCGGTGGAGGCTGGGGAGCGGCTCGGATTCCTGCCCGGCGATCTGCAGGAAAAGATCGACCCGTATCTCCGACCGCTGTACGACGCGCTCTACGAGCTCATGCCGCCGGAGCGCTTCGCGCGCGCGACGGAGCGCGGCGAGATCGAGGTCGCGCCCCTGGGGTACATGCGTGGCCGCTCGCTTAATGAGGCTTTCATCATTCTCGACGAGGCGCAGAACACGACGGCCGCGCAGATGAAGATGTTCCTCACGCGTCTCGGGTTCGGCTCGCAGGCCGTCGTCACCGGCGACGTCACGCAGATCGACCTCGCCCGGGACAAGAGTGGACTGGTGCTGGCGCGCGAGATCCTCCGCGACGTTGAGGGCATCGCGATGGTCGATTTCAACGACCGCGACGTGATCCGGCACGAGCTCGTGGCACGGATCGTCCGGGCGTACGATCGTTTCGAAAAAGGGAACTCCCCGAAATGATCCGGCGACTTCAGGTGAGCGATCCGCGATTCGCGCGGCTGCGTGCGGCCGTGCGCACCGACTCGCGTGCGCGGGCGACGGCGTTCGTCGTCATCGCCGGGGTGCTCACCGCGGTGGCGCTCCTGATAGCCCCGCCGGCGACAGTCACATATAGCGTCGGCGCCGTCGCGGACCGCGCGATTCGCGCGCCACGAAGCGTTTCGTTCGTATCCGAGTCCCTCACCGAGGCAGAGCGCAACAAGGCCGAGGCGGCTGTGCAGAAGCAGTTCGCGACGGACCCGGCCGTTGTCGCGAGCGCGAGTACGCGAGTCGCCAGCGTGATAAGCGCGATCGGGCGGATCCGCGGCGACGCGGCGCCTGGCCGGGACCAGAAGATCGCCGCGCTGACGCGTCTTCCGGAGGTCGCGCTCACACCGGGGATCGCCACGGACATCGTGGACATGACGCAACCGGAGTGGGATCAGGTCGCGGCGGGGCTCGACAGCGCGCTGCGGACCCTGTACGCGCAGGGCATCCGTGCCGAGCAACTCGATGCCGTGAAGGCCGATGCGGTGAAGGCGCTTCCGGCCGGTTGGACCGACCGCCAGAAGCGCGCGGGGGCGGAGATTCTCAAACAGAGCCTCGACGTGAACGTAAAGGTCGATCAGCTGGCCACGAACCTCGCGCAGCAGGACGCGCGAAGCGGTGTGACGCCGGTGCAGGTGCAGGTAACCGCGGGTGAGGTGGTCGTCCGCGACGGCGAGGTCGTGACCGGCCTCGAGGTCGAGAAGCTTCGCGCGCTCGGGCTCGCGAACGAGGGGAACGATTGGCGAGGCGCGATCGGACTGCTGCTCTGGGCCGGCCTCATCGCCGGTGTCCTCGCGCTGTTCCTCGAACGGTACGCCACCGAGGCCTGGCTCGAAGACCGCAAGATGATCCTCGTCATTCTGTCTCTCGTCGCGCTGACGGCGACCGGCCGTGCCCTCGTGCCCGGGCACACCATCGCCGTGTACTTCGCGCCATTCGCCGCCATCGCAATGATGCTCACCGTCCTCGTCGGGGGGCGGACCGCGCTCGCCACGCAAATCGCGGGCGCGCTCCACGTCGGCATCATGTCGAGTCAGGTCGAGCACGTTGCGTACGTCCTCGTGCCCGCGCTCCTCGGGATGGCCGCGGTCCGCCGCGCGACGACCGCACGCGAGTTCGCGGTCGGGGCCGTCGCCGTCGCAGCGGGCGCCGTCGGGGTCATCCTCTCGTTCGTCCTCGTGAACCGCGCGGCCGATCCTCTCGGAGTCGCGCAGCTTCTCGCCGGTGCTCTGGTGAGCGGGCTCGGCTCGGGTCTGCTCGCGTTCGCGGGAATGGCGATCCTCGGCCACGTCTTCGGGATCTCCACCGTGTTCGAGCTGCGCGAGCTCGGCGACCCGAACCATCCGCTCCTACGGCAGCTGTTGCTGCGAACGCCCGGCACGTATCACCACTCGCTTCTCGTCGGGAACCTCGCGGAGCGCGCCGCCGAGGTGATCGGAGCCGATCCGCTCGTCGCACGAGTCGGTGCGTATTACCACGACATCGGCAAGATGCGGAACCCGACCGCGTTCATCGAAAACCAGACGGGCCAGAATCCGCACGACGAGCTCGACCCGCTCGTGTCGGCCGGCATCGTGGCCGCCCACGTCAAGGACGGTCTCGCACTCGCCGATCGCTACCGCCTGCCGGCGCGGATCCGCGAGATGGTCCCCGGCCATCACGGGACGAGCGTCGTGAAGTATTTCTTCCAGATCGCGCAGCAACGCGGCCAAGCACCCGACGAGCGCTCGTTCCGGTATCCCGGCCCCCGGCCGCAGAGCAAGGAGGCCGGGATCGTCATGCTCGCCGATGGCACCGAGGCGTCGGTCCGCTCGCTCAGCGAGAAGAATCCCGAGACGATTCGCGCGATGGTCGATCGGATCATCGACGAGCGCGTCAGCGACGGGCAGCTCGACGAATGCGACCTCACCTTCCGCGACGTCGAGCGCATCAAGGATGCCTTCTGCGAGCTCCTCCTCGGCGTGTACCACGAGCGCATCCCGTATCCCGAGGACCGCATCACGCGCATCAAACCAGCCGCGAGCGGCTAAAGGATGCGCATCGCCATCGTCGGCGAGGCGCCTTGTGAGCTCGCTCC
>JALYSZ010000075.1 GCA_030854525.1 Chloroflexota bacterium | reverse complement strand
GTTGTTGCCGAGCCACGGCGCGACCTGCGGCTGGTACCCCTGCACCAGCACCTCGACGAGGCCCACCAGGATCCCGCCGATGACCGCGCCACCCACCGAGTCGAGCCCACCGACGATGGCCGCGGGGAACGCGCGCAGCGCAGTGAAGCCGACGCCGGGATGGAGCGTCGCCGGGAACGCGACGAGGAGGACGCCCGCGATCGCCGCGACCGCGCCGGCGATCATCCACGCCTGCGCGAACACACCGCGCACGGGGATGCCCACCGCGAGCGCGGCCTCCTGATCGATCGCCGTCGCGCGCATGCCGATCCCCGCACGCGTGAAGCGGAAGAAGACGAAGAACAGCACCATCAGCGCGCCGGCGGCCGCGATGGTGACGAGAGAAGTCACGTTGACGCCGAGCTCGCCCACCTGGACGCGCGCGGCCGCCCAGGGCTCGCCGAGCAGGACGTCGTCGAATCCCCACACCGCCGCAACGATCTGGCGGATGACGATGGCGAGGCCGATCGTGATCATCACGACGGCGAAGACGGGTTTTCCGACCATACGGCGCAGGATCGTCCGCTCGATGCCCCAGCCGACGCCCGCCATGACGACGACCGCGAGCGCGACGGACAAGGCGAACGGCAGTGCGGTCTGGTTGAACGCGTAGACGAGGTACGCGCCGAGCAGGACGAGCTCGCCCTGCGCGAAGTTGATGACCTGCGTGGCCTTGTAGACGATGACGAAGCCGAGCGCGATGAGCGCGTAGATCGCACCGAGCGCGATGCCCTGGATCGCGAGCTGAAGGAAGTCGGTCATGCTCGCGCGCCGTACATCTCGTCGATGAGCTCGCGGAAGGATTCCTCGAGCGTCCTCCGCTTCACCTTCTGGGTCGCGGTGAGCTCGCCGCCCTCGTGGTCGAGCTCCTTCGGCAGCAAGCGGAACTTCTTGATCTGCTCGACCAACGCGAGATCGCGGTTCACGCGCCGGACCTCGTCGGTGACGAGCTCGACGACCTCCTGCTTCGCGGTCAGGTCGTGGTAGGTGGTGAAGGCGATCCGCTTGCGCATGGCCCAGTCGGCGACCGTGTCGCGCTCCACGCCGATGAGCGCGACAAGGTACGAGCGCCGGTCGCCGACGATGCACGCCTCGCGGATGTACGGCGAGGCCTTGAGCCGGTTCTCGATCTCACTCGGCGCGATGTTCTTGCCGCCCGCCGTGATGATCAGGTCCTTCTTGCGGTCGGTGATCCGCACATGCTGTTGCCCGTCGATTTCGCCGACGTCGCCGGTGTGCAGCCAGCCGTCCTCGAGCGCGCGCCGCGTGGCCTCCGGATCGTGGTAGTACCCGGTGAATACGCAGGGGCTGCGGAACAGAATCTCGCCGTCGTCGGCGATGCGGACTTCGGACTGGAGGGTCGGGGTGCCCACGGCGCCGATCACCACGTCGTCAGGTCGCGTGATGATGCCGATGGCCGCGTTCTCGGTCATGCCCCAGGCCTCGCGGATGTGGATCCCGATGGAGTGAAAGAAGCGCAGCACCTCCGGAGCGATAGGTGCCGCGCCGCTCACCGGGAGGTGGCAGCGCGAGAGGCCGAGTTTCTCCTGGAGCGGCCCATAGAAGAGGAGCCAGCCGGTGAAATAGACGAGGTTCCAGGGAAAGGGGTAGCGCCCGCGGTTCCGGAGCCACACGTCGGCAAGGCGCCGGCCGACCGCGAGCCAGATGCGGAAGAAGAGCCGTTTCAGCGGGTCGGCGTCGCGCGCGCGGATCGCGACGCCAGCGGCGATCTTCTCCCAGATCCGCGGGACGCCGAGGAAGATGGTCGGCTTCACCTCGCGCAGGTTCTGCGGGACGGTGTCGACGCTCTCGGCGAAGTTCGCGGACGCGCCCGTCGCGATCGGGATGTGGATGCTGAAGAGCTTCTCGGCGACGTGGCAGAGGGGCAGGTACGAGAGGACACGGTCGTCGGTCTTCGCGGGAAAGTGCTCTCCCGCGATCACGACCGCGTGAGCGAGGTTCGCGCCCGAGAGCATCGCGCCCTTAGGTGGCCCCGTCGTGCCCGAGGTGTAGACGAGCATCGGGGTCTCGTCGAAGGTGCGCTCGTCGATCAGGCGCTCGAAGCGCTCGGGGTCCACCTCTCGCCCCAGCCGCTCGACCTCCTCGTATGCGAGAAGTCGGCGGTCGCTGTAGCCGCGCAGTCCCTTGGGATCGATGTAGATGATCCGCTCGAGCGCGGAACACTTGTCGGCGACGCAGAGCGCCTTGTCCACCTGCTCCTGGTCCTCGGCGACCATGAAGCGTGCCCCGGAGTGCGCGAGCAGGTACTCGACCTCGGCAGGCGGGCTCGTCGAGTAGACGCCCATCGACGTGGCACCGACGCAGATCGCGCCGATCTCCGAGAAGAGCCACTCCGGCCGGTCCTCCGATTGGATCGCAACGCGATCGCCGGCCTTGAGGCCGAGCGCGACAAGGCCGAGCCCGAACGCGCGCGCCCGCGAGTAGTAGTCGGCCCAGGTGTGCTCGCGCCAGATTCCCAGGCGCTTCTCGCGGAGCGCGACGTGATCCGCGCTCTCGCGGCAGCGCCGGCGGAAGGCAGCCGGAAACGTGTCGAGCGTCGTGGCCATCAGCCTGCGACCGCCGTAAGCGGTTGGCCGAGGTACGCGCGCGCCACGTCGGGATTCGTCCTGATCTCCTCCGGCGTCCCTTCAGCGATCTTGCGGCCGAAGTCGAGGACGACGACACGGTCGGCGATGTCGAGGACGACCCCCATGTCGTGGTCGACGAGGATCTGCGTGACGCCGAGCTCCTCCTTTACGTCGAGGATGAAGCGGGCGATGTCCTCGGTCTCCTCGAGGTTCATGCCCGCGACCGGCTCGTCGAGCAGCATGAGCTTCGGCTCCATGGCGAGCGCGCGGCCCAGCTGCACGCGCTTCTGCAGGCCGTAGGGCAGAGCGCCGACCGCGTTGCCGCGGATCGACTCCATCTCGAGGAAGTCGATCACCTCTTCGACGCGGCGGCGGTGACGCACCTCCTCGCGCTGGGCTGGGCCGATCCACAGTGCGCCCGAGACGAGGCCTGCGCGCATGAGGTGGTGCCGGCCCAGCATGAGGTTGTCCGCGACGGTCATGTGCTGGAAGAGCTCGATGTTCTGGAAGACACGCGCGACGCCGAGCCGCGCGATCTCGTGGGGTCGCATCCCTCCGAGATCGCGGTCCAGGAAGCGCATGCGCCCCGCCTTCGGCCGGTAGACGCCGTTCAGACAGTTGAAGATCGACGTCTTGCCCGCGCCGTTCGGACCGATGATCGCGAGCAGCTCGCCCTCGCGCACCTCGAACGAAACGTCGTCGAGCGCGACGAGGCCGCTGAACGCGAGCGTGAGTCCCTGGACTTGCAGCAGCGGTGGCATCCCTAGCTCAGCCAGCGCTTCTTGCGCCGGTAGTGCTTGACCTCGCGGTACGAGCGGCGCTGGCCCGCGGTGAACCCGAAGTAGAACTCGCGCACGTCCTCGTCCCGCGCCAAGACGTCGGCCGGGCGGTCCATCACGACCTTGCCCACTTCGAGGATGTACCCGTGCGACGCGAGGGACAGTGCGAGCGCGGCGTTCTGCTCGACGAGGAGGACCGCGGTGCCCTCCCGGTTGATCTGGGCGATGGCGTCGCGGATCCGCGCGATCAGGAGAGGGGCGAGGCCGAGGGACGGCTCGTC
>JALYSZ010000063.1 GCA_030854525.1 Chloroflexota bacterium | reverse complement strand
GCCGCTCGCCAAACGTTGAGTTTGCGGACTATAGTCAGCGCGCGAACTGAATAGCCATGAGCGCACCGCTAGGGGAGGGGCAGCGGCATGGACATCATGGAGGCTTACCCATGCCCCTCCGAAGCGACATCGAGAACTTCGCGCTCATTAAGGTCGTCGGCGTCGGCGGCGGCGGTTCGAACGCCGTGAATCGGATGATCCGCGCCGAGCTCCTCGGCGTCGAGTTCATCGCGGTGAACACGGACGCTCAGGCACTCCTTCTTTCCGACGCCCCGCACAAGCTCCGCATCGGCGACAAGGTCACAAAAGGCCTTGGTTCGGGCGCCGACCCTGTGGTCGGGCGCAAGTCCGCCGAGGACGACAGCGAGAAGCTGTACGAGGCCCTGAAGGAAGCGGACATGGTGTTCGTGACCGCCGGTATGGGTGGCGGGACCGGCACCGGCGCCGCCCCGATCATCGCCGAGATCGCGAAGGACGTGGGGGCTCTGACCGTTGCCGTCGTGACGAAGCCCTTCAGCTTCGAAGGCGCGAAACGTCGCCTTCTCGCCGAGCAGGGCATCGCCGAGCTCGTCGACAAGGTCGACACTCTGATCACGATCCCCAACGACCGTCTTCTCCAGGTCGTCGAGAAGAAGACGAGCATGGTCGACGCGTTCCGCATCGTCGATGACGTCCTCCGGCAAGGCGTCCAGGGCATCAGCGACCTCATCACCGTGCCGGGTCTCATCAATCTCGACTTCGCGGATGTGAAGACGATCATGACCAACGCCGGCTCTGCCCTCATGGGTATTGGACATGGTTCCGGTGAGTCGCGCGCCGCGGACGCCGCGCGGCAGGCGATCATGTCGCCGCTGCTCGAGCAGTCGATCGACGGCGCGCGCGGCGTCCTCTTCACGATCACCGGTGGTCCGGACCTGACCCTGTTCGAGGTCAACGAGGCCGCTGAGATCATCCACGCGGCGGCCGACCCGGAGGCGAACATCATCTTCGGCGCGGTCATCGACGAGCGCATGGGCGGCGAGGTCAAGATCTCCGTCATCGCGACCGCATTCGAGCAGGCTCGCGCGATCCGCAAGCTCGAGGGACCGATGTACAAGCGTCAAGCCCCCTCGATGGAACACCGAGCCTCGGTGGCGCCCGCCGTCGCGCCGGCGATTACGACACCACATCCCAAGCCTGAAGAGTCACGGAAATACGACGCCGACGACCTCGAGGTACCCAGCTTTCTGAGACGCCGGTGAGCTGAGCGGCGGATCGTCCTCTCAATTGCGGGGGCTTGCCCCCGCGCCCCCTCACGTGCGTCGGCGGCGAGCCCACGTTCTCCCTCCCACCACTAGATTTGGTAGCACCCTGTCCCATATCTTGTGTTGGTGAAGTGCCCCGCATGCGGCAATCCCGACACGCGCGTCATCGACTCGCGGGAGGCTGAGGACGGCGACTCGATCCGCCGCCGTCGTGTCTGCGACCGATGCGAGGAGCGTTTCACCACCTTCGAGCGGAGCGAGTCCGCCCGCATCCAGGTCCTGAAACGGGACGGCAGTCGCCAGGAATTCGACCGCCGCAAGCTCGCGAGCGCGATCGGCAAGGCCGCATCGAAGGCCCTCGCGAGCGACGAAATCGACCGGCTGATCGATGAGCTCGAGGGGAGCGTCCGGCAGAGCGGCGCTTCCGAGATAGCTTCCGGACGAATCGGCGAGATGGTGCTCGAGCGGCTGGCCGAGCGCGACCCGCTCTCGTATCTGCGCTTCAAGATCGTCTATTCGCGTCTCGAGGATATCGACGCCCTCTATGACGAGCTCGCTTCGCTCGTGCGCATCCGCCAAGAGGCGCGCGATCGCCGCGTCGCGGAGCAGATCACGCTGCCTATCGGCGAGCCCGTTGTCGTCGGCCAGTCACGCCGCCGTCGCCGGTAGTCACCTCCGCGCGGTCCTCTGGGATCTCGACGGCACGCTGACCGACAGCGTGCATCTCGTCGTCGAGACGATGAACTCGGTCATCGCGGCACACGGCGGTCCACCGCTCCCGTACGAGAGGGTCGGCGAGCTCACCGGCCTCCCGCTCGACGCCATGTTCCGGCTCGTGTGGCCCGACATCGGCGCCGCCGACGTGGAGCGCTATCGCAGTGAGTACCGCATGCTGTACGACGCCGTGGCGATCCCCGCGACGCGCCTGTACCGCGGCGCGCGGACGACATTGCGCGATTTCCACGCCATCGGACTGCTGCAGGCGACGGTCACCGGTAAGCGGGCCGCCGACTGCGAGCGGATCCTGCGAGGCCTCGGGATCAAGAAGGACATCGACGTGTATCTCGGCGGCGATTCGGCGCCGCGGCCCAAGCCCGCGCCGGACCTGGCTCAGTACGCGATGACCCGTCTCGGCGTCTCACCCGACGAGACCGTCGTTATCGGCGACAGCCCGGCGGATCTTGCAATGGGTCGGGCAGCGGGCGCGCACACCATCCAGGTCCTCTGGGGCTTTTCCCGTTCGCGCCTGCCCGATGCGGAACGCATCGTGCGCACATGGCGCGAGCTGCGCGAGGCCGTGTTCGCGCTGGCCGGCCCGAAGCCCGGCATACTCGGTCGCGGTGGTCCTGTCCGACCGTGACATCCGCGCGGCCATCGATGCCGGCCGCATCGGGATCGATCCCTTCGACCCGAAATGCGTGCAGCCTGCCTCGATCGACATTCGCCTCGACCACCGCTTCCGCGTCTTCCGCTCGAGCCGCCACGCGTTCATCGATCTCGCGCGCCCGCTCGACGACATCACCGAGCTCGTCCAAGTCCCGCCGAAGACGCCGTTCATCCTTCACCCGAACGAATTCGTCCTCGGCTCGACGCGCGAGCGCATCCGCCTCCCGGACGACATGGTGTCGCGGGTAGAGGGAAAGAGCTCCCTCGGCCGGCTCGGGCTGCTCATTCACAGCACCGCCGGGTTCATCGACCCGGCGTGGGACGGCCACATCACGCTTGAGCTCTCGAACGTGAACACGATCCCGATCACCCTGTACGCGGGGATGCGGATCGGCCAGCTCTCGTTCTTCCCGCTCTCGAGCCCAGCGGAGCATCCGTACGGCTCGCCCGAGCTCGGCTCGTCTTATCAGGGGCAGACGGGGCCGACGCCGTCGCGGTACAAGCTGGACGTGTAGCGGCCCGTGTGCACCACGTGCCTCTTGATCGTCTTCGTCGAGGCGTTCATCAACGTGCTCGCGGGAGCGCTGACGCTTGCGATCTTCGTCCGCGTCATCCTCTCGTGGATCCCGAACGCGCGCCTGCCGTTTGGCCTCGGGGACTTCGTCATCGGCGTGAGCGAGCCAATCCTCGCCCCGATCCGCCGCGCGATGCCGTTCCTCGGAGGGATCGACTTCTCGCCGTTCATCGCGCTTCTCGTGATTCAGCTGGTGTCGAGCCTCCTCCTGCGCGTCCTTCCCCCGGCGATCTGAGGGGTGCCGGAGCGTCTCATCGTTCCGGTCCGCGTCGTTCCGCGGTCCCGCAGTGAGCGCATCGACGTCGCGCGAGCCGTCCGCCTCGTTCTCCGCGTTTCAGCCGCTCCTGAAGGGGGCGAGGCGAACAGAGCGGCGCAAGCTCTCCTGGCCTCGGCGCTCGGCGTCGGGGTGGCTGAGGTTCAGCTCGAGCGGGGGAGAACTTCCCGCGACAAAACGCTGAGCATTCCCGCCAGGGCCCAGGCCGTGCTCGAAACGCTGATGAAATAGGACCTTGCGCTCGGGCGTACAGAGGGGGAATGGCCGCGAGTGTCGCCCTGCAACTTGGCTTTCCGGTGACGGCGACGGCGACGCCGGTGACGTTTGCGGATGGTGTCCGCGAGCATCAGGACGAGGTCTTCGGTGTCGCGCTGCGCATCACGGGCGACCGCGATGCTGCGCTCGACGTCACGAGCTCGACCTTTCTCAAGGCCTACCGGGCGTTCGACCGGTACGACCAGAAGCGTCCACTTCGGCACTGGCTCTTGCGGATCGCGACGAACGAGGCGATCTCGTATGTTCGAAAGCGAGGGCGCGACCTTCGGCGCCGCGTTGACGTGGAGGAGGCGAGCACGGTCGCCGATCCGACGACCGCGCCCGATGCCGAGTCCGTCGCGCGTGAGGACCGCACCCGGATTCGCGCCGCGGTCAGCGTGCTTCCCGAGCTCTATCGCGTCGTGATCGTGCTCCGGTACTTCAATGAGCTCAGCGTCGAGGAGATTGCCCAGGTCACCGGCCGGCCCGCCTCGACCGTCGGCGTGCAGCTGCTGCGCGGGCGCGCACTCTTGCGCGGCGCTCTGGAGGCCGGGCGATGAGAAACGACCAACAGCACGAGGATCTGTTCGACGAGACGCGGCTGCGTCGCGCTCTGCGGCTCGACGCGGCCGAGCTACCACCGCGCGTAGACGTCGCGGCGATCGCCGCACGGGCCGAGCTAACCCGCCCCGCATTCGTGGCCGCTTCGATCGTGTCCACCCTTCTCGCCGGGCTCGCCGGAGCGGCGCTGGTGTCGCTCGTCCTCATGGCCCTGCCTGCTGTCGCGCCTACGGTCGCGTTCGATCTGTTCGCCGCGGCGATCCAAACGCTCGCGCATGTAGCGATCCCGGCAAGTGCTCTGCTGGCCCTGGCCGCACAACCGACCGTTCCGATCGCAGCCCTCGCCGCGCTGGCGGTCGCGATCGCGCATGAGTACGCGCAACGAAGGGAGCGAGTCCGTGAAGTCACGTCTTGAGCGCAGCAACACCAACCGGGTCATCTCGGGGGTGTGCGGTGGCATCGCCGAATACCTCGCAGTGGACCCGACGCTTGTCCGGGTGGCGTTTGTAGTCATGACGTTCGTCGGAGGAGTCGGCATCCTCGCGTACATCGTCCTGCTCATCCTTATGCCGCAGCCGGGCCAGCCCGCACCGTTCACAAAGGCGGCACCATCGACGGCGAGCACTGACACCACGGCACGCGTGGAAGCCGACTCGACCGCGACACCGCAAACGACGAGTGTCACCCCTGTCGACCCAGCAGTCCAGCAGGCCGAGGCTGAGCGGCGCCGCTCCGCCGTGGGGTATCTCCTCATCGCTCTCGGGGTCGTCTTCCTGCTGAGCAACGTGGGCGCCTTCCGGATCATCCAGTGGAACTATGTCTGGCCGTTGGTCCTCATCGGTCTCGGCGCTCTGTTTCTCCTCCAGCGGGTGCGTTCCTGATGCGGGCGCGGCAGGGCGTTTTCTGGCCCCTGCTCCTCATCGCGCTGGGGATCGTCTTCCTGTTCTCGAATTTCGGTGTCATCACCGGGATCTCGTGGCTCGCGATCGCCAGCCTCTGGCCGCTCCTCTTGATCCTCATTGGCCTCGACATCGCCTTCGCGCGCCGCTGGCCGCTACCGACGCTCGCGGCCGAGATCCTCGTGATCGCCACCGGTTTCGCGCTCCTCGCCTACTCGCCGAACCTTTCGCCCGGCATTTTCGTCTTCAGCGACGGTGACGGTCCGGGGGTCGCCGACGTGACCGTCCCGCGCGGCAACGCGACCGAGCTCGCGCTCTCCTTGAACGCCGGCGCGACCCGCTCCTACCACGTGACCGGCGGGGCCACCGCCCTCGTCGACGCCCACAGCGCCAACCCCAACCTCCGCGTCCGTGTGTCGGGTACGACGCGTGCGAACGTTCGGCTCGACCAGGTCTCCAGCGGATTCCTGCGTCCGGCGGACTCCGACGATATCCAGATCCGGGTACCGAGCGACCTGCCAACGTCCATCACGATCAACGTCGGTGCGGGTGAGTTTGACATCGACCTCTCGGACGTTCGTCTGACCGACGCTCGCGTGAACCTCGGCGCGTCTTCGATGCGGTTCGTTCTGCCAAAGCCGACCAACGGAAGCGTGGACATTCGAATGAACGGCGGTGCGTCGACCATCACCATCGTGGTCCCTGATGGCGTCGAGGCGCGGATCGCCACGACCGGCGGTTTTCTCTCGCTTCGCAGCGACAACACGAGGCTCGGCACGGGTGGCGGGGGCGGCGGCTGCATCGCATGCGGGAGCTCGATCGAGACGAGCGGGTATGCCGCCGCGAGCAACCGCGTCACGGTGACGATCAGCGCCGGAGCGAGCTCCATCGTCGTGCGGTAGACCGATCTAGACTCGCGCCGTGCTGCATCGCGTGACCCTGCGGATCCTCGAGATGCAGGCCGTCTGGGCGGATCCGCTCGGCAAGCTCTTCGTCGCCATCTTCGGTGCGCTCTACCGGCCGGTGCCGGCGATCAAAGACTTCTTGAACGGCGTGTGGTTCGGCCATCCACTGCATCCCGCGATCACGGACGTGCCCATCGGCGCATACGTCGTCGCGCTCGTGCTCGATATCTCCGGGCAGCGTGCCGCCGCGACGGCGGCGATCGCGGTCGGGATCGTGTTCATGTTGCTCGCGGCCCTTGCTGGATACGCGGACTACATCGATCTCGAGGGGAAGACGCGGCAGTTCGGCACTGTCCACTCGTCGCTCATGCTCGTCGCGCTCGTCTTTTACGTCGCGTCGTTTTTCATGCGGCTCGGTGCGGTGCCGTCACCTGCGGAGGTCTGGCTCTCGGTGATCGGGTTCCTCATCGTCATCACCAGCGCCTACGTCGGAGGCGAGCTCGTCTATAACCTCGGAACGCAGGTCGACCGTCACGCGTGGCGCGGCGGCGGCACGAAGTGGGCCGCCCTCGATGTGACGGAGGTGCCCGCGGACAAGCCGGTGAAGGCGAAGGCAGGTGCGCAAACCCTGGTCGTCGTCCGCCGCGGCGATGCCGTAGACGCGCTGCACGACGTCTGCGCGCACCAGGGATGCAGCCTCTCGGAGGGCAAGATCGTGGGCGACGCGATCGAGTGTCAGTGTCATGGCTCGCGCTACCGGCTCCGCGACGGCCTCGTGGTGAGGGGCCCCGCGGTCTTCGACCAGCCCCATTACGAGGTCCGGGAAGCCGATGGAAAGATCGAGGTGCGCCGCACGGACACCCGTTAGAACCCGTCTAACGCTCGGTCTTTGGTGATACTGCGGGCGTGAGCGAAGCCATAGCGTCGGTCCCGCTCGAGGCCGCCCTTCCTCTGGCGGAGGCGCCCGCCAGCAGCGAGCTCGAGGCGCGCCGCGCCCTGAACGCGGAGTACCTGCGTCACCACCCCGAAGAGGTCGCGCGGTTCCTCGACGAGCGCGTGCCGCGCGAGACCGCGCTCATCGTCCACGACGCCGGCCCGGAGGCCGCGGTCGAGCTGCTCGAGCGGTTGAATCCGCGAGTCGCCGCGGATGTGGTGCGCAACCTACCGGCGGAGGCGGCGAAAATCGCGCTCCGGCAGATGCACCCGTCACGCGCGGCGCCGATCGTGGCGAGCTTCGACACGAACGAGCGCGAGGCGGTGCTGAGCCGGCTCCCGCGCCGGTTTGCGTCGGAGGTCCGCGAGCTCCTCACGTACGCCTTCGACACCGCCGGCGCTCTCATGGACCCGCGTATCACGGCGTTCATGCCAGACACAACCGTCGACGACGCGCTTCGCAAGATGCGCACCTTCAAGGAGAAGGAGCTGGGTGCGATCTACCTGACCGATGCATCCGGCCGTCTCGTCGGCACGGTGCCGCTCGGAGAGATCGCGACCTCGACGCCCGAGACGAAGCTCAAGGATCTCGTGCGCGGGGAGCCGGTCGGCGTATACGCGACCGCGACGCGCGAGGAGATCGTGAACTACCTCACCGAGCAGCGCGTCGCGACGCTGCCGGTTATCGATGCCAACCGGCGCCTCGTCGGCGTCATCCGGTATCGCGCTCTCGCCGCCGCGGCCGAGGCTGAAGCGACGATGAGCATGCAGACGATGGCCGGTGTCAGCAAGGAAGAGCGCGCGCTGTCGCGCGTGTCCTTCGCGGTCCGCCAGCGGCTCCCGTGGCTCGAGATCAACCTCGCGACCGCCTTCCTCGCCGCGTTCACGGTAGGCCTCTTCGAGGGAACCATCGCGCGATTCACGGCGCTCGCCGTCCTTATGCCGATCGTCGCAGGTCAGTCGGGCAACACGGGCATGCAGGCGCTCGCGGTGACGATGCGCGGCATCGCGCTGCGCGAGGTGAGTCTCCGGCACTGGCCACGCCTCGTCGCCAAGGAGGCTGGCGTTGGCATCTTCAACGGTCTCGCAATCGCCGCGACCACGATGGTCGGCGTCTTTCTCTGGAGCCAGTCGCCAGGGCTGACGCTCGTGATCGGCTTGGCAATGGTCATCGCGATGGTGGTAGCGGGGCTCTCCGGCGCAGCGATCCCACTGGTCATGAAAGCTCTCGGGTTCGACCCTGCGCAGTCATCGTCGATCGTGTTGACGACCTTCACTGACGTCGGCGGGTTCCTCTCCTTCCTGGGGCTCGCGACGCTCTTCTCTGCTTTCCTGTAGGAACATCTGGCGGTGCACCGCTTTCTGGTCGTCGGACTCGCGGTCCTCGCGCTCAGCTTGGTCGGCGCGCGCGCGTCCGCGGCGGATGAGGGCTGGATCGTCCAGCGGTTCGCGTCCGATATCACCATCCAGACTGATGGTTCGCTCCGCATCATCGAGACCATCGACGTCGATTTCCGCGGCCTGCAAAAGCACGGGATCTTCCGCACGATCCCATACCGCTATCAGTGGGACGAGACCCACGTCCGGGTCTATCGCCTGACGGTCCGATCGGTGACCGACGGGCAGGGGCGCGCGGTCCGCTACGACGTCAGCGCGGGCGGCCCGAACACCGTCGTGAAGATCGGCGATCCCGATGTGACCGTGAGCGGGCTCAGGAGTTACAAGATCGCGTACGACGTCGGCGGCGCCATGAACACATTCCCCGATCGCGACGAGCTTTTCTGGAACGTGAACGGCGGAAACTGGCCGGTCCCCATGACCGCTGTGACCGCAACGGTGCACGTGCCGAGCGGCCTGCAGAAGATCACATGCTACCAAGGCCCGAGAGGATCGACTGGTCTCTGCCGCGCGACGATGGAGGCGAACCGCGCCGATTTCGCGACGACGCTCCCGCTCCTGACGGGCGAGCAGCTGACGATCGTCGCGGCGTTAGCGAAGGGCGTTGTCACCGAGCCGGCGCCCATCCTCGAGGAGTCCGGCAAGACCCTCCCTCAGCATTTCGAACCGCAGCCCGAGAATGCGGCGCCCGCGATCGGCGCCGCGGTCGCTGTCTTCCTCGCCGGCCTCGCGGCCCTCTTCTGGCGCTGGTACACGGCGGGGCGCGATGAGCGCGAGCGCGAAACGATCGTCCCTGAATACGGGCCACCCGACAAACTTCGTCCGGCACAGCTCGGCTTGATCCTCGACGAGAGCGCGGACAAGAAGGATGTCACCGCGACGATCATCGACCTCGCGGTCCGCGGCTACCTGACCATCACCGAAAAGAAAAGCGGCCTGTTCCAAGGCAAGGACTGGACGCTTCAATCGACCGGGAAAGCGCCGAACGACCTGTTGCTCTACGAGCGCGTCATATGGAATGGACTCTTCAAGGGGCGGGAGGAGGTCAAGGTCTCGGAGCTCCGGGAACACTTCATCGTGTCGCTGCGCGCCGCACAGGAGTCCCTCTACGCGGACTCCGCGAAACGGAAGTGGTTCCCTGCGCGGCCCGACCAGGTCCGTACCGGCTATGTGGGACTCGCCGTGCTGGTGATCGTCGCGGGTGCCGGGATGGCCTGGCTTCTCGGAACCACGCTCGGCGCAGGCCTCATCGGGATGGCCGTCGCCGCCGTGGGAGTCGTGGCGCTGCCGGTCTCGTGGGTCATGCCCGCCAAGACCGCGGCGGGCGCGGAGCTCCTCCGCCGAACGCTCGGATTCCGCCAGTACATGGAGGTCGCCGAAAAAGAGCGTCAACGCTTCGCCGAGCGCGAGAACATCTTCTCCGAGTACTTGCCGTACGCGATCGTCTTCGGTTGTGTGGAGAAGTGGGCTCGAGCATTCAAGGACATCGACGTCGAGGCGCAAACCGCGTCGTGGTACGCCGGAACCGGCCACTTCAACGCGAACGCGCTCTCGTCTTCGCTGCAAGGGTTCTCGTCCAATCTCGGCTCGGCGATCGCGGCGACGCCGGGATCCAAAGGAGGCAGTGGCTTCTCAGGTGGTGGTGGTGGTGGCGGTGGCGGTGCCGGCGGAGGTGGTG
>JALYSZ010000055.1 GCA_030854525.1 Chloroflexota bacterium | reverse complement strand
GGATCAGGAATCGACCGGGTGGATCTGCCGCGCGTGTTCGAGCCGCATTTCTCGACCCGGACGACGGGGAGCGGCCTCGGCCTCGCGATCAGCCGCCGGCTGCTCGAGTCGTGGGGCGGGACAATCGAGATCGTGAGCGAAGAGGGCAAGGGCGCACGCGTGGTGTTGACACTCCAGTCAGCTTCGTGAGCGATCCGCGCCGGACGCCTGCCGGAGGAATGCGACTGCAGCCGTCGCTGCCTTCACACATCAGCGGTTGGCAGCTGCCGCCGGGATGGAAGTGGGGCGAGGAAGGTCTCGTCGGCGACCAGCGCTACTACCAGGAGCTGGTCGACGGACTTGGCAGGTCACTGGCACTGGTCACCGCCCCGAATCCGGCGCATACGACGTGGCTGCACTCCGAGGCGCAGCACCTGGCGCATCGGAGTCATCCGTCGATCCCGACGACTTACCACTACTGGACGGCGCAACGCGAGACCAGGCGAGGTCCCGGTTATCTGAGGCGGTGGATAACCGGAGAATCGGCGCGGTCGAATCTGTCGCGTCTCGGGACAGCGGAGATCCCGTACGTGCTCCAGGTGCTCCGGGGAGCGGGCTCGACCCTCTCGTATCTGCATGACAGCGGAACGACTCATGGAGGACTCAGCGCGGACACGGTCTGGGTCACGCCGACCGGCAGACTCTGGATGCTCGAGTGGCAGTGGGCGATTCCACGCCGCGACATTCCGCCTGGCCTGAGTCCGAACCGCGAGCGAATGACTGCCGACGGCGCGCGCGTCGCGGTGACCGAGCCGCCGGAGTGGATCGGGGGCGAGTGGGCGCCGACTCCGGCGAGCGATCAATGGCAGCTCGCCGCGATGTGCTTCGCCGCGCTGACAGGTGAGGATCCGCCGAGCGTGGACATTCCGCCGGTGCTGCTGCTGCGCCCCGAATGCCCGGCGAGCGTCGCGACGGCGATCGATCGCGCGCTCCTGCAGAATCCCGAGGAGCGGTTCCACTCCGTCGCCGCGTTCCTTCGCGTCGCCGACCGCGGATATGTGAGCCGAAGCACTTTCGTCATGCCCGAGCCGGAGGATGGCGCACCCTCCGCGGAGCTGACCCACGAATCACGAGTGCGGTGGGCGCTGGGCGACGACTACGAAGTTCTCTCCGATCTCGGATCGGGGAGCTTCGGACGCGTCTGGCGCGCACGAGATCTTTCTCTCGAGAGGGAAGTCGCGCTCAAGGTGCTGCATCCGCACATCGCTGTCGACGGGCGCGCCGTCGGCGCGTTCTGGCGGGAAGCGAAGCTTGCCGCGCAGCTGGCGCACCCGGCGATCGTGCCAATCTACGATTGGGACAGCCGCGGCGATCTGTCGTGGTACACGATGGAGCTGGCCGAGGAAGGATCGGTGGCGAGTCTGATCGCCCGATCCGGTCCGCGCACACTGAGCGAGATCGCGGAGCCGGTAGAGATGGTGCTCGAGGGTCTGTCGTCGGCACATGCGGCGGGGATCGTACACCGCGACCTCAAGCCCGAGAACATTCTCATCGATCGTTATCGCCGCTGGCGGATCACCGACTTCGGTATCGCGAATGTCACCGGCGAAGAAATTGCCGGCACGACGGGAACGCCGGCCTTCGCTGCTCCCGAGCAGCTGCTGGGAGAGCCGCAGGGTCCGCCCGCCGATCTTTTCGCTCTCGCCGCGATCGTGGTGTTCGCTCTCTCCAGCGCACCCCCATTCGGCGACGGCGATCCGCAGGCGATCCTCGCGCGACAGCTGACGCGCAAGATCGATCTCTCATCATATTCTGCACCTGTGTCCGAGTGGCTGCGCATCGCGTTCTCTCCGAACCCGGAAGATCGGTTCAGCGACGCGAACGCGATGAAGGAAGCGTGGCAGCAGGCGGTGCGTTTGTCGCTTCGCAGAGAGCGAAGTGGGTGGTGGCGCCGCTCGCCATCGTGACGCCTTTTATTATCGTCGTGGCGTTTGTATTTTAGTGCGCGTGGGAAAGCAATCGGCTCCCATGCCTGGAAGTGGACTTGCGCATCGATAGAGTGTGGCTTTGAACTTGCAAGCGCGTATGAGGCGCAGTGAGCAGGTTGCGCAGGTTGATCCAGATCGTTGGCGGACATATGTTTGCCAGGCCGTGACTCTAGTCGCGGAATCGTGGTTTGGTGAGGCAAGTGTCTGGCGCGAGTGGACTTTCCTGCATATGATTGTCGGGCGGGCATCCGCGCCTTTTTTTGTGGCGTTGCGGGCTCCACC
>JALYSZ010000173.1 GCA_030854525.1 Chloroflexota bacterium | reverse complement strand
CGGTCGCGTTGTGGATGCGGAGAAAGACGCGCGTCTCGTCTGCAGCCAGGTCGACACGGTACGGCGTCAAGGTCACGTTGAAGACCGTGTAAGGCTTGGCGTGCAACCGCTGCCGGGTCGGTGAGGCTGCCGCTCGCCGTCGACAGCGGCTTCAAGTACATGAGCGTCCCGCCGTACCTCGACGTGTAGACCGAGCGGCACGTCTTTCCTCAGTCGGGCAAGCCCGCCAACACCGCGCAAATCCAAGTCGGTGTCAGCGCGAAACGGTTAACACGCCACGGATCACTCGCGACACTCGCGTCGCTTTCTGGTGGAAGTGCGACAGAACCTGCGCTCGCTCACGCGTCACAGAATGTGAGCACGACGTCCACATCGACAAGTGGAAGTTCACCGTTCCGTTCATCTGCGGCTGCACCAACATCGGCGAAGCATTGCGGCGGATCGGCGAAGGCGCGGCGATGATCCGGACGAAGGGCGAGGCGGGAACAGGCGACATCGTCAACGCCGTCACGCACATGCGCGCGGTGTTCGGCGCGATCAAGCGCCTCGGGGCGATGGATCCGGACGAGCTCTACAGCGAGGCGAAGAACGTCCAGGCGCCGGTCGAGCTCGTGCGCTGGGTTGCGGAAAACGGACGCTTGCCGGTCGTGACCTTCACCGCCGGCGGAATCGCAACTCCTGCTGACGCAGCGCTTTGCATGCAGCTTGGCGCGGACGGCGTCTTCGTCGGGTCGGGGATCTTCAAGTCGGGGAATCCGAGCGAGCGAGCGAAGGCGATCGTCGAAGCGACGACGCACTTCGGCGACGCTGAGATCCTGGCGCGGGTCTCCCGCGGTCTGGGAGACGCGATGAGCGGTCTCTCTGCTGCTTCGCTTGCGCCCGAAGAACTGCTCGAGACGCGCGGCTGGTAGCACGGCATGCACGCGCGGGGGCCTCGAGGTCGGACCGGCGGATCGCGACCTAGCCGGACAACGGCTCGCCGGTCGCGTCGACGAAGCGGTCGTGCCTGTCGCCTTTCGGCTCTTCGGCGACAAGCAGAACCGGCTCCGCCCCAGCGGTTTCAACAGCGATCGTGTGCTCGCGCTGTGAGAGCGGCGTCAGCCAGATCAAGTTGAGCACGCAGCTCGGCTTTTCAGTTACACGCGCGCGCGGGAAAGCGATGCTTGCTAGTGCCGTCGCCGGGAGCAGGCGCAGCGGCCGCCCGACACCAGGCGATGGCAGGAGGCGCACCAACGCGTTCGATGTTTTGACTCGACGCGATGCCAAATCGCGCCGATCCGGAGCATCAGCACGCCAAGGCTCACGGTTAACGCTGAGGCGGCAACGAGGTGAAGTTCAGACCCTGGTAGCACGGTTCACTTCTTCGACGATCACGACGTCGTTTGTCCTTCGATCGTGGCGTCGGAGCATCGTCTGCGGCAAACCTTAGCGGTGCGCTGGGCACCTCGACGCCTCGACTATCACCTCTCCACGCCGCTTCTGAGACGAGTACCGCGCGCGATCGCACGCCTCGGCTGCCAATCCGCCGGCTCCTGTGGGGTGCCTAGGTTCGGCTCCCGCCGCAAAAGAGCCCATTCCGGCGGGCGGACCGAGTTTACGCGCCCCAACTAGGTGCCCGTTAGCCCTTTCCGACCTTGATGATCGGGCAGTTGAGGACGACGTGCGCCTCGCGCTCCGTCAGCTTCCCCGTCTTCTCGATCTTGTTGATCTGGGTGTCGCTGGTGATGAGCACCGGCTTCGCGCCGGCCTTCCAGGTCAAGATCGTCTCCGACCAGAGCGGTGAGTAGTTCTTCTCACCCGGCTGGGAGCCGAAGATCGCGAGTTGCCCGGGAGCGGCGCGGCCTTGGACGAGGTAGATCTCCGGCAGCCCCTTCACTTTGCCGATCTTGGCCGAGTAGTTGATGTGCATGGCGGTGGCGTCCGCCTTGCGGGACACATCCGTGTTCAGATAGGTGTCCTTGTGACCGTCGTAGTAGCCCTGGAAGGCCGGGCGGGAAATGCGCGCGGTCGGGCCCATGATCGGAGTACTAGCAGCGTAGGCAGTGACCGCGAAGGCGGCGGCAACGAGCGTCGCGCCGGTCGTGCAAACGACCTTGTTGGACATGAAAACCCTCCCTCGATTCGGGTACCCGACGCTTGTCGTACTCCCGACAGAGCGGTTCGGATTGCCCACGGCGGAACCTAAGTGACGGTCGGTTCCGGATGGCCTGATCGGCGCTCTCATCTCGCCTCACCACCCTCAGCCGTCTCGTCACGGTGGAGCAGCGCACCGCCACGCGAGTGAGGGGCCGGCGTCCCCGGCGGTGGAGCAGGGTCTTCACCCGCGAAGAGAAACCCCGTGTGAGGACCGTAGACCCCGCAATCCTGACCTTTTCGACCCGCCCGCTAGAAGCAGGGGCCGGCAGGCGGATTCAGGTTTCGCGGTTTCGCTAGAAGCAGGGGCCGGCAGGCGGATTCAGGTTTCGCGGTTTCGTGAGAAGTGGGTGTCAGGTCCGCCGCTTCGTCTCGTCAAACGCGTGCGCAATGGCCAGGGATCTTTTGAAGAAATCGTCGACGCGAAGACCTGTCGCTTTCTGGTGGAAAGACGACGGTCGCTTCGGTGCCCCATGCGAAACCTGGAACTGCTTCTGGCTATGAATGGAGCGAGAGGAAGCGCTCGAACGCACGGGTCAGCGTCAGCTCGTCTGACCGCTCTTGCCCCAGGCCGGCAAAGCGAGCTACCCGAGGCCTTTGCTGATCATCTCGAGGTCGCCGTCGAGCGCTGCCAGCTCTCGGCCCACGGTTCGGATCGAGTGCTCGTTAATCGGGCTGACGGTGAGTATCGCTTCGTCGGCTCCCGCCGCAGCGAGACCGCGCAGGTGTTCGGCGACGTCGCGTTCAATCGGCGGTGCGTCTGCGTTCACCGGCCGCTCGGCGGCAGCTCGGTCGAGAACCACGAAGACGCACGCGCTGCGTTCGATCTCCGATGGCTCACGCCCGGCGCGCACCACTGCGGCATCAAGCTCACGATTCTTCTCGGCGAAGCCCTCGGCGCTGTTGCCGTACCACTTCTCCCTGAGGGCTGGCCGCGGCTGTTTGTGAGGGACTGCTGGTTCCTAGCTTTAGTCGTCCCTTCGGCTCCCTCGGTACGGTTTCGCCTCGAGCCGAGCCATGGACTATCGCCTCTACCACGCAATCAATCAGTTCGTTCTCCACCATGCCTGGCTCGGCCGGGACCTGAGTACGCTCGAAAACTGGGCGGTACCCGTGGTTGCTGTCGCCACCTTCGCCCTCTGGCTGTTCGCCCGACCGGGCGGCAATCGCAAGTGGAAGCTGGCGTCCGCCTGTGCGCTCGGCTCGGCGGTTCTCGCGCTGCTCATCAACCAGGTGATCGGAAAGATCTGGCACCGGCAACGGCCCTTCGCAGCGCATCCGGCCGCCCATGTCTGGGGAGCCCGCTCCCACGACCCTTCCTTCCCAAGTGATCACGCAAGCGCCGCCTTCGGCATCGCGTTCGCCGTCTTCCTCTTCGACCGCGTCGTCGGCGCAATCTTCCTGATTGCAGCGTCCATCATCGGCGCCGGCCGCGTCTTCATCGGTGCCCACTACCCGGCCGACGTGCTGGCCGGCTGTCTCGTCGGGCTCGGCTCCGCGCTCCTGGTTGCGCGCGTAGCAACACCGATTATCAAATGGCTCGTACGGCTCGTCGAACGCGCGACGGATCCGCTGTTCGCGCCACTCTGGCGCCGGCGCGCTACCCGCTCGTAGACCAAGCAACCAGACGGGTGCTTTTCGAACTCGTCAGCGAGCCGTTCCGGCCGGACCTCGAGGAGATGGATGTGACGGTTGCGGTGGTGTGGACACCGTGTTTCGGGAGCCAGTTCGAGCGGCCGCCGTAGACTCCGAATCCGGTGAGGCCGCCGATACAGAGAGCGAGACCGAGAAGCGTCGCGCCCCACGCCCACCGATGACGCAGGCGGATGTACTGCTCGCCGAGAGTCCGGCTCGCGTCCTCGTCCCGAGCGCCGAGCGGAGCCGGGTAGGAGACCTCGCTCACGGTACTCTCGAGAGATTGGAGGCGTTGGAGTTCGAGACCGTCCATCGCACCCGCAATGCCAACCACTCAATACCACCGACTCGAAGAGCTTGGATCCCAGCAACTATCAGACTTCCCGGGCTTCCCGGCATCGGGTTGGGCGCACGCGCATGATCGCGCTTAATTCGATCCCTGAGCCTTCGTAGACCGTCATTCCGAGCAGCCGTGCGCCGAGCTTGCCGCGAGCCTGGTACACCTCGGCTCTGGCGACGTTCTGTCTCCTCCACGGGAACTGGCACGACGGTTCGTGCTGGCAGCCGCTCGTCGAGTCCCTGCAGGCGCGCGGCCACCAGGCAGTCGCGCCCGACCTCCCCTTTGACGATCCCGGGACCGGTTACGCGGACCGCATTCGTCCGGCGCTAGAGGCGCTCGAGAATGTCAGTGGCACCGTGGTCGTCGTCGGACACTCGATCGCGTCGGCCTACGCGCCGTTGGTCGCAGCTGAACTGGCGGGCTCACTGCTGGTTCACCTCTGCCCGAGGATGGAGTTCACGCCGCCCCCCGGCGCGCCGGATGTCTTCCGGAAAGGCTTCCCCTTTCCCGCGAGGCGTCCCGACGGAGCGTCGGTCTGGGAGCCCGAGGCAGCTGTCGACGCGATGTACCCACGGCTTCCGCCCGAGACGGGTCGAGCCCTCGCGGAACGTCTGCGTCCCGGCGCGCCGCCGGCGGACGGTTACCCGCTCCCGGGGCATCCCGATGTCCCGACGGTGTTGATCTACACGCCGGATGACGAGTTCTTCGAGCCGGAGTGGGAGCGCTTCATGGCACGCGAGCTACTCGGCATCGAACCGATCGAGCTACCCGGCGGTCACTTCCCTATGGTCGAGGACCCGGAAGGTCTCGCAGATCTGCTGAACCGCCTCGCGCGCGGGCACGAAGCTTCGGCTCCCACTTAGGCAGCGGCTTCAACGAAACGGTCAAATCGCTCTGCCAAACGCTCACGGTCCGGCCTCCAAGCTCGCCTCGAGGGAACTTGAAGATCAGCTTCATGAAAGCCCTTCAACAAGTCGAGCATCGGCCCATCCTCGTCGTCCAGCAGCTTCGCGTGATGCGGGTGTCAGCTCCGCCGCTTCGTCTCGTCAAACGCGTGCGCGATTGTCGCGGGATCTTGTTTAAGAACACCGTCGACGCGAGCTTTGTCGCTTTTTGGTGGAAGTGCGACACAAACCTCCGCCTGGGCTCGGTCTGCTCGATTCTCAAGCGACAGTACGCTGGCGCAGGCGAGCGTTCAGTCCCGTGGCGACGCGTTTGAGTTCCGAGCACTCGACTGGTCTGGCGATCGTCAACCCGGACACGTCGCTGCGAACGGAGGAAGGTGCGAGGGTGCCTGAGGCCGCCGCATGAAAGGATCTCTGGCGATGAGTGCGAGGACGGGGACCGCGCTGACGGCTGCTGCAGCAGGTCTTCTCTGGCTTGTAATCTGGTGGCACCAGCGGTTGGCGCATGGGCCGACGGCGGAGAACGAAATGAATGTCGTCCTGGGGCTTACGTGGATGGATTCCGGAAAGTTCCTCGTGCTCCCGCTCGCACTCTTCGCCGTCGCCGTCGTGACGCTCTATAGATCGATGCCCGAGGGCGGTCGCCTCGGAGCGGTTGGGTTCGCGGGCTCCGGCGCCGGGCTGACGGCTCTCATCGTCGGCACCGCTCTAGTGTTCTGGCCGTTCGACTGGGGCTCGTACGACCAGAGCTTCAACGACGTCGGCGTGGCTGACGGGCTTCAGCCGGCCGGGACGCTGGTGCTGACCGTCGCGGTGACGGCGCTTGCAATCGCCGCCGCGCGCCGCCGCGTCCTACCCGGATGGTTCGTTCCCATGCTGCCGGTTTCGGCTGTGGCCACGTTCTGGCTCACGCCGACGAGTCCCGTTCCCGGACTCGGCTGGCTCGCCCTCGCAAGCATTCTCCTGTGGCGCGGTCGCGCCGTTCCTTCGCGTCGAGCCTGAGCCGTGATGCGGGCGGCGAACGTCCGACCGGTTGGTGGAGCTACGACTGCGGCCCGAACAGCGACGTCAGCACGGCCCTGAGCCGCTCCACTCGGGTGACGGTAAGACTTGGCGGAGTGGTCTGTCTGGGGCCAATGCCAGCCTGGTGC
>JALYSZ010000031.1 GCA_030854525.1 Chloroflexota bacterium | reverse complement strand
CGCCCGCACCGCGCGCGACGCCAGATCGTCGCCGGGGGCGACGCCGACCGCGGGCGCGATCCGTACGTCGAGCTCGCGCCACGGAGCGACGCGCACGCGATCGCGAAGATCGACGGTCGCGAACACGGAGGAAAGCTCGTGATATCCGTCGGCGCGCGGCCCGAGCACCTCGAGCGTGAGGTTCACCTTCGCGGGCGTCATCAGGACGACGGCACGACTCACTGCTGGGGGACACCGATCGCCCGCGCGAGCGCGACCCATTCCTCGAGCGAAAGTGTCTCGGGGCGGCGCTCGGGTGCGATGCCGGCCGCGGCGAGAGCTGCGGTCGCGCGCTCCCGATCCAGCCCGGCTTCGTGACCGAGCGCGGAACGCAGCTGCTTGCGTCGGTGGCGGAACGCGTCGGAAACCAGTCGCAGGAAAGGCTCCTGCGCAAAGGGCGCGAATGCCGGGCGCGGCCGGGTCCGGAGCGCCACGAGAGCCGAATCGACCCGCGGGGCCGGGCGGAACGCGCGCGCCGGGACTCGTCGCACGACCCGCGGGTCGGCGAACGACTGCGTGAAGACCGAGAGATAGCCGCGCTCGCGCGCGTCCTTGGGGGTCGCCGCCATCCGATGCGCCACCTCGCTCTGCACGAGAACGACAACGAGCGGCGGGCGCCGCTCATCGGCGAGGAATCGCTCGAGCAACGGCGTGGTGATCTGGTACGGAAGGTTCGCGACGATTCGCGTGATCGGCCGCGAAGCGATTCCGAGAAGATCCACTTTGAGCGCGTCGGCCTGGACGACCTGCACGTTCTTCCGATCGGCGAGTGTCTCTTCCAGCAGCGCCACCATGCGTGGGTCGACCTCGACCGCGGTCACCGACCGGACCCGCGCGGCAAGGGCAGCGGTCAGGACGCCCGGCCCCGGACCAACCTCGAGAACGTCGTCTTCGGGCGAGAGCTCCGCGGCGTCGACGATGGCGGAAAGGACCCCACGATCAACGAGAAAGCGCTGTCCAAGCGAGGTCGCGGCGCGGACGCCATGGCGGCGGAGCACCTCGCGAAGCGCGCGCGGGTCCGCCACATCCACTGATGGTCGAGGCTAGACGGTCACCTGCAGACCCACTGGAACGCCTGCCCTCGCGCGAACATCCACGCCGCGACGTTCGCCGAGGCAAGCGGGTCGAACACGCTCGCACCAGCGAAACCCGCGCGAACGCTGTTCGCCGCCCAGGTACGGGGCATGAACTGGAAAAGCCCGGACGCTCCCGACGCGTTGTAGGCCCCCGGATTGAACCGGCTCTCGCAGTAGGCGACCCGGAGGAGCTGCTCGGGGTCCGCACCCTGAGCCGCCGCGGCTTCGCGGATGATCGCTTCGATCTCCGCGGACCCGGTCGGGGTGCGGGTGCCGATCCGGCGCACTTCCGTCACCGGCTCCGCAAGCTGCTGTGACTCGACCAGCGCCCTAGAGGTCTCGCGGCCGTCGACGGTGCGCACGACGTAGATGCTCTGAACCCGGCCGAGCGCACCAGGGGTGACCACGACCTGGCTGGGCCGGGCCAGGTTCGGGTCCGGCTGTAGGTGCACGGCGAAGGGGACCTCCTGTTGGACGGCGACCCGGTGATCGGAGATCCGGGTGACCCGGATGACGTCGCCGGGGTAGAGGTTCGCCCCGAGCGGTCGGTCTACTTGATCGAGCGGCCCCAGGGCGATCCCGGCGGCGGCGAGCACGTCGGCGACGGTGCCGCGGACTGACCGGGCCGCGATTTCCCGGCCGCCGTCGATGAGGGTCACCGGCAGCCCGCGGTCGAGCGCCAGACGCTGGCCTGGAATGACCGCGGCCTGCCCGGGTGCGGAAAGGCGATCTTGGGAGC
Organism: Chloroflexota bacterium; assembly: GCA_030854525.1. The sequence goes on along the minus strand of JALYSZ010000031.1, from coordinate 19,462 downwards.
CCGCCGCGATGCCGAGCCCGCTGAGCGCGTCAGCGACTGTCCCAGACGAGATGCGGACGTTGGCTGCAAGGCCGTCGACGGAAACGGTCAGCGGCGCGGACTCCACGCCAAGGACCCCGCGCGCCGCTGGTGCAGCGCGCCGGGCGGCGACCGCCCCTGAACTCACGAACGGCGTCGGACCGAGGAGCGCCCAGGTGCCCATCCCAACGACAGATGTGACGAGCGCGAGCCGACCCAAACGCAGCAAGACAGGAAGCACGTGCGTTCGCCCCACCAACTCGCCTCCCCAGCCCACCCGGCTCCGGTCATGGCGATGCCATGTACAGGAACCAAGGGGAACCGGGGAAGTCTAGCGCTGCCGGCCGGGGACCGCCTAACGCTCCTCGGGGGCCCGCCAGCCGAGCTCTTTGAGGTGCGCCCGGAGCTGCGGCGCGACGTCAGCGCGGCGTAGGGCCGCGTCGACGAACGCTTTGACGTATCCGACCCTGTCCCCGGTGTCGTAGCGGGTGCCCTGAAGCTCGATCGCCCACACCGGCGCCCCCTGGCTGGCGAGCTCGCTCACCGCGTCGGTCAACCAGATCTCGCCGTTCCGGCCAGGCTTCGCGCGCTCGAGCACATCGAAGACCTCCGGCTCGAGCACGTAGCCGTGGACGGCGGCGAACTCGCTCGGGGCGTCTTCGGGTTTCGGCTTCTCCACGATCGCGAGCACACGCTGGGTCCGTTCGTCCACCGGTGTCCCGGCGACGACGCCGTACAACGACGCTTTCTCCCTGCTCACCCGGATCGTTCCGACGACGCTGCCGCCCCCGAGGCGTTTGCGCGCTTCGATGAGCTGACCCACGGCAGGCGTGTCGCCGACGACGATGTCGTCGCCCCAGAGCATCGCGAAGGGCTCGGTTCCGACGAGCGGGCGCGCCTGGAGGACAGCGTGTCCGTTTCCCTTGGCCTCCTCCTGGATCACGACTCGCACCGTGGCGAGGCGCTCGGGCCGCTTCAAAAGGGCGATGTCCTCTTTACGGAACTCGACGGCGAGGCGCCGCTCGAGCCGCTCGTTTGGGCGGAAGTACGCGTCCAGAGCGTCCTTACCGGGGGCGTTGACGATCACCACACGTGTGATCCCCGCCGCGGCCATCTCGGCGACGACCATCTCGATGACCGGCGTGTCGACGATCGGGAGAAGCTCCTTTGGCACCGTCCGGCTGATGGGGAGGAAGCGCGTGCCGAGTCCGGCAGCCGGGATCACGCCGTACCGCACCGGCTTCTGACCCGTGTTGCTCACGGGCGATTCTCGGCCGTGAGGCTGAAGGCGATCGGCTCCGTGGTGCGAACGGCGAACGCCGTCACCGCGAGGAGCGCACGCCGGTCGCCCGAGGTGTCGACGTCGAAGGTCAGTTCTCCGTTGTCTACGGTGCGCCGGTCCACCGTCGCGCGGTCGCCCGCGAAGTGGAGCACCTGCACGGCAAAGCGCTGCGAGACCAGGTTCGTCGAGCGGATGAAACCGGAGGTGGTCCAGCCGTTGTCGGTTTCGGCCTCGTCGATCGGAAGGCCGGTGATCTCGATGTCGTCGACCGCGAAGCCACCGAAGTTCAGGTTCCCGTCGGTCACGTACTGGAAACGCAGCTGTACCTGCTTGCCGGCGAACGGCGAAAGATCAGCCGTGAGGTGCTTCCACCCCGTGGCGGTATCGCCACTGGATGAGCCGGTCATGCCGTTGCCGAGATTCTGTCCGTTCGGATCTTCGGTCGTCGAGACCTCCGTCATGAGCGATGTCCAGCGCGACCCGCCGTCCGTCGAGATCTCTACGTACGCGTAGTCGTAATCGGTCTCGATCCCGAACCATGTCCAGAACGCCAGCTTCGGGTCTGACGCCGTGCGCAGATCGAAGGACTTTGTCAGCGTCGCGTCCATGCCGTCGCCGCGATCGGACCACCAGAATGTTCGACCCGAATGTGGATCGGTAGGGATCAGCCGGTTGCTGGTTGGTCCGCCGAACTTCAGCGTGATCTTGCCGCGCGGCAGCTCCACGTATTTCACCGAGTACTCGCGCACGGTCGACTGGAACGTGCCACCCGTCTCGACCTTGTCGCCGACGATGACCGCCGCCGGCTGGCGCGCGGAGGCACCCGCCGGATACGTGTAGGGCCGATCGGCGTTCACCCCGATGAACGCGTTCGCGGCGACAAAGTTGAGCCACTGCTCTTCGACGCCAAGCTGGCCGCGCTGCCTGAGCACCGCATCGAAGTCGGCCGGGGTATCGATGCCTTTCTGCAGGAACGCGCGGACGAGGTCGTCGCCACCCGCGTTCTGGCGGAGGTAATCGAGGAACATGAAGGCGAGCCCGTAGTGCGGCCGCGCCGTGTCGAGGTCGGCCCAGTCGTTCAGCTGCGTGTCGGGCACGCGCAGGTATGCCTCGCCGTCGGTGGGGCTGAAGCCGTTGGCTTTCTCACATAGGACGGAGTGGCCCTCGTTGAACCAGACCGCAGATCGTCGTCGCGTGTTGAACTGGACCATGTGGCAGAACTCGTGGGCGATGATCCTGTCCATCTCGGCGGATCCCGCACGAGCACCGAGCGTGTTCAGATAGATCATCTCGCGCTCGGCAGAGAACTCGTTCACCCAGACCGGCTCCTCGTCGGAGCCGCTGAAATAGCCGGCCGCCGCCCCTGGTAGCCGCGCGAACACGACATTGATGCGCGGATCGGCGTCGATCCCGGGGGCCCACTCCTCGCCATAAAGCCGCCGGTCGGTCGGGTAGACCTTGCTTTCGAAGCTGGATGCGGTCGCCCGCAGGCCGGTCACATCGACGGTCGCGTTGTTCGCAACCCACCACTTGGCGTGGTCGGTGATGAGACGGAGCGTCACCGTGGTCTTCACGTTCTTCTTCGCGGCGAAGTCGTAGGTCCAAAAATCGTGGGTCGCACCGACATCCTCCACCGGTGGCGTTGTCCGTACCGGCTCGAAGCCGTTCGCCGGGAATCCGGACCGCCCGCGAACCGTTCGCGTGAGCTCGAACCCGTTCGCGTAAGGCAGCGACTTCGCCAGCAGCGTCGCTGTCATGTCCAGGGTCGTGAGCGTGGACGACGCCAGCGGCGTCGGGGTGCTCGGGACCGGGCTGGTGAACGAATCCGTGGGCGTGGGGCTCGGAGCCGCCTGCGGCGGTATGCAGCCGGTGATGAGCAGCAGGGCAACTAGGACGAACGCCGACCGGCGCATCACCGGCCGTGGTACCCCTCGGCGAGCGTTCGCGTTGCGAAGACCTTGCCGCCCCGGAAATACCGGCGCGGAACCCGGCGGCGGATGCCGGTCACGATCTCGTAGTTGATCGTCCCGCAGGCCTCTGCGAGGTCCTCCGCCGTTTGCTTCGCGCCGGCCTGCGCGCCAATGAGAACCACCTCGTCGCCCTCGCGCGCGCCGTCGACGTCTGTGACGTCGAGCATGAGCAGGTCCATGCAGATGCGGCCGGCGAAGGGGACGCGCCGACCGCGCACGAGGACCGCGCCGCGTTTCCCGGCCACTCGCGGGAGCCCGTCCCCGTACCCGACGGGCACGGTCGCGATCCGGCCGTCGCGGGGAAGCCGGTACTCGTGCCCGTAGGACACACCCGTCCCCGCCGGAACGCTCGCGATGCGATGTACGCGCGAACGCCAGCTCAGTGCGGGCCGAAGCGGAAGCGCGGGGGCGAGGTGCGGCGCGCCGTGCAGACCGTAGATCGCAAGGCCGGTGCGTACCGCGTTCATGCCCTCGACGGATCCGAACGCGGCAACACCCGCGCTTGCCGCGGCGTGCACCAGCCGCGGGCGGTCCGCGATCCCGCTGAGGACCTCCCGAAATTTATCGAGCTGTGCACGGTCGTTCGATGTGTCGGGATCATCGGCGGTGGCGAAGTGCGTGAAGATCCCGTCGATCTCGACGTGCGGCAGCGCCGCGATGGACCGGTACCGCGCCGCGGCGTCATTCGTGGGCGCACCGAGCCGGGTGAGACCGGTGTCCACTTTGAAGTGCACGCGGGCGTTCCGGCGAAGTGCGGTCGCCGCCTCGCTGATCGCGCGCGCCCGTTCGACATCCCAAGCGACGAGCACGAGATCCAAAGCGACGGCGTGTCCGACCTCCGACGAGTCGGTCGAGCCGAGAAGCACGAGGATCGGCCCGTTCACGCCGCCTTCGCGCAGCGCAAGGCCCTCCTCGACCGTGGCCACGGCGACCATTACCGCGCCGGCCTCGAAGCAGGTCTCGGCGACCGCCTCGGCGCCGTGACCGTACGCGTCGGCCTTCACCACGGCGATGACATCGGCCTTCGCCCGCGCGCGGATGGCCTCGACGTTCGAAGCGACGGCATCGAGGTCTACATCGGCCACGGTCGAGCGGATGGCGTCGGAGGCGGTCATCGTCCCTCGACTATTTCACGGAGTGCCCGCGGAAGCGCGTCGGCGATCTCGGTCGCGAGCGCGCCGGACTCTCCTATCTCGCTCGCGAGGAGGGCACCCACTCGGCCGTGCGCCCACACGCCCGATGCCGCCGCGAGCAGTGGCGAGAGGCCGCGGGCGAGCAACGCGGCGATCGCGCCGCCGAGCACGTCGCCGGACCCACCGACCCCGAGCGTCGGGTTCGGCTGGTCGTGCACGTACGTCTTCTTCCCGTCGGTCACGACCGTGACCGGACCCTTGAGCACGACGACCGCTCCCCACTCGCGCGCGTGCCGCTGCGCGAAGGCCACCCGCGCGGCTCCCGAAGGGACGACCCCGCCGGCGAGGCGTGCGGCTTCGCCGTCATGCGGCGTGAGGATCGTCACCTTTGGGAGCGCCTCTCGCCACGCCTCGGTACGCGCGAGCGCGTTCAGCCCGTCAGCGTCTATGACCGTTGGGATCGAGCGCGCGTTGCGCAGCGTCGCGATTACGAAGTCGTCCGTCCCGGGCGCGTGCGCGAGGCCGGGCCCGACGAGAAGCGCACGCGTCCGCTCGCTCGTTACCGTGGAGACCTGCGCCGCCGCGCTCGTGGCGACGACGCCCGGCTGAGCTTCGGCGAGTGGGAAAAGCGTGACGTTCGGATCCTCCCCAGCGATCGCCTCGACGACCGATCGTGCCGCGGCGATCGTCACCACGCCGGCTCCGCAGCGAAGCGCGGCGCGTGCTGCGAGGAGCGCGGCGCCCGGGTAGCGCAGCGACCCGCCAACGATGAGCACGCGGCCACGCGCCTCTTTACCGGCATCTTTCGGCAGCGGTTTGAGGGCGGCGCGGACGACGCGGGCGTCGAGCGCTTTTGACGCCGAGCGCTCGGTCAGCGCAGCCCTACGGCCACCGCGACCGCGAGATCGCGGATGTGCGAGATCGACACCGAGAGCGGAGTCTTCAGTCCGATCGCTTCTCGTCGCGCTTCCGCACGGCCGTGGAGAGTGACGGTCGGCTGGCCCGTGCGAGTCCGGCGGATCTCGATCTCGCGCCAGCCCACGCCCCGAACGCCGAGTCCGAGCACCTTCGACACGGCTTCCTTCGCAGCCCACCGACCTGAGAGATGCAGGATGTTCGTGCGGCAGTACATCTGCTCCCACTCCGTGTACACGCGGTCGAGGAAGCGCCGCGGATGCTTCTCGAGCACGTTGCGGATCCGCGCCGTCTCGATGATGTCGATGCCAACTTCGGAACTCACGCTCGCTCCAGCAAAGGGCGGCGGGTCCTGTCCCCCGGGGCAGCCCGCCGTGCCGTGCTCGGCTCGCTCTCGCTCATTCGACGGTCACGGCTTTGGCGAGATTACGAGGCTGATCGACATCGTTGCCACGCCGATCCGCGATGTGATATGCGAGCAGCTGGAGCGGCACGACCGCGAGGACGGGCGAGAGCAGCTCCTCGACCTGTGGAATGCGGATGATCTCGTCGGCCTTCCCTGTGATCTCGTCGTCGCCGTCGGTCGCGATCGCGATCACGACGCCGGCGCGGGCACGGACTTCTTCCATGTTGCTGCGTGTCTTCTTGTAGACCGAGTCCTGTAGTGCGATCGCGACCACGGGTAAGTCCTCGTCGATCAGCGCGTTCGTCCCGTGCTTCATCTCGCCGGCAGCCGTGCCTTCGGCGTGAATGTAGGAAAGCTCCTTGAGCTTGAGGGCACCCTCGAGGGCCGTGGGGTAATTCACGCCGCGGCCGAGGAACAGGAAGTTGCGCGCGGCGTGGTACCGATACGCGAGGGCGCGGACCTTCGGCTCCTCCTGCAGCACGGCGTCCACGAGCGTCGGCAGGTGGAATGCCTCGGCGAGCAGCTTGCGTGACCGCTCCTGGTCGATGGTCCCGCGCCGCTGGCCGAGGAATATCGCGAAGAGGTAGAGGTCTACGAGCATCGCGGCGTACGCCTTCGTCGACGCGACGCTGATCTCGGGCCCCGCGTGGAGGTAGATGACGTCGTCGGAGACGCGACTGGCCTGGCTGCCGACCACATTCACGACCGAGAGGAGCCGCGCGCCCTGTTTCTTCGCCTCCTCCATCGCTCCGAGCGTGTCGACGGTCTCTCCGGACTGCGTCACCGCGACCACGAGCTGGCCTTTCGTCACGGCGGGCTGCCGATAGCGATACTCGCTCGCGATCTCGACGTCGCACGGTATGCGCGCGAGCCGCTCGATCAGGTATTTGCCGACGAGGGCCGCGTACGAGGCGGTCCCACACGCGACGAAGCTGATGCGCGGGATCCCGCGGACGAACGCGTCGTCCATCTTCAGGTTGTCGTCGAACACCACGCGGCCGCTCGATCGCTCGACGCGCCCGAGGAGCGTGTCCGAGATCGCGCGCGGCTGCTCGTTGATCTCCTTGAGCAGGAAGTGCTTGTAGCCGGACTTCGCGGCGGCGATCGGATCCCACGTGATCGTTTCGATCTTCTTGTCGATCTTCTCGCCGGTGATCGCGCGGAAACTGACCGCGTCCTTCGTGATGATCGCGACCTCGCCGTGGTCGAGGAAGCTGACCCTTCGAGTGTGCTCGAGGAGCGCCGGGGCGTCCGACGCCAGGAAGTTCTCGCCGTCGCCATACCCCACGATCACACCGCCGGCGTTTGAGATCCGTGCCGCCACGATCTTGCCGGGGTCCTTCGCCGAGATGAAGGCGAGCGCGGCGGCGCCCTCGAGCTGAGGGAGCACCGCGAGCGCCGCCTCGTCGAGCGTGTGGCCCTGCGCGAGCTCTTCCTCGAGGAGATGCACCGCGACCTCGGTGTCGGTCTCGCTGGTAAAGCGATGGCCTTTCGCCACGAGCGGCGCCTTGAGCGCCTCGAAGTTCTCGATGATCCCGTTGTGGATGACCGCCGTCACCCCGCCGCAATCGACGTGCGGGTGCGCGTTCTGCTCATTCGGCCGTCCGTGGGTGGCCCAGCGCGTGTGGCCGATCCCGGTGTGCCCGGGAGCGGGGTGCGTCATCACGATCGCGGCGAGGTTGTCGAGCTTGCCTTCGGCGCGAAGGATCTCGAGAGTCCCGTTTTTCTGTACGGCAACGCCCGCCGAGTCGTAGCCCCGGTATTCCAAGCGTCGCAGGCCACTCATGAGGAGCGGCAAAGCCTCCCGCGGCCCGACGTAGCCGACGATGCCACACATCAGCTCAATCTCCGGCTTCGCCGGGAGACACGCCCCGGCGGGTTGACTCGCTCGTCGCGGATGAACCGCTCCTCGCTCGTTTTCATCTAGACGAGCTCCTTCTCGGCGACACGGGCGAGCATCTCCGCGGTGCTGGATGCAACGGTGGAGTTCTGCGCCTCGACCGTGATTCGGAGGACCGGCTCCGTGCCGGAGGGCCGGACCAGAAGACGGCCGGTCGATCCCAGGGTGGCTTCGGCGCTCTTCTTCGCGGCGCGGAAGGCATCGTTCTCCTGCCACTCACGGCGGCGGGCCGCCTTCACGTTACGCGTCACCTGTGGCCAGAACTTCATTTCATCGGCAAGCTCCGCGAGCGTGCGACCCTCGGCGCGCATGAGGTGCAAAACCTCGAGCGCGGTGAGGATGCCATCGCCGGTCGTCGAGTACTCACGGAAGATCACGTGTCCCGACGATTCCCCTCCGAACTGCGCCCCGAGCCGCTCCATGGCTTCCCAGACGTAGCGATCTCCGACCTGCGTACGCTCGAGCCGGATGCCGTCACGAGCGAGCATGTGCTCGAGGCCGCCGTTCGTCATGACCGTGCCGACCACGACCTTCGGGTTCAGCTGGCCATGGCGTCCGAAGTGGCGGGCCACGAGCGCGAGGACGAAGTCGCCGTTGTGTGCCCGACCGCGTTCGTCGATCACGATCACGCGGTCGCCGTCGCCGTCGAACGCGAAACCGGCGTCGGCTTTGTTGTCGACGACGAGCCGCTGGAGGGCTTCCGGAGCCGTCGCGCCGCAGCCGTCGTTGATGTTCTGGCCGTCGGGCTTGTCGAAGTACGAGAGGACCTCCGCACCCGTTTGCGAGAACACGGCGGGCGCGACGCGATAGGTCGCACCGTTCGCGCTGTCGAGGGCGATGCGCATGCCATCGAGGCGGGGCGCCTTCGAGACGAGGAAGGCCTCGTACTCCTTCACCAGGCCACGCGAATCGCCGACGAGGCCGATCCCGCCCTCAGTCGGGCGCGGCAGCGTGTCGTCCCCCCTCATGAGTGCCTCGATCCGGTCCTCGACGCCGTCGGGCAGCTTCTGCGCGAGGTGATCGAAAAACTTGATGCCGTTGTCAGGCGCCGGGTTGTGTGAAGCGCTGATGACCGCGCCCGCGACGAACTGGTCGGTCTTCGCCAGGTACGCGAGGCCCGGGGTCGGTACGTGCCCGACCAGGCGCACCTCCATGCCAACCGAGCAGAGCCCGGCGGCCAGCGCGCTCTCGAGCATGCGGCCGCTTCGGCGGGTATCGCGGCCGATGACCACCGAGTGGCCCGGCCCGCCGAGGACATGGCCGGCCGCCCGACCCAACCGAAGCGCGAGCTCCGGAGTGAGGTCGAGATTCGCGACGCCTCGTATGCCGTCGGTACCGAAAAGCCTCGTCAAGCGGTTCCTAATTACCTCGTTCGTATGGTGAGCGTCACTTTGGTCGGTTGCACGCTCTGGGCCGTCGTCCCCGCGGGCGTGCGAATGACCACGTCGACCGGGTAAACGCCCGGTCCCTTGCCCGCCGCGTCGACCGTCGCGACGACTTGGCCTGCCGTTATCCCTGAGAGTGCGGGTACGGGGCCCGCGACGACGAGGCTGATCGTCGGCGGATCGAACTCCGCGACGAAACCGCTACCGAGCCCTAATGCCTGCACGGCGACGACAGGGAAGGCGCGGCTCCCAGCAAGCGGCGCGACCGAGATCGTCACCGTTGCCTGAGCCGCTTTGACGAGCGACGTGCCGTCAGCGGGCAGCAGCAGCGTCACCTGGAATGTCCTGTCGGCACCGAGGCCGCTGACATCGATCGGCGCCGTCCCGACCTGGTCGATCGAACTCAAAGCCGCGCCTTCGCCGCGCACCGTGACGACGGTGGGGTCGATGGTCACCCGCGTGATCCAGTAGCCGGCCGCGACCGAACCACGGACGGCCGGAACGACGGGGACGGTGCGCGTCGTCGCGGTCGGAAGGACGGGTACGGTCAGCTGCACGACCGCGGGATCGACGGTGAGCCCTTCGAGCGTCGCACCCGCTGCGTCGACCGCGGTCGGCTGGAGGCTGGACACGACGTCGGTGACGGCGTCGCCGAACCGGACGGTGGCGTACAGCGCCGCGATGCGCGCGACCTGACTCGCCGCGCCGCTCACCCGAACCGCGGCCGGCGTGATCGCGGGGTCGCCCGCGAACGTACCCGCCGGTGGACTGTTCGCGAAGCGAGCCTGTACCGCGACGTCGCGCGACGTGATCGGCTCGATGCGGACGGTCACCGCGGCCGGCGCGATGCTGTCGACCTTGACCCCCGCCGTCGCGACCTCGACCCGCACGGGCACGTCCTGCGGATCGGAGCGGTGCAAGTCGGCCAGAGGCAGGTCCAGCGTCGCATGCAGGTCGGACGCCACCACGTTCGCGAGCGCAGCCTCGGTCCCCTTGAGTCTGACGCCGACATCTCCCAGCTGCCCCTGGAGCACGTAGCCGGCAGGAACGGCATCCGGGCGCTCGACGGCGACGCGGCCGCCGTACTCGCGCACGACCTCGGTCGGTGGAGCGCTCAGGATAGAAACGATCCAGAAGACCATCGCGATGAGCACCGCGGTGAGCTTCAGCGGAAGGTCGGCGGTCGCGACACGTCGAAGGTCGATGCGCCGGCGCTGCAGCAGCGGCCGAGCCGGCGCGGGAACACGCGCCACGGTTAGGAGGCCTTGCTGCGGAACGGAAGCGGTTGGACCCGACTCCGCAGGAGCGACGAGAGGACCCGTCGCAGCCGTTCCTCGTCCAACGCGCCGATGATCCGGCCACCTGCCGCGATCGAGATCGCCTGCGTCTCCTCCGACACCACGACGACGATCGCGTCGGTCTGCGCGCTGATCGAGAGGGCCGCACGGTGCCGCATCCCGTACCGGTGCGCACCCCGGTCCGTGCTCTCTTCCAGCGGAAGGAGGCAGGCCGCGGCGAGGATCTGGCCTCCGCGCACGATCACCGCGCCGTCGTGGAGCGGCGACCTCGTCATGAAGATGGACGCGAGGAGCTCGGCGGTCAGCTTCCCGTGCACCGGTACGCCGGTCTCGCTGTAGTCCTGAAGTCCCGTCGTGCGCTCGAGCACGATGAGCGCGCCGTGCTTGGCGTCGCTGATGAGGAGCGCGGCGCGCACGAGCTCGTCGACGATTCCCTCGAGCTCCTCCTCGCTGCCGGGGGCGAGCAGACGATTGAGTGGCCCGAGCTGGCCGATCTGGCCGAGCGCCCGCCGCAGCTCGGGTTGGAAGACGACCACGAGCGCGATAAGGGACACGGCGAAGAGAGCTTGGAGAAGAAGGGTCGTCAAGGTGAGATGCAGCGATGAGGCGATGAGATAGATGACGACGAGGACCATGACCCCGATCAAGAGCTGCACGGCCCTCGTTCCGCGGATGAGGACGAGCACGTAGTAAATGAAGACGGCGACGATGAGGACGTCGAGCACGTTGTTCCAACCGAACGGCTGGCCTCTGGTGAGGAGGTTCAGCAGATCACTGAGCTGCTTCTGGACCGCTTCCATCAGTCGGTCTGCGCCAGGGCCTCGACCTCCGCGGCAAGGTCATCGCGCCCTTCAAGCTGCAGCGCACGCACGAGCAGCTCGCATTTCGTTTTCGCGACCTCGCGCTTGCCGAGGGTGCGAACGACGTCGACGAGGAGGCGCTGCGCATCGTGGTCGGCGAGGCGCGCCGCGATCATCTGGAGGAGCAGGTCCGAGGCAGCGTCGAGATGGCGCTCCCTGATGTAGTAGCGAGCGGCCTCGAGGGCCATGCCAGCCGCACGGGGGTCGCGCGTGGCGATGTAACGCGCCGCGGCGGCTTCGACCGCGGCGGGGTCGTCCTCGGCCGTGGGTTCTCCGTTCTCAGGGACGGCTTCGGCCTCGGGCGACCACGGCTCGCCTATTTGCGCCTCGGCGGGCTCGACGGCCGTGTCCTCTTGGGCTTCTTCTCCATCGACCGGGACCGAGAGCGGCGTCCAGCTCGCCGCGGGCGGCGCCACTGTCGACCACGGGTCGTTTTCGAGCGTGATCTCGCGCACCTGCTGTTCCGGCCCACTGCGGCGCGGATAAGTCACAGGCGGGGGCGCCGCCCATGGGTCGTCGGACGGGGTCGCGACCGGAGGCGCAGGTGGCGGCGTGAAGGTTTGCGCGGGCTCCGCTCGCGGCATAGACCATTGATCGGCGGGCTGCGGACGGAGGGCCGTGCCACCTTCGCGCTCGGAGAAACGTGTCGTCTCGCCCGCCGGCTCTTCGGTCTCTGCGGGCTCTTCGACCGCGGACGGCTTCTCCGTCCCGTCGGCGATCGCGGCGAGCGTCGACACGCCGCTCACGCCGCGAAGCTGTCCCTTCGCGAACGCGGCCTCGTTCTTCGCTCGTTCGCTATCGCCATTCGCGCGAAGGTCGCGGATGAATCGCGCGTACTCCTCCACCGCGGCATCCGTGTTGCCGGCGAGCGCGAGCGCCGCCGCGAGACGCCGGTGCGTCGCGTGATCGCGGGGGTCAAGGCCGACAGCCTGACGAAGAAGAAGGATCGCGGCGGAACGTTCACCCGATTTGGTCAGCGCGGCGGCGCCTTCCCGCAGGACGCGGAGGGCAGCGCCGCGGTCCTCTTGCTCGAAGTGGACCTTGGCAAGGCCGCGGTAGCCGCCCTCTTTGCCCGGGAACTTGTCGACCAGGTACTTGAAGCTCTGCTCGGCTTGACGCAGGCGCCCTTGCTCGAGGCTCTTGAGTCCTTCTTTGAGCGCGACCTGGTAGTTGAAGTCCTTCGAAGCCATGGCTTTAGTTTGCGCTCCGCGCGCGTCTTTGGGCTAGCGCTTCGTGAACTGAGGCGCCTTTCGGGCGCGCTTGAGGCCGGGCTTCTTTCGCTCTTTAGCGCGTGGATCGCGCGTCAGGAGACCGGCCTTGCGGAGTAGCGGGAGGTGCTCCCGGTCCACCTGGAGGAGCGCGCGCGAGATGCCGTGCGCGATCGCGCCGATCTGACCGCTCACGCCACCGCCTTGGACCTTGATCATGGCGTTGAACCGGCGCGCCGTGCTGGTGACGGTGAACGGCAACAGGGCTTGGTCGGTCGCGCCGTCGCGAGCGAAGTAGTCGTCGAGCGGCTTTCCGTTCACGACGACCGCGCCTTCACCGGGAACGAGCCGGACGCGAGCGACCGACGTCTTGCGACGCCCGGTGCCCTGGAAATACGGCAACGTCTTCATGATTCGGACTCCTTACGCATCGGCCCGGGTTTCTGCGCTGCGTGCGGGTGGTCGGCCCCGGCATAGACGTGAAGCTTGCGAGACATCTGCTCGCCGAGCCGGTTCTGCGGAAGCATGCCGCGCACCGCGCGGCGGACGACTTCCTCGGGACGGCGCGCGAGGAGCTGCTCCAGCGTCTCCGAGCGGAGGCCACCGGGGTACCCCGAGTGCCGTACGTACTTCTTCGCCTGCAGCTTGTTGCCGGTCACGCGCACCTTCGCCGCGTTCACGACGATGACCGGATCGCCTGTGTCCAGGTGCGGAGAGAAGATCGTCTTGTGCTTCCCCCGAAGGATCGCGGCCACTTCGGTCGCAAGGCGACCCAAAGTCGCGCCGTCCGCGTCAACGACGCGCCAGCTCCGCGTGATCTCGCTCTGCTTCGTTGCGTACGTCTTCATTTCTCTCTATTCATCCGCCTCGTCAAGCTCTCGTTGTCCGGTGCCGTATTCGACGGCGATGAGGCACAACCCGTTCGCTGGTGCGCTCGGACCCGCCCTCGCGCGGTCCTTCGCCGCGACGATCTTCTCGAAGGTCGCGACGTCGATCTTCCCACGTCCGACCCACAGAAGCGTCCCGGCGATGGCGCGGACCATCCCACGTAAGAACGCATCCGCCGTGATCTCGAAACGCAGGTCCTTCCCTCGGTCGCACCACTCCGCGCGCCGCACGGTGCGAACCCCTCCGGGCCCCGCGGCGAACGACGAGAAGTCCCGTCGGCCCACGAGGCCGGCGCTCGCCTCCCGCATAGCGACAACGTCGAGCGGCCCGGCGATGTGGAGCTCGCGGCGCCGCTCGAGCGGATCGCGCTCTCTCGCGTGCCGGATCCGGTATTCATATGTCCGCCCGGTCGCCGAGAACCTGGCGTGGAAGTCCTCCGCCGCCGGCTCGAGCGCCGAGACCGCGATGTCCTCCGGCAGGAGGGCGTTGACCCCCCGGCCGATCGTCACTCCGTCCAGCGCGCTCGCCGTCCGGAAGTCGATCACCTGTCCGCTCGCGTGCACCCCGGCATCGGTCCGTCCCGCGCCGGTGACCCTCACCGCCTCGGCGCACACCCCCGAGAGCGCTCGTTCGAGCTCGCCCTGCACGGTGGACGCGTTCGGCTGCACCTGGAACCCCGCGTAGCCCGTTCCGTCGTACGCCACGCGCGCTTTCCAGTGCGGCGTTTAGGTCGCTGCTCCCTTCGCGGTCTTCTTCTTCCTGGTCACAGTCGTCTTGGCCGCGGCCTTGGCGTTCGCCTCGGCCTTGGTCTCTTCCGTTTTGGCCGCCGGGCGCCTTCGCGGGAGCGCGAGCCTGCGCCGCGGCTTCGTCTCCTCCGCCGCGTCGGTCTTCTCGGCCGTCGGCTTTTCGGGCGCGGGCACGAGCTCGAGCAGCATCTGGGGCGCCGAGTCACCAACGCGTCGACCGAGATGCGTCAGACGGACGTATCCCGACCCGCGATCGGGCCAGCGGACCGCGAGGTCGGTGAAGACCTTCTCGACGATCACCGGTTCGGGAAGCCACGCGAGCGCGCGGCGCCGCGCGACGAGAGAGCCGTCCTTACCGAGATTGATCATCCGATCCACGAAGAGACGGACTTCCTTCGCTTTCGCTTCCGTCGTCTTCACGCGCTCGTAACGAAGCACCGAGAGAGTCAGGTTGCGGAGCATCCCCCGCCGCGCGCCGGTGCGTCGCCCGAACTTGCGCTCGTGGACCTTATGAGGCACTAGCTCTCCTCGCCGTCGCTCTCGCTCAGGCTCGTTTCGGGTTCGGTCTCATCCTCGGCCTGGGGCTCGTCGGTCTGCGCCGACGACTCGTCGCGGACCGGCGCTTCGATGAGACCGCGCGCTGCGAGGCGCTCTTTGATCTCGTCGAGCGACTTCTTGCCGAAGTTGCGCATGCGCAGGAGCTCGTCGTCCGGGGTCTGGAGCAGCTGACCGACCTTGGTGATTCCGTGCCGCTTCAGCGAGTTGAAGGCGCGTTGCGGCAGGTCGAGGTCCTCGATCGGCATGTCCGCGATCGCGGCCGGGAGCGCCGAGCCGTTCGTTCGCTCGGGCTGCGCGAGCGCAGTCTGCGATCGGGTGAGTCCCGCGAAGAGCGAGAACTGCTGCACGAGGATCTGCGACCCCTGGGCGACCGCGTCGTCGGGTGTCGTGGTCCCGTCCGTCCAGACTTCGAGGATGAGCCGGTCGTAGTTGGTGACCTGGCCGACGCGGGTGCTCTCGACGCCGAAGTTCACCTTCTTGACCGGGCTGTACAGAGCGTCGATCGGGATGACCCCGATCGGCAGGCCCTCTCGGCGGTCGGCGGAGTGGAATCCGCGGCCGGTCTCGACGGTGAGCTCGAGCCACAGCGATGAATCGGGCTCGAGGGTCGCGATCTTGGCCTCGGGGTTGACGATCTCGATCTCGCTCGTGGTCATGATGTCCGCGGCGGTCGCCTCGCCGGGACCGGCCTTCTCGAGCGTTAGCGTCACCGGCTCGCTCGCGAACGAGCGGAGGCGGATCTGCTTCAGGTTGAGGACGAGCTGGACGACGTCCTCCTTCACGCCGGGGATCGTGGAGAACTCGTGGGCAACGCCGCGCACGCGCGCGGCCGTGATCGCCGCGCCGGGCAGCGAGCTCAGGAGCACGCGGCGCAGCGAGTTCCCAAGGGTCGTGCCGTATCCCGGCGGGAGCGGCTCGCACGCGAACTTCGCGTAACGCTCGTCGCCTTCGATGCGCTCGATCTTGGGGTACTCAAGCTCTACTAGGGTCATGGCTTCGGTTCCTTCCTGCGGAGCTAGCGCGAGTAATGCTCGACGATGAGCTGGGTGTTGACCTGTGCTTCGATCTGATCGCGACTTGGCAACGCGAGGACCTTGGCCGTGTAGGCGTCGGGGTCGACCTCGAGCCAGCCCGGGCGGGTCTGCGTCTTTGCCCAGGCGGTCATCTCCTTGAAGTAGTTCGACGCGCGGCTTCCTTCGGAAATGGCGATGGCGTCGCCCGCTTTCACCGAGTAGCTCGGCGTCTTGGTCTCGCGGCCGTTCACCGTGATGTGGCCGTGCGTCACGAGCTGCCGCGCCTGCGACCGGGACTTCGCGAAGCCCGACCGATACACGGTGTTGTCGAGGCGCCTCTCGAGGTTGATGAGGAGCGTCTCGCCTGTCGCGCCCGTCACTTCGGCGGCACGATCGAACGTGTTCTTCATCTGCCGCTCGAGGACGCCATAGATGCGGCGGGCCTTCTGCTTCTCGCGAAGCTGGAGCGCGAAGTCACTCACCTTGCGGCGTCGCTGCTGGTGCATGCCGGGCGGCGACGAGCGCTTGTCGAAGGTGCACTTGGTGAAGCACTTCTCGCCCTTGAGGAAGAGCTTCATGCTCTCGCGGCGACAGAGCCGGCAGACCGGGCCGGTATAGCGGGCCATTAGACGCGCCTCCGCTTCGGCGGCCGGCACCCATTGTGGGGGATCGGTGTGACGTCGGTGATCGCGGTCACCTCGAGGCCGGTCGCCTCGAGCGCGCGGATCGCCGCTTCACGTCCCGCGCCCGGTCCGCGCACGAAGACTTCGACCACCTTCAGGCCGAGGTCGAGCGCCTTGCGCGCAGCCGTTTCCGCCGCGACCTGCGCCGCATAGGGTGTGCTCTTGCGCGAGCCCTTCCAGCCGGCGGCGCCGGCCGACGACCATGCGATCACGTTTCCTGCCGGGTCGGTTAGCGACACGATCGTGTTGTTGAACGAGGCCTTCACGTGCGCGGCACCGCGCGGGACGACGCGCTTCTCGCGACGGCGACGCGGTTTCGGCTCGGCCGTCGCGGCTGCTTCCGCCTCGGGCTTCTCCGCCTTGTCCGCGCCCTTCTCGGGCCGCTCCTGCTTTTCCTGCTTTCGCTCCTGTGCCATTACGTCTTAGACACCGCCTTCTTTCTTCCGGCTACCGTCTTGCGCGTTCCGCGGCGCGTGCGCGCATTGGTGCGCGTGCGCTGCCCGCGAACCAGCAGATTGCGCCGGTGACGAAGACCGCGGTAGCTGCCGATCTCCTGCAGGCGCTTGATGTTCAGCGCGATCTCGCGGCGGAGGTCACCCTCCACCGTGAAGCCACGATCGATGATCTCGCGGATTTTCGCGACTTGAGGCTCGGTGAGGTCGCGCACTCTCGTCGAGGCATCGATCCGCGCCTGCTCGAGCACCTCGCGCGCGGTCGTGGCGCCGATGCCGAAGATGTAGCGGAGCGAGACGTCGACGCGCTTTTCGCGCGGGATATCTACGCCAGCGATTCGAGCCACAGCCCTAACCCTGCCGCTGCTTGTGCTTCGGCTCGGAGCAGATCACGAGGATCTGCCGCTCGCGCCGGATGATCTTGCATTTGTCGCAACGCTTTTTGACTGACGCGCGGACCTTCACTAGTACCTCACTCGCCTTGTAATGCGTCCCCGTTTTAAGTCGTACGGCGACAGCTCCACGAGGACCTTGTCGCCCGGCACGACCCGGATGAAATTCATCCGCATCTTGCCGCTGATGTGTGCCAAGACCGCATGCCCGTTCTGGAGCTCGACCTTGAACATCGCATTCGGAAGGGCTTCTGCGACCGTCCCTTCCACTTCGATGACCTCTTTGTTGCTCGGTTTACTCGCCATCTTCTCCAGACACAGGTTGACCCGCGGCATCGGCCCACGGGAGGTAACAGTGTACCAAGACCGGCCAGTCCGGGGCAATCCTTCTCGTCATGCCGCCACCGCCGCGCCCTCGCCGGCGCGGGTTAACACGATCGGCCCGGCGGCGGTGCAGGCCAGGGTGTGCTCGAAGTGCGCGGAAAGGCTGCGGTCTGCGGTCACCACGGTCCATTGGTCGGCGAGCGTCCGAGTCTCCGGGCCCCCGATGTTGACCATGGGCTCGATTGCGATGCAGAGGCCCTCGCTGATCGGGGGGTTGGGCTGGCCCTTCGTCGGCCGGTAGTTGGGCACCTGGGGCTCTTCGTGCATAGCGCGCCCGATCCCGTGTCCGACGTAGTTGTGTACGACGCTGAAGCCCTGACCACGGACGAACTCCTCGACGGCCGCGCCGATGTCCCCGATGCGGTCACCCACGCGCGCCGACTCGATGCCGATCCCAAGCGCCTGCTCGGTGACCTCGATGAGGCGCGCGGCCTCCGCCGAGACCTTCCCGACGGCGATGGTGATCGCGGCGTCCGCGTGCCAGCCGTCGACGATCGCGCCCGCGTCGATGCCGACGATGTCCCCTTCACGGAGCTTGCGCTTGGATGACGGGATGCCGTGGACGATCTCGTGGTTCACCGATGTGCAGATCGTCGCCGGATACGGCGGCGAGCTGTAGCCGAGGAACGAGCTCGTCGCGCCCGCTTTGCGAAGGATCTCGGCCGCTACTCGGTCGAGCTCCGCCGTTGTCACCCCCGGGTGCACCGCCGCGCGGCAGGCATCCAGCATCGCCGCGACCACGCGACCGGCCTCGCGCATCTTCGCCATCTGCGCCGGGGTCTTGAGCGTGATCACTCGGCCGCCTCGCGAAGCCGCGCCGTAATTTCTGGGACGCCTCCGATTGCACTCACCCGCCTCGCAAGCCCGCGGTCCTCGTAGTACGAGATGACCGGACGGGTCTGCTCCTCATAGACCTCGAGGCGATTGGCGATGATCTCGGGGGTGTCGTCAGCGCGGTGTTCCGCGATCGCCCGCCCGTTCAAGCGGGCGAGGAGCTCCTCGCGTGGCGCGTCGAGCAGGAGCACAGCGCCCACCTGACGGCCCATCTCCTCAAAGAGTCGGTCGAGAGCCTCAGCCTGCGCGACCGTTCGGGGGAACCCGTCGAAAAGCACGCGCGTCGAGGGCGAGATGTCCTCGAGCTTGGCACGCACCATGCGAACCGTTACGTCGTCGGGAACGTACTCGCCTCGCTCGAGATAACCCTTCACACGACGCCCGAGGTCGGTCCCCCTGCGGATGTGATCGCGGAACACTTCACCCGTCGAGAGTTGGACCCACCCGTTCTCCTGAGCGAGCGCCTTCGCCTGTGTGCCCTTCCCCACCCCGGGCGGACCCATGATGATGAGATCTCCGCCCGTGCCGCGGATGCCGGAAGTCTCAGCGGCGGACACGCGCTCGGTCACTAACGGATGAATCCCTCGTAGCTTCGCTGCAGCAGCTGAGCCTCGAGCTGCTTCATCGTCTCGACCACGACGCCGACCACGATCAGGATGCTCGTGCCGCCGAGCCGCAGCGTCTGGACAGAGGTGATGTCACCGATGAGGGTCGGCATGACCGCGACGAATCCCAGGAACAGCGCCCCCGCGATGGTGATGCGCGTCACGACTCGCGAAAGGAACTCGGCCGTCGGGCGGCCCGGCCGTATGCCGGGAATGAACCCGCCGTAGCGCTTGATGTTGTCCGCGACGTCGTTCGGCACGAACGTGAAGGCCGTGTAAAAGAACGTGAACGCCACGACGAGCACGAAGTAGGTCAGGTTGTAGAACACCGGGTTCTGGAAGAAGCCCACGATCGCGGTGGACACGTTGCGCAGCCACTCCGTATCGCTCGTCGTGAAGTACTGCGCGATCTGGCTGGGCAGCAGCAGGATCGAGATGGCGAAGATGATCGGGATGACGCCGGCGCTGTTCACACGCAGCGGAATGAACGTGCTGCCGCCGGAGTACATCCGCGTGCCCCGGACGCGCTTGG
>JALYSZ010000011.1 GCA_030854525.1 Chloroflexota bacterium | reverse complement strand
CCCGCTCGTCGATTCGGAAGACGGTACAACTCTCATGCAAAATTGCATCGCGATTCATGCGGAAATGCATATTGCTGGCAGCACGGTCAAGTGCTACAAATACCGCGAAGACCGATCCGCCGAATGGCGATGTAGGCCTTCGCTTCACCCCCTGGCTACGCCGGGGGGTTCCTCTTTGTATTGGGAAACGCGCGCTTGCGGACGCCCTGCGTAGTACGGCCTGCGTCCTAACGCCTGGGCCAGTGGACAATGGCCTCGGCGCCGCCGCGGGTGTTCGCCGCTAGATGTTTCGCCGTTCCGAGCTCGTCCCACATCGTCTGCGGCACGATGTTCACGATCTTCGGCGGTGGTGGGTAGATCCGGCGGTAAGCGGCATACGCGCTAAGGTCAGCGAGCTGGAGGAGGTACGAGTCGCGTGAGTCCCGCGGGCTTGGATCGTCGAGTAGACGATGGAACGGCACAGACAGCGACCCGGTCCCGAATTGGCTTCCGGCCGTCCCGATGCGTCTGGCCTTCCGGGCGAGTTTGCGGATCAAGCCGCCGTCACCCTCATCGTGGATCAGGCTGACGAAGCTGTTGCTTTTGGTCGAGAAGCGCTCAAGGCGTTGGATGAGGTATTCCCATGCCACTTCAGCCGAATTCAGCGCGGGATCACGTTGGGCCAGCCGGGGCTTGTCGATGACGACTGCGAATGTCCGCAAGTCGAGCTTCGGCTGGATGCGCATCGCCTGTCGGTAGAGGTCGTGGCGCATTCCATCGGGGAGCGGATGCTTGCTGAGCCATGGACCGCGATTGCCGATGAGATAGGTCGCCTTCAGTTCATGGCTCACTGGAACGCCGAAGTGCGTCTTCACGAAACGACGGAAGCTGACGAGTGCGTCGAGCGCCGCCAGCCAACTGGACTCGCTCACGAGCAAGCACGCCAGTGAGTAGGTATTCGTTCCATTGGCCCCGGGATCCCCAGACTCATCGACGTATGCGAGATGCACGGCCCATCCTTTGTTAGAAAGAGGATAAGTGGCGCTGAAGTCGTCGCTAACGCCGTGATCGTCGATCCATTCCCGAGGTCGCGGATTCATTGACGTACGGCAAATGCCCGCAGCGTTCTCGTCTCTCGCGTCGGCGCGATCACAGACGCGGTCGGGGCGTGGGTCTCGCCGAGCGCCGACTTTTCACCTCGAGTCAGGTTCGCCCCTGCCGTTCCTCGGACGTACCAGCCCGGCACTGGCTTCTCCATCGGTAGCATCCCGACAACGTGGAACTTGAGTCGGCACTACGACGGGCGGCGGAGTGGGTTGTTCCCGTCGTGCTCGCTGGCCTCGGTTTCGGTGTGGTGTGGGCGCTGACGATCGAGGCCCCCGAGCAGATCAAACGAGATCAGCGCACTCGGCAATGGATCGAGATGCCTGCGGCTTCAGCCCTGATCGGCGCTGGTATCCCGACGGTCTTGTCGCTCCGCGCGATCAGTCAGCGGACGGAGTTTGCGATGACACTTCTGGCCCTGCCCGGCGCCTACTGGATTGCGTACGGCGCGCTGTGCGTGGCGACGTATGGGATGCGCCGCCTGGATCCTCCACCGGGTCGTCTCCGGCTGCTCATTGCGAACGCCATCGGCCTCGCGCCGTTGCTACTTGTCGTCTACCTCATTTCTGGCTAAGCCGAGGGTGTGTCGGATTTCGTCGGCCCTCTCAGCGCGATCCTCGTCTGGGGACTCTTGAACTGGTTCTGTTGGAAGGCGACACGCCCGGTGCCTCCCTCGGCGAAGACGGCGAAGAGCAAACACCGCCGCCGCCGGGCCTGAAGCGCCACCGCGACGATCGTGCCGGCGCATCCCAACGCGAGCCACTGCTGACGTGACGCCCCAACCGCGCGAAATCAGGCGCTGCGCGAGTCGGAGTCACCGCCATGCCGCGGCTACCGTGGCCGCGGGCGATCGAATCCATCAGCCGATCGACAATCCCGGCAAGGGACTCAATCGTCGAAGCCGACGGTGCGACTGACTCCCGATGCCTCCAAGATGCGCACCAGAATCGTGGCACCGGGTTCGCCGCGCGTTCGCGTCGAGCAGTCCGTCATGTAGCCCCCGGTGATGAGAAGGTCGGCATCGCGCACGGCGAGGATCTTCATGAAGTGCGGCGTGCGCTTGGACCACGCTTTCTGCACCTGCTCGAGCGCCCCGTTGAGCTGCTTGGCCCAGAACGCTTGCCGCGTGGCGTGGCCGGATTCGCGCAACGTCTCCTTGGGCGGTCCGGTGAAGACCCCTTGGTTCGGCCAGTCCCGCATCTGCGTGCGGGCGAGGCCGTCGATATGGGCGAAGCCTGCGTCCCAGCGCGGCTTCCGATCTTGCGCCAGCGTCATGATTTGGAAATCAGCGATGGCCTGATGCCGGCTGGCATCGCTGCCGTGCGGATCGTAGTCATGGTGACACCAGGTGCAGAACGTCTGGCTCGCGGCGTTGTCGCTGCGGACCTCAGCCTGAGCGTCGCCGGAATGTTGATCGTCCTCGTCGTCAAGGTCGGCGTCCCAGCCCTTGCCGAGCATGGAATCGAGCTTCTCTTGGATCTCGGCTTGGCGCTTCGAGTGCGCGGCCTCAGGTCCCTCCGCGTGCACGTTCTCGCACTGAAAGCACACCGGCGCCGGACCGATGAGCTTGAGCTCTGTGTGCCTGCCCATCACGTTAGGCGTTGCCCGCTGGCCCTCGACTTCCTCGCGCTCCTCGTCGAACCAGAGGATGGTGCCGTCGAGTGCGACGTGAAGCGACAACGCGGGGCGCAGGTACGGGTCGAGCTGCCACCCCTGGCGTTCGAGGGTGTCACCGCCAAGGTCCTGATAGTCGACGGCGAAGGCAACGAAATCGCCGAGGGTGGTATGACGGTAGATGTGTGCGTTCTTCAGTCCCAGGTCATCCTTCGATGCGCTCGGCAGGATGACCCGGCCGTTGACTTCGACGCCGATGCTGAACACCAAGGCGAGCCCGCCCATGTTGATGAGCTCCTTCGCCCGAATGTGGTCCGCCTCAGGTCCATCCTGCGATTTCTCCGTGTCCACTCGTTCGGCGACATTGCTCTCTGCCACAGCGTTTCTCCCCTTCTCTCTGCGCGCGCTCTTACGCGCGAGCGATACCACTCAACACGCGGGCTCGTGCTCGACCAGTTTGTGCGGTCAACCGGGTGTGATCGTCACGCGCACGGAATTCGCGGCAGGAGCTGAGTGATGGGCGCACCGCATCGGCCTGCCGTGCATGAGACGCAGTCCACGGCGTACACGCGTTGTGGTGCCCAAATCGTTCCCCGCTCCCCGTCGGCTGACGACGATAGAGGGGCGGTCAAGTGTTGTTATCCCGCGAACGTCCACGAGCGCCGGCGTGCGTTCTTGGCTTGCCAATGGCCTCAGCGGACCCGGGCAGTCTCGAGCGTGATCCCAGTCGATGAGTTCACGCAAGCCGTCCACTCAGCGAGCCGCTGCTCGATCCAGTCGAAGTTGTCCAGGGAGGCGGATTACGGCGACATCTCCGTCGAAGCCTGTCAACGCGACGCCGCCTCGCTCGCAGTAATGTGCCTGTGGCAAAATCGGAGAAGTCAGAGCGGTCGGAGCCCCACGGGTCGCATCGATAGCGGGGCCTTCTCCTCGCCCTCAAACCCGTCGGAGTGCCGCTCGCAGACAGACAGGGTCTGCAGTGTGACGTGCGCGGCGAGGGGAACCTGTCCGCGCGGCACCAGGTCCACGCTCACCAGCCATCCGCCGGGGTCGCGGCAATCCATCACCGCGCAGACATTGGGGTCCGCCACCCAAAGAGGCTATCCCGATTGGCAAGCGCGCTGGGCTTGACAGCATGTGTTTGCGCGGTCATCGAGCAGCGTGTGAGCGAACCGAGGCGACCGAGACTGACGCTGGATGCGATTGCCGACGTAAGACTGCTGCGAGCGATCGACATCCTTGGCACCGAGCAATTTGCATACGCGCTGTTGCTTACGGACCGGGACCTCGACCGTATTGCTGCGCTCGTTGGCCCAACCCGGTGGTCCGAAATCGCCCGCGTCTTCGCCACGAGGGTCCGAATCGCTGATGCCGAGGCCGCGGAAAGCCAACTTCGCGCAGCCCTAGCCGAACCAGTCCGCTAGCCAACGCTCGCCGCCGGAGGACCGCGTGCGTCGCACTTCGAAACCCAACCGCCGACGCTCTGGCCGAACTCAGGCGACGCACAGACAACAGAGCGTCGCCGGTGTGTTGACTTGCCCGAAAGTTTTACCGACACCAGGGCGTGCTGCGCGAATTCGACCAGCACCGCGCCAAAGACGCGAAGCGCTTCGCTCGGGCGCACTGACCGAGCCCCTCTTGCGTCAGGCCTGCCGCCTTCTCGCGGAACGCTACCGCCTCGGCAGCGAGGTCCCGCCGATCATCGTCGTGAGCGCGGCCGACGACGCACCGACG
>JALYSZ010000390.1 GCA_030854525.1 Chloroflexota bacterium | reverse complement strand
CTTTGGACCGGTTCCAACGGCCGACGCCAGAGGAGCTTGCACTGTTCGATCGGATATAGAGATCGTGCCGTGACGCATTACGCCGATACGGCCCGTCGACTTCCAGGAGTTCAGGCGCCGTTCGGTGTGTCGGCTGGAAGTTGTTGGGCGCAATTGGCGCACGAAATCGTTTTCTCGGTCACATTCCGCACGGGGACTTAGCGATAACCGGTAGCCATCCTCAGGCGGTCACATCGCGCGTCCGTACCGCGATCAAAGTCACGGCTAGGCAGAGTGCGCCGTAGAGTGCGAGCGCCAAGAGCGACTCGCTGACCGTCGGCTCGTAGGCCCGGGCCGTAGCCAGAGACGTGCCGGGAAGCAACTGCCCGCCGACAACGCGGGTGATCAAGCTGTTCGCGTACACGATCGGAAATCGCGCGGCGATCTCGCTCCATGGCGCGCTGAGCCCAAGAAGGATGCTCCGCAGTAGGTACTGCGCGAGCGTCGCGCCGAGCGCAAACCCGACTCCGATGGCGGCAGACCGGGCGACCGTCGCCGCTGCGTACGCGACTAGCAGGTAGAACGCCGACAAGTACCAGGCCGCGAGCAGACCTTCTACGAGCGTGCCAAAGAAGGTGCTGCTTAGGATGTCGGCTGCTAGGAGCTCACCTCCCTGGAACACGGCGGTTGCGATGCCGCCGACGACCCCGGCGATGAGGATCGCAAGCATGCCCAGCCCGACGCTGGCCAGGAGGATGGTGAGCGCGGCGAGCACGTGACCGGCCCGGTCGGGCCGACGAGTGAGGATCGCCCGGATCGTGCCCCAGTCGTACTCGTTGCCGGCCCAGCTCGCCCCGACCACCGGCCAAAAGAAGGGCGCAAGGAAGGAACTGAACGACAGTGCGGCCAGGAGAGCGCGCGGAAGCAAGAGATTGCCCCGCTCGGTCTCATTCGGTCCGAGGAGTAAGAACGCCGCCACGACCAAGCCGCACGACCCGAGCACGGCCGCGCGCGGCATTCCTCGGCGGAGCACCTTTACGAACTCGAAGGACAACAGCGGGATCATCGTCCCTCGCCCATTACATCGAGGAAGTACTGCTCGAGCTTGCGCTCTCGTGGCCGCACTCCGCTGACATACAACCCGCGCTCCGCCAAGATCCGCGTGACCTCCCCAGCACGACTTTCCGGTGCGGACACCAGCAGGCAATCGCCGTCACGGGTGACGGCCGCGATCCACGGGGTTGCCCGAAGAACGCGCTCGGCCTCGGCGATCGGCTCAACCCGGACTTCCAGGGCCTCGCGACTCCCCAGCAGATCGGCGACCCGTCCGGAAACGACCACGCGACCCCTCTGGAGGATCGCGATGCGGTCGCACATCTGCTCGATCTCATGCAGGGCGTGGCTTGAGATGAACACGGTGTGGCCCTCTGCCTTGAGACGACGCATGAGATCGCGCATCGCCACGATGCCCGCGGGATCAAGGCCGTTGGCGGGCTCATCGAGGATGAGTAGCTCCGGGTTGTGGAGAAGCGCCGCACCCACGGCTAGACGCTGCTTCATGCCGAGTGAGTAGGAACGAAATGGCCTGGTGGCGGAGTCCTCCAGATCGAGGAGAGTCAGGATCTCCGCGACGCGCTGGTCGGGCGTGCGGGTGAGCCGCGCCAGGCAACGCAAGTTGTCGCGGCCCGAGAGGTACGGATAGAAGGTCGGCGTTTCGATAATCGCACCCGTCCGCGCGAGGATCGCGGGGAGTTGGTCACCGATCTCGAGTCCGAGAACCCGCACGTGGCCGGAGGTCGGCCGAACCAGACCCAACAGGATCCGCATGGTGGTCGTCTTGCCAGCGCCGTTCGGACCGAGGAAGCCGAATATCTCGCCCCGCTGCACGGTCAGGCTCAGGTGATCGACGGCGCGCGTGCGGCCGAAGACCTTGACCAGGTCCGCAATCTCGATCGCCGGCTCCTCGGCGCTTCCGTTGTCGATCGCCAATACCCAAGCTCCCTCGGCGCTCTCCGGGCGCGATCGTGTATCCGGCTCGGGTGGGACGCGTGCGCGCCCCGGGACCGTCCCGGAGGTCGAGGCGGGTCCGTCCGATACTAAGAAAGCACCGCGGCCAACTAATTCGTGACACGTTTTGCGAAGCCCTTGAAGACAGGGCTGGCACCAGGAGCGCGACTAGACGTGCGCCGGCTATGGGGGCTCCCGTGCCCTGGCGTTCGACCAGATCGTCGCTTCGGTGACCTCGAGACGCGCAGGATCGGGCGGAGCTATGGCGACACGATGCCCGAGGCTTTGCGAACGTGGCGCGGCTGAGCGTAGCGAGATCAGTCGCCAATCGGTGGCGCGTGCGTTCATCGTCCCAACAAAGACCTTCAGCCACCGGTACGCCTGCCGCCGCGTCGCTGCGGCGAGAGACCGCTGCGTGGACGCTAGGAATTAGCGAAGGGAACGCCGAATCGCCACGGTCCGTGTAATCGGAACACAGGAGTCTGCAGTGTGATCTGCCGCGCTGACCCGGAAGGGTCCTCCGTGTCGACGGGATCACCGGGCTCTGGCTCCTTCTGCCAGCCAATTCCACCGCGCGCACCGTCAACTTGGGGAAACTCCGCATAGAGAAGGCGGCGGTCCGGTTGTCTGTCGCCATCGTCAAGTTGCACACGCACCGTGCTGCCGCGGAACGTCGTAGCGCGCGTGATGCGCGCGTGAGCCGCGAATCCGCCGAGCTCGATGTCCGCTTCGCTGGGAATCGGGAGTGTTACCGGCGAGCCGCTGACTTCTGCAAGGTGAATGTCCGGAATCGTCAGGGTTGCTGCGGTCGCTGCAGGGT
>JALYSZ010000164.1 GCA_030854525.1 Chloroflexota bacterium | reverse complement strand
TCCGGTGTTGGTGAACGCGATCACCCATTCGGCGGTCTGGCTTGGCGCGACTGTCGGATACGCGGACTGGGCGTAGAACGTCGTGTGGTACTCGGGCACCGCCGGATACGTCTGGTCCACAAGCGATCCGAACGTCACGACCCAAACGCAAGGAAACGCTCCACCGCAGGCAACGCCGAGCCCCGCCGCGCGGTACCGGCCGTCGTTGAGCTCCGCCCAATGTGGCGGTGAGTTCAGCCAGAGACGCACCGCGCCGTCAACGGTCGGCGCACCCCACGCGATGATCTCGCTGGTGAACGCCTGGCCAACTGGGTAACCCGCATCGGTCATCCGCTGCCGGGCCGTGCGTCCGTCGGTGGAGCGGTGCGGGATCGCCGGCGGGCCGTGAAGCGCGACGTCGTCGGCCATGAACTGCGCAGCCGCCATCAGGGTCGGGCTCGCGACGACCGTCGCCAGACCGCGCGAGGCTCGATAGGCGTTGACGGCCGCGAGGAGCGAGTCGTGAACCGGCTCCGCGCTCGCGGGAGCCGATTGCGCAACGAATGTGAAACAGATGGCAGCCAAGCAGAGGCCGCGGGAGACGAATCTCACAGGACTTCCCTTCCCCATGTGCCCCGACTCGAGCCGGTCGAGACTGCCACAGCAGGTCGGAGAACTCAGGGGATAGAACCCTCGGTCGAGCGCTACGTAGTCGAGGCGGCTCTCATGAGCGTGCCACTATCGGCACCTTCACCGAATCCGCGGCGAATGCCGATCGCGCGGTAGTCGTAGCGTCCCTCAAAACCGACCGGCCGGGCGTCGCATAGCCGGTCGCGATGCCCACGCCGAACCCGAGCTCATACCCCCTCCTCCGCCGCGCGCGCCACTCCTCCTGGAACAGTTGCCCCCTCGGAGCGGCATCACCGTGGCCGCGCTCCCTACGCTGATCGTCAAACGCAAGCTCTTGGGGGTCATGCCCATCCCCGCGGCGCCCGCGGAACGATTCGCCGTCTCGCAGCCGTTCCGCCCAACTCTCGCCTCCCCAGTGCGGCCATGCTGGTGACCGTGTTCCGAACCCGGAAGTGATAATCCCGGCGTGAGCGTCCACATCTCCAGGCAGGTCGACGATGTGCTGGAGAACCTGTCCAGCCTCACGGACGCGACGATCCTCGCCGGTGGGACGGACCTCTTGGTCGAGCTCAACTTCGGACGGCAGCGCCCGAGTCACATCGTCGCGATCGACCGCGTGGACGAGCTGAAAGATCACTCGCGCAACGGCCATGTGCGCATGGGCGCACTCGTCACCTACACGCGAATGCTCGAGACCGACGTCGGTTCTCCCGCGCTCCAGGAAGCCGCCCGGACCATCGGCTCGCCGCAGATCCGCAACGCCGCCACGATCGGCGGAAATCTCGGGACGTGCTCGCCGGCGGGCGACGCCCTGCCCGTGCTGGCCGCGCTCGGAGCGACGATCGTGCTCAGGTCAAAGAACGGCGAGCGTCGCGTTCCCTTCGGCGATTTCATGACCGGCCCGAAGAAATCAGTTCGACGCCCCGACGAGCTCATCGTCGCCGCCGAATGGGACGATGCCGGCGCGGCGCAGACGTACATGTTCGCCGCGACGCGGAACGCGATGGCCATCTCCATCGCGGGCCTGGCGCTCGTGATCGACCGCGCGCGGCGGCGTGTCGGCGTCGGCCTGGGCTCCTGTGGCCCGACGATCATCCGCGCGACGGAGGCCGAGCGCTTCGCCGTCGGTCTCTTTGACGAGGCCGGCTGGGAGCGGCCGAGTCGGCCAAGCGACGCGGCCGCGCAGGAGTTCGGTCGACTCGCGGCCGGCGCCGCAAAGCCGATCGACGACGTCCGCGGCACCGCGGCGTACCGCCGCCATGTGCTCGCAGTGATGGGCGCTCGCGCGCTCGCGCGCGTCTCGGTAATCCCATGAGGATCAAGCTCACGGTGAACGGCGAGGAGCGCGAGGCGGAAGCGGCGGATCACGAGAGCCTGCTCACCGTCCTGCGCGAAAGCCTCGGCCTGGCGGGCAGCAAGAACGCGTGCGAGCAGGGCGAGTGTGGGTCCTGCTCCGTCCTAATGGACGGCGAGCTCGTCTGTGCCTGTCTCGTGCTCGGCGCGGCGACCGCGGGACGGACCGTTCAGACCGTCGAGTCGCTATCCGACGGCGAGCAGCTCCATCCGGTGCAGCGCGCGTTCGTCGACGCGGGTGCGGTCCAATGCGGGTTCTGCACGCCCGGCCTCGTCGTCGCCACGTACGCGCTTCTCAAGCGGAACCCCGAGCCGAGCGAACAGGAAGTCCGCGAGGCGCTGTCCGGGAACATCTGCCGCTGCACGGGGTACGGGAAGATCCTGGAAGCGGTGGATCGCGCATCGGGCGCGATGTATCGCCGATGAAAGCCGCTCCACGAACGCGGGTACGCGGCGGTGTGGGCGAGTCGGTGGAGCGACCCGACAGCGCGCCCAAGGTGAAGGGCGAATTCCAGTACGGCAGCGATCTGCGTCGGGAGGGCATGCTCTATGGCGCAACGGTCCGCAGCCCGCACGCGTACGCACGGATCCTCTCGATGGACACGGCCGCCGTGAAAAGGATGAGTGGGGTCAAGGCGATCATCACTGCGGCCGAGCTTCCGACGCGCGAGCTCTTCGGCTTGATGAAGCTCGACCAACCTGTCCTCGCGAGCGGCACTGTTCGGTACGTAGGTGAGCCTGTCGCGATCGTCGCGGCCGAGACCGCGGAGGAGGCGCGCCTGGCCACGCGCGCGATCGTCGTGCGGTACGAACCGCTCGCGCCGATCACCGATCCCGTCGCCGCCCTGCAGCCGGAAGCGGCGAAGCTCCATCAAAGAGGAAACGTGATCGAGGACGTCCTAGTGGAGCACGGGGACCCCGACGCGACCGCGGCCGTCGTCGTCGAGGGCGAGTACGAGCTGGGGATGCAGGATCAGGCCGCGCTCGGACCCGAAGCGGGCCTCGCTATCCCGCGGCAAGACGGCGGCGTCGAGCTTCATATCGCGACCCAGTGGCTCCACGAGGACCTGCGCCAGATCGCGCCATGCCTCGGGCTCCCCGAATCGAAGGTCCATTTGGTCCTTGCCGGAGTCGGCGGCGCGTTCGGCGCGCGCGAGGACGTGACGCTCCAGATCCATACGTGTCTGCTCGCGCTCGCGACCAAACGTCCGGTGCGCATGACCTACGGACGCGAGGAGTCCTTCTACGGGCACGTCCATCGTCACCCGGCGAAGCTCTGGTACACGCACGGCGCGTCGAAAGAAGGCGACCTCGTTTTCGTTCGTGCGACGATCGTCCTCGACGGCGGGGCATACGCATCGTCGAGCCCCGCGGTCGTCGCGAACGCGGCGTGCT
>JALYSZ010000326.1 GCA_030854525.1 Chloroflexota bacterium | reverse complement strand
TGCGCTTACTCCCCCTCCCCGAAGATGTCCGCACGTTCGTTGCGATCTTCGCCGACATCGACAGCGGCGCTCGTGCGGCGAGCGCGATCATCGCAAGCGGCGTCGTCCCCGCCGCGATGGAGATGCTCGACAAGGTCACGATCGGCGCGTTGAATGCGGCGTTCGAGGTCCACCTGCCGGCGGACGCCGGCTCGCTGCTCCTCGTTGAGGTCGAGGGACTCCGCGAGGAGACCGAGGACTGGGCGGCGTCGATCCTGCGCGTGCTGAAAAAGAACGGCGCGACCGACGTTCGTTCGGCGGAGACGCAGGCCGAGCGCGAGCTCCTGTGGAAGGCGCGCAAGCTCGGCTACGCGGCACTCGCGCGGATCAAACCGAACAACTATCTCCATGATGCGGTCGTGCCGCGCACGAAGGTGCCGGAGGTGCTTCGCGAGGTCAACGCGATCGCCGAGCGGTACGGCTACATCATCGCGAACATGTTCCACATCGGCGACGGAAATCTCCACCCGGTGTTGCTCTTCGACGCGCGAACCCAGCCTGTCGACCGCGTCATGGAGGCGAGCGCCGAAATCCTGAAGGTCGCGCTCGACGCGGGCGGCGCCCTGACCGG
Source organism: Chloroflexota bacterium (assembly GCA_030854525.1). Next base: position 16,196 of record JALYSZ010000326.1, on the reverse strand, counting down.
CGAGCACGGCGTCGGCCTGGAGAAGAACCACTTCATGTTCTGGGTGTTCGGTCCCGAGGATCTCGACGCGCAGCGGCGGGCTCGCGATGCGTTCGACCCGGACGCCATGATGAATCCCGGAAAGGTCTTTCCGGGCGGCGACGCATGCGCGGATATCCCCACTGAGCGCACCAAACGCGCGCTCGCGGAGGGCATGTGGGTATAGCGGTACGGCTCGACTCACATGCCATCGATGGGATGAACCCACGCGACATCGTCCGCGCGGCGAACGAGGCCGACGTGGTCGACGCGATCCGGGGGGCGAACGAGCGGCGCGAGGCGATCGTCATCAGCGGGGGCGCTACGCGCCTGGGAATCGGTGATCCGCCGGCGCGCTACGACCTCGCGCTGGATCTGTCATCAGTGCGCGGGATCGTGGAGTACGAGCCTGACGACCTCGTGGCGACCGTCCGCGCGGGCACGACGCTCGCGGAGCTCTCCGCGGCGCTCGCGCCGCACGGGCAGCGCTGGCCGGTCGAGCCGGGCATCCCGGAACGCGCGACCGTCGCCGGAACGCTCGCCAGCGCAGCCGGCGGGCCATCGCGGCTTCGGTATTTCCACCCGCGCGACTGGGTCATCGGCGCGCGCGTCGTCCTGGGTGACGGCACGCCGGTGCGCTCCGGCGGACGGGTGGTGAAGAACGTGACGGGCTACGACCTGACCCGCCTCTGGAGCGGGACGTTCGGCACCCTCGTCGCGATTATCGAGCTGACGCTCAAGCTCACCGCTATACCGCAGCGGACCGTTTCGCTGGTCGCGGACGTCGACGTCGCTTCGGCATTTCAGGCCGCGAACGAGCTGCACGCGAGCGGCCTTCCGTTGGACGCACTCGCAATCGTCACCGGCGAAGAGGTCGGTGCGGTCGGTGCGCGCGGCGAGGCGGCGCTGCTCGTCCGCCTCACCGGGCCCGCGGCCGCCGTCCGCCGGCTCGGGCGCGACGTGCGGGAACGCGTGCGATGCCGCGACGTCGCGAACGAGGTGTGGGATCGCGTCGCCGCGCTCCCGCTCGAGGCGAAGTGGACCGCTCGCGTGGCGTGGCCAGCGGCGGCGCGGCCGGAAATCGAGTTCGCGGGGTACGACGCCGTGATCTATCCGGGCACCTCGACGGCGTACCTCCTTCGGTCGATCGATCGGACGACCTTCCGCAAAGTTCGCGCGTCGCTCGAGGCGGCCGGTGGGATCGCCGCCTTGGAGCGGGCGAGCGCCGACTACAAGCGCGACGCGGGCGGAGCCTGGGGCACGCCGCGCGTTCCACTCGGAATAGCTCGCGCGCTCAAGGAGCGCTTCGATCCGCTCGGCGTGCTCGCGCCGGGCCGGATGCCGACTTGACCACCGCATTCGACACGACCGGGCTCGAGCGCTGTACCCACTGCGGGCTCTGCCTCGAGGCATGCCCCACGTACAAGATCACGCACCTCGAGACGGAGTCCCCGCGCGGGCGCCTGCACCTCATGGGAGCGCTCGCGGACGGCCGCATCGACGCACGGTCGAGCGACGCAACGGTGCTGCACCTCGACCGCTGCCTGGCCTGCCGCGCCTGCGAGGCGGTCTGCCCCTCGGGCGTGCCGTATGGCCGCCTCATCGAGGAGACGCGCGCTGGCATCGCGCGAGCGAGAGGCATCACGCCGCTCGGCGGTGCGCTGCTCTGGTCCGTGTCGCGGCCGTGGGTGCTCCGCGCTGCGGCGGCACTCCTTCTTATCTCCGAGCGGACCGGGTTGCGTGGGCTCGTGCGTCGCTTCCTGCCCACACGACTCCGGCGACTTGATGCACTCGCGCCTCCGGTGGGCAGGCCGTCCTATCGGCCAGTCCCGGTGGCGGCGCCGCGGTCGTCGGTAGCGCTTCTTCTGGGCTGCGTCATGCGAGCCTCGTACGGCGACGTGCACACGGCGACCGCGCGCGTGCTCGCGCATCTCGGCGCCGCGGTGATCGACACCCCCGGGCAGACTTGCTGCGGCGCGCTCCATGCGCACGCCGGCAACAAGGCCGAGGCGGTGCGGCTCGCGAAACGGAACATCGGCGCGTTCGAGCGAGCCGACGTGATTCTGGTGAACGCCGCCGGGTGCGGAGCCCACCTCAAGAGCTACGCGCATCTCCTTGAGGACGACCCCAAGTGGGCGGAGCGAGCCGCCGCCCTCGCCTCGCGCGTTCGCGACGTGAGCGAGCACCTACAAACGCTCGCTGGGGACGAGACCTTTGGAGAACTCTCAATGCGGGTCACGTACCAGGACCCCTGCCACCTCGCTCACGCGCAGGGGATCCGAGCGCAGCCACGCGCGCTTCTCTCGAAAGTCCGCGGGCTCGAGCTCGTCGAGATGGCCGACGCCGACGTGTGCTGCGGAAGCGCCGGCTACTACAACCTCGCCCAGCCCGAGTACGCCGACCGGCTCCTCGAGCCGAAGATCGATGCGGTTCTCGCGACGCGGCCGGACGCGGTGATCACCGGAAACCCGGGGTGCATGCTCCAGCTCGCCGCAGGGCTTCAGTCGCGCGGGCGCGGGGACATTCCGGTGCTCCACCTCGTCGAGGTCCTCGATCGCGCGCTCTCGGCCCGATGAGCGGACGCCGGTCTCTGACGATCCTTATCGCGACGCTCGCCACAGTCGTCGCTGTGCTCGCGCTTCTCCTCATACCGGTGTCGATCATTCTTGGTCGTTACGCGAATGTTCTCGCGGAGGCACTCGTGCTCGTCGCATGCGTCGGATATGTGACCCGCGTCATGCGCGCCGACCGGCGCAGGCGTCGCGAGGCGGAGGCTGTGCTCCCACCGGAGCGCCGGCCAGAGCGTCGGGTGCCGCGACGGCCGATCACGTTCCAAGTTCGCGAGACGCTCTTCGCCTTCCTCGTCTGGTTCGTCTTGGTAACCGCGTTCAACGCCCTCGTCGTCGGGCTTGGGCCGCTCCCGAACGTCGGCATCGCGGTGTTCGCGGCATTCATGCTCGCGACTTTGACGGTGACCGGTCGGCACATGATGTTTCGGCTCACCGCGGAGGAAGACACGCCGCCGGAGCGTTGAGCCCATTGCGCCGTTAGAGTCCGCGCATGGATCTCGGCGTTCAGATCGAGCCACAGTTCGGCTTCAAATTCGACGAAGTCCTGGCGATCGCGCTCGACGCAGAGCGCGGGGGGTTCACCCGGCTCTGGATCTCCGACCATTTCTTCCTCGATCAGAAGGCCGTCGACACGGACTGCCTCGAGGCGTGGACGCTGCTCGCGGCACTTGCGGTGCGGACCGAGCGCATCCGCATCGGTCCGATGGTGACCTCGCAGTCGTACCGGAACGCGGCGCTGCTCGCGAAGATCGCGGCCGGCGTCGACGTGATGAGCCAGGGACGCCTCGACTTCGGCCTCGGAGCGGGCTGGAAAGAGGTCGAGTACCGCGCCTACGGCTACGAGTTCCCCGACGCGCCGACCCGCGTAACCCAGATGATCGAGACGCTCGAGATCTGTACCCGAATGTGGAAGGACGAGCGCGCGACGTATCAGGGCAAGTACTACCGCATCGCGGACGCGCTCTGCTCGCCGAAGCCGACGCAGAAGCCTCTTCCGATCTGGATCGGTGGGTCCAAACCGCGCGTCATGCGCGCGGCCGCGAAGTACGGCCACGCGTTCAATATCACCGTGAGCGCGTCCGCGCCGAGCGATCTACCCGATCGCCTACGCGACCTCGACGAGGCGTGCCGCGCCGAGAAGCGTGACCCGAAGACGCTCCTGCGCAGTGCGTTTCTCATGGCGTGCGTCGGCAAGACGCGCGCCGAAGCGGAGTCGCGGCTCGACGAGATTGCGCGGCGGCAGAAGACCGATCGCAAGAGCTTTCTCGCGTCGAGGCCTGGTCTCCTATTCGGAACGGCCGAAGACGCCGCCGCGAAACTCGGCAGCTACGCCGAGAAAGGCATCGGCCACGCGAACATCATGTTCCAGCCCTACGGCACGGAACGGGAGCAGATCGCCGCGCTCGCTCCGATCACCAGCCAGTTTCGCGCTTGATACGTCGGAGCATGCCGCCCGGCAACTGACGGACAGCGGCTATTTCGCAACCGCGCGACCACGAGCGCGAAGAATGCCGAGAGGGGGCCGGAGCGCGATCACGACCGCGACCAGCACGACCACCGCGCCGAGGTACGACTCGGGAGAACGCTGCTCGGCTTTGGCGACGGCGCCCAGGATCACCGCGATCACCGGGACCACAACGCCGATCATGCTCGCGCTTGTGACCGGCCAGTGTTGGACGAGCCACGCGAAGAGAACGTACGCGCCGAGCGAGCCTGCGAGGGCGAGATACACGATCGGCCACCAGGCCGCGAAGCTCGTCGGCAGACTGTGGTCCTCCCCGAGGGCGATGCTGACGACGGCGCACACGACCACACCAGCCACTGCACCCACCGCATTCACCGCGATCGCCGATGGCTGGGGGTACTGCTTGAGGATGACGCTCGAGAGCGCCGCCGTCGTCGCCGCCAGGAACACCACCACGAGCCCTTCCGGCGGGACGTCGAGTCGGATCTCGCCCGCGAAGATGATCGCGACGCCGACGATGGCGAGCGCGGCCGCGACGAGCTTGGGGGCCGCGAGCCGCTCGACGCCCATGGCCGCGGCGAGCAGCGCCGTCGAGAGGGGCACGGTCGCGTACAGCACCGCCGCGATGCCACTAGGCACGACGCGCTCGCCCCAATAGAGGAGCGAGAAGTTCACGCCCATGTTGAGGACGCCGAAAAGCACGGCGCCGCGCAGGGCCGGGCCGCTCGGGAAGCGCTGACGGGTTGCCAGCACCAGGGCCGTGAGGAGCGGAGCGGCGAGGATGAGACGGAGCGTGGCCGCCCAGATCGGCGGTACCGCCTCATTGCCGATCCGGATCGCGAGGAAGGTGCTGCCCCAGATGAGACAGCAGCCGATGAAGACGAGGTACGGCTTCACTTCCGGACCTCCATCCGATCCGCTCCGCGGTGGCCGCAAGGGTCATCGGCGCCCCGTGGCTGCATCCCGAGGACGACCTGCGCACGCATCGCGCGGTCGATTATTCGCGCGGTCGCTTCAGGTGATGCTCGGTCTCGCGCTGGTATGCGGACGCGAGCGCCATGAGGAGCGGCTCGCTGAACGGCGGGCCAACGAGCTGCAGCCCGACCGGCAGTCCGTCGGTCCCGAAGCCGCAGGGAAAAAAGATCGCCGGAACACCGGCCAGATTGCCGGCGGCGATCAGTCCGATGTTCCCGGTCCGCCGGTTCGCGGGAGGAGTCGCGCTCGCCGTCGTCGGCGGAATGTCGAGTGGCTGCGTGATCGGGGTCGCCGTGATCGCGCGTCCGACGGACAGGATCACGTCGACGTCGCCGAACATCGAGTCGAGCGCATCCTGCAGCCGAGTCCGCAGCCGCATGGCGTGCAGGTAGTCGCGGGCTTTCGTTTCGAGCGCTGCGCGGAGCCCGGCTTTCTGTCGAGCGTCGATGAGCTGCTCGAAACGCTTGCCTTCGATCAGCTCGGCGAAGATCTCCGCACCCTCCGAGCCGTACACCGTCTGCACCATGGGGCTGAACGGCATCACCGGAAGCGTGGCGCGCACGAAGTTCGGCGCAATGCGCTTGAACTCAGCGACGCCCTTCTCGAGCGCCCGCTTGGCCTCGGCCGACGCGTGTTCGGCTATGTCTTCCTCGGCGTACGCGATCCGAGCTCGTTTGGCCGCGCCGGCGGCCAAACGCGCGGTCATCGGCCTGAACCGTTTCCCGCTGGTCGTCCGGTCCTCCGCGTCGGCCCCTGCGATCGCCTCGAGCACCATCGCACAGTCTTCCGCCGTGCGGGCCATCGGACCGAGCTTGTCGAGCGTCCACGAGAGCGCCATCGCCCCTTTGCGCGAGACGAGGCCGTACGTCGGACGGAGCCCGGTCACTCCGCAGTACGCCGAAGGCGTGCCGATGGAGCCCGACGTCTCGGACCCGATCGCGAACGGCACGAGGCCCGCGCCGACCGCGGAGCCCGAGCCGCTCGACGATCCGCCTGACCATCGGTCCGTGTTCCACGGGTTGCGGCCGGGGCCCTGGAGCGACGCGCTCGGGTAGCGATACCCGCCGCCCCCGGCGAGCTCGACCATCGCGAGCTTCGCCGCGAGGACCGCGCCGCTCCGCTTGAGCTTCGCGACGACCGTCGCGTCTTCCCCGATGATCTGGTCGCGGTACGGCGGCGCGCCCCACGTCGTCGGTGCGCCGCGAGCCGCGAGCAGATCCTTCGCACCGTACGGGATCCCGGTGAGCGGCCCGCCCTGCTTTTTCGCGAGCGCGCGATCCGCACTCTTCGCCTCGTCGAGTGCGCGCTCGGGTGTGAGCGCGGCGACGGCGTTGTACTTCGGTCCGAGCTTTCCAAGGAGGTCGAGGGACGCGCGCGCGAGCTCGACTGCCGAGATGCGCCGCTTGCGGAGCGCCGCGGAGAGCTCCGCCGCGGTCGCGAACCGAACTTCGCTAACGCTCAATCGGCTTTGAAGATCGTGGGAGGCTCGGTCTCGATCGGAATGCGTTGCGCGCGCAGCTCCGTCGCCGCCTTCTGCACGATCTCGCGCGTTTCGTCGGCAAGCCGCGCGGGATCGTCAATGCTCCGCTCGTCCTCAGCCACCGGAGTGCGCAGGATAGCGTGCTAGGCTCGGCCGAGGAGTCGAAGGCCGTGCAATACCGCCGTCAGAGCCTCGTCGAGCGACCTTTGTCCCCGCGCGACTACGACATGCCGGTGGGTTGGTGGGGCTGGAACTGGGAACCGCCGATCCCGATGTCGATCACCGAGCTCCTCGAGGCCAGGAACATGGATGCGCGCACCGCGGCGCTCTGCGGGATGGTTCTGGAGGCGCACGGATCGATCCTCATCGCCGCGGAGCAACCGCATTCGGGCAAGACCACGACCCTCACCGCGTTACTCGACTTCCTACCGAATGACGTGCGGCGCGTGTTCCTCCGCGGATGGGTCGAGACGTTCGATTACCTGAAGCAGGCGACGCCCCAGAGCACGATCCTGCTCGGGAATGAGCTCTCGTCGCATCTGCCGGTCTATCTCTGGGGTCCGAAAGCGGTCCGTGTGTTCGAGACGCTCCGCAGGGGGTACGCACTCGGGTCGACGCTCCATGCCGACAGCGCCGAGGAGGCCATTGCTCAGCTGACGGGTGAGCTCGGCGTCGCGCCCCAAGACCTCGCGCGCGTCGACTTGCTCATGGTGATGCGCGTCTACGCCACGATCGGCGGGCAATACGCGCGCCGCGTCGTGTCCCTGCACCGCCTCACGCCACGCGAAGGAAACGGCCTCAGGCTCTTGCCCCTGGTTGAGCACGGCGAAGCCGCGGACGAGCACGAGCACGACGAGGACGCGGAGCTCGAGCTCGTCGCGAAACGACGAAGCGAGGACATCGACACCGCCGGCGCCGAGCTCGAGCGGCGCACGGAGTTCCTCTGCGACCTGCTCCAGCGGCGGCGGCGCGAGATCCCGGACGTCCGCGCGGCCCTGGCCGAGTACCGTGGAGAGAGAACACTGATCGATATGCGAGGAGATCCGACCGTATGACTCAAGCGACCACCATCGGCGCGCTCCGCGAGACCGGCTACCGGCCGAGGAGCGTGAAGGAAGAGCTCCGTGGAAGTCTCATCTCCGCCCTCACCACGAAGCGAGAGATGTTCAAGGGCATCGTTGGCTATGAGTCGACGGTCATCCCGCAGATCGAGAACGCGATCCTCTCGGGCCAGGACATCATCTTCCTGGGCGAGCGCGGCCAGGCGAAGACACGCATCGCGCGGCAGCTCATCGAGCTGCTCGACGCCTCGGTTCCGGCGATCGCGGGCTGTGAGATCAACGACGATCCGTTCGCGCCGATCTGCGCCGCGTGTAAGTACCGGGTCGCCAACGACGGCGACTCGGTCGAGCTCGTGTGGCTCACTCCCGAGCAGCGCTACAGCGAGAAGCTCGCGACACCCGATATCTCGATCGCCGACCTCATCGGCGAGGTCGATCCGATCAAAGTGGCCGAGGGCCGCTACCTCTCGGACGAGATGACGATCCACTACGGACTCGTGCCGCGCACGCACCGCGGCATCTTCACGCTGAACGAGCTCCCCGACCTCGCCGAGCGCGTGCAGGTCGGCCTCCTCAACGTCATGGAGGAGCGCGACGTGCAGATCCGCGGATACAAGGTCCGGCTGCCCCTCGATCTCTTCGTCGTGGCATCGGCGAACCCCGAGGACTACACGAACCGCGGCCGGATCATCACCCCGCTCAAGGACCGCTTCGGTTCGCAGATCCGCACGCACTACCCCAAGGACATCTCGACGGAGGTCGGGATCATGGAGCAGGAGCGGCAGGTCTTCGTCGACGAAGGGATCACGACGGTCATGCCGGCATACATGAAGGAAGTCCTGGGCGAGATCTCGCAGCTCGCGCGGCGCTCACCAGAGATCTCGCAGCGGTCCGGCGTATCGGTCCGCGTCACGGTCGCCAACTACGAGAACCTCGCGTCGGCCGCGCTCAAGCGCGCGCTCCGCACCGGTGAGACGAGCGTCGTGCCGCGCATCAGCGACCTTCCCGCGGTCGTCGCATCGACGGCGGGCAAGATCGAGCTCGAATCGGTCGGCGAGGTCTCCGAGGAGCGCGTCATCGACCGGCTCGTCCAGCGCGCGGTCCTGAACGTCTTCAACCGGACGTTCTCGCTCGTCGAGTTCGACTCGCTTCTCGCCGCGTTCCAGCGAGGCGCCACGATGCACGTTTCCCCCACGCTATCGAGCCAGGAATACGTGAAGCAGGCGCTGCAGATACCCGGGATGAAGGGCGCCGTCGCCAAGGTCGGCGCGACAGGCAACCCGGCCGCGATCGCGGCGGCGGTCGAATTCGTTCTCGAGGGCCTGCACCTGAACCGCAAGCTCAACAAGGAGCGTGGCGAGACCCGCTCCACCTTCCGGGCGTGATGGAGGAGCCCGCTCCACTCGATCCGCGCAACGACCCGCCGGGTCTCGCGCAGCCGTTCAGCGACGTCCGGTACTCGCGCTGGGACGGGACGCAGCGCCTGGACGCGCTCGAGGCGGAGGAGCTGCTCGGCGCGATGGCCGACGAGCTCCTGTCGGGTGGGGATCTCGAGGACGCGATGGCGCGGCTTTCCCGCTGGGGAATCCCAGGCCGCATGGAGGGACTGAAGGACCTTCTCGAACGCTTGCGGACGGCGAAACAGCGGCGAGCGCAGCGGCACGATCTCTCGAAGACCTTCGACGAGCTCAAAGAGAAGCTGGAGGAGGTCAAGAAGCTCGAGCGCGACGGTCTCGATCGACGGCGCAACGCGGAAGCTCCGAACGAGCAGCTGAAGGCGACGATGGAGAAGCTCGCATCCGAACGGATGGCGCAGCTCGACGCGCTCCCGGAGGACTTCGGCCGTGCCGTGCGCGCGCTCAAGGACTACGAGTTCATCGAGCCGAAGGCCGCCGAGAAGTACGCCGAGCTTCTGAAAGAGCTGCAGCAGCAGGTCCTCGGCTCGTACTTCAAAAACATGCGCGAGTCGCTCCAGAACCTCACGCCGGAGCAGCTCGAGCGTACGCGCCAGATGATCCGGGACCTGAATCGCGCGCTGAAGGAACGAATGGAGGGCGGCGAGCCGGACTTCGAGGCATTCCAGCGGCAGTACCCGGAGCTCGCCGGCAGCGCAAAGGATTGGGACGACCTTCTCCGCCAGCTCGCGCAGGGCATGGCGGCGATGCGATCGCTGTGGCAGTCCATGTCGCCGGACATGCGCGACCAGCTCGAAGGGCTGCTCGGCGCGGCGTTCAACGATCCGGGGCTGCAGCAGGCGATGAACGACCTCGCCGAGACGCTCGGGCAGCTCATGCCGATGGACGGCTACGACCACGCGATGTCAGGCGACGAGCCGCTGACGTTGGCCGAGGCGCTGGGCCTGATGGACGAGATGAACCAGATCTCGGACATGGAGGACACGGTGCGCGGCGCGCGCAACTCCGACGACCTCGAGTCGCTCGATCGCGACCAAGTCGAGCGCCTGGCCGGCCCGTCCGCGCGGCAGGCGCTCGACGAGCTCCGCCGCATGACCGAACTGCTCGAGGAGGCGGGGCTCATCCGTAAGGACGGCGAGCGCTACGAGCTGACGCCGCGGGGCATCCGCAAAATCGGCCAGAAGTCGCTCGAGGAGATCTTCGCGACCCTCAAGAAGGACGCGTTCGGCGGACACCGCTCGAAATCACGCGGCCGCGGCGGCGATCCGACGGACGAGCTGAAGACCTACGAGTTCGGGGATCCCTTCCTGCTCGACCTGCCGGGGACGGTCCGCAACGCGGTCATCCGACAGGGCGCGAAAGTTCCGGTGAAGCTCACGGCGGACGACTTCGACGTCTATCGCACCGAGCTCATGACGCAATCGGCGACGGCGATCCTCGTTGATGTGAGCCGCTCGATGCTCTTCCGCGGCTGCTTCCTCGCCGCGAAGAAGGTCACGCTGGCACTTGATTCACTCATCCGGTCGACCTTCCCGAAGGACGACCTGTACATCGTCGGCTTCTCCGCGTACGCGACGCAGCTCAAGCCGGCCGATCTCCCGCGGCTGACCTGGAACGAGTACGTTTACGGCACCAACATGCAGCACGCGTTCGAGACGGCGCGGACGCTTCTCTCTCGCTCACGCGGTAAGAACAAGCAGATCATCCTCATCACCGACGGCGAGCCGACCGCGTACTTCGAGCCGGGCAGCACCTACCCGCAGTTCAACTATCCGCCGACGAAGCGCACGTTCGAGGCGACGCTCCGCGAGGTGATCCGCTGCACGCGCGAGAACATCACGATCAACACGTTCATGCTGGCCCGCGGCCACTACCTCGTGGACTTCGTGAACCAGATGTCGAAGATCAACAACGGGCGAGCCTTCTACGTTGAACCGGAGCATCTCGGCGAATACGTTCTCGTCGACTACGTTTCTCACAAGAGGCGCCGGGTCGCGTAGCCGAGCGCCGCAACCGGGATTCGCGGGTCCTGTCACGGCTCCGCAGTCGCTCCCTCGCCGCACCTCCCCGGTCGCCCGCGACCGCTGTGCGGTCTCGTGACCGGGGTCCCCGGGGCACCCGCGACTCATGAGCGACACGCTGCGCCGTGCCACCCGCGACTCCGCGCGCGACGCGCCTAGGCCAGCCGGCGCCTCAAAGAGAAGAAAGCTGCGCCGAAACATATCGCCGCTCCGATGAGGGGCCAGTAGACGAGCCCGAGAGTGGCGCCAACGAAGCCGAAGCCGGCTCCGACGCGCTCGGGACCAGGAGTCGTGATGCCGACAAGGTTTCCGGTCTGAAATACCCAGGCGCTGAAGGCGCCGACGAAGCCGGTCCATGCCCCCAGCAGGCCGGACGTCACCATGGCCGAGCCGCCCTCGCGCGCGAGGGCGCGGCCGAGGGTCGCCCAGGCGACGACGGAGACGATCGCGCCGAGCCATCCGAGCACCGGCAGCTGCTCGAAGTAGCTGATCAAAACGAAGCCAACCGTGCCGATGACAAAGAGGCCGAGGGGGCGCACGTGTCGAGGTTAGCCGAGCCGGCCTGACGGTTCTGCATCACGCGCGACGCTCACCGTCGCTCGAGCGCGAGCCGCACGCCGAGGCCGATGAGCGCGGCACCAGACAGACGCTCGAGCCAGCGTCGCGCGCCGCGAATGAGGACGCCGATCCGGTCGATCGCGTACGCGTACAGCGGAAGCCAGACGAGCCCGAGCACCGCGTGGATCCCCGCGAGCAGGAGGGACTTGGCGAGCACGTTGTCGCCGGGCGAGATGAACTGCGGCAGGAAGGTCAGATAGAACAGGGCGACCTTCGGATTCAGAACGTTCGACAGCCAACCCTGCGCGAAGGCAGCACCTCCGCTCCGCGCCGGACCGCCAGCCACCGCGGAATCCGCGGCCGGCCGGAGCGAGTCGCGGATGGTGCGGATCCCGAGATATGCGAGATAGGCGGCGCCCGCAAACTTGACCGCGGTGAATGCCTCAGCGCTGGTCGCGAGAATGAGCGAAAGTCCGAGCGCCGAGGCGGTCGCATGGATCGGCAGGCCGGCGCAAATGCCGAGACTCGTGAAGAATGCCGCGCGCCTTCCATCGAGCAGCGTGACCTTGGCGACCAGCGCCATGTCGGCGCCCGGCAGGATGGTCAGCAGCGCGGCGATCCCGGTGAACGCGATGATCGAGCCGTCGAGCGTCACGCTGTTTTCGCCGGATCGCCGGTCCGCATGAACGTAAGGACTCGGCGCCAGGCATCGTCGCACTCTGCCTTGTGCTCGTTGAACGTTCGGTCGAAGAACGAGTGCGGCGCACCCTCATAGGTGTGGATGTAGTGAGGGACCTTCGCGTCGCGCAGCGCGTCGTCGAACGTGGCGATGTCGCTCGGGGGGATGCCCGGGTCGTCGCCGCCGAACAGGCCGAGGACCGGAGCTCGCATCCGCGGGGCTTGCTCCGCGGGCACTGGCCAGGTGTCGCCTTCGCGCTTGCCCAGCCGCCCGTAGAAGCCGACGACGCCCGCGAGGCCCGGCTCTTCGGCCGACGACAGGAACGCGATGCGCCCGCCGAAGCAGAAACCGAGCACGAACGTGCGGCGCGCTGGGGTCTCTTTCTCGAGCTGCGCGCGGCTCGCAGCGATGTCGGCGAACACGCCTTTCGGTGTCGTCTGCCGGACGTGCGGCATGAAGTCGAAATCGTCCTTTCGCCGATCGGTGCCCGCCGTGCGGCCGAAGTAGTCGAAGGAGATCGCGTGGACCCCGGCCGATGCGAAGCGCTCGGCGAGCTCCTCATAGAAAGGGTGAAGTCCGCGAACATCCGGAGCGATCACCACGCCCGCGTCGCCGCGCGCGGCCGTTACGAGATAGGTGCGGAAGGCGGTCCCGTCGGCGCTGGTCAGGACGCCGTCCACACCGCCGGCGCCACCCGTCATCGGTGGGATCAGGTCGGCGGGAATATCGGGCGGATGCGCGCCCGGCGGGTAGCACAACGGCGGACCTCCTCGGAAAGGTTTCCGTATGCTCGCTCAAGATGGCTGACCTCGCCGAGCGCGTCGCCGCGAAGATCACCGAGATGGAGCGCTATCTCGCACGCACTGGCGGTCACGTCGAGCTCGTCGACGTGGAAGACGCCATCGCACGTATCCGCGTCTCGGTCACGCGCCCGCGGACGGGCCGCCTGGTCGCCACGCTGCAGCTCAAGAGCGGTATCGAGCGAGCCCTACTCGACGACATCCCCGAGCTGCGTGGCGTCGAGGCCGTGAACCTTCCGCCGTACACCGTGTTGGGCTGGGACCAGCCAGGCTTCACGCCGGTGGACCTGCCCGAAAAGGACGGGGGCTAGAGCACCGCCTTTGCGATCCGCTCGAGGTCCGCAGTCGGCGGGCTGGCGGGATCGGCGCGCAGCACCTGAAGGCAGACATGATCCGCGCCGCGTTTCCTGTGCTCGTCGATGCGCGACTTGATCGCGCCGGTGCCGCCCCAGGCCACGATCGCGTCGACGAGCTTGTCGCTCCCGCCTTCGGCAAGGTCAGGATCGGTCCAGCCGAGGCGCCGCAGGTTGTTGACGTAGTTGTCGAGGTCCAGGTAGCGCTTCATGTGGCGACGCGCGGTGGCGCGCCCGGCGGCTGGATCTTCGCTCAGCGCGGCGGCCTGCTCGACGGCTAGGAGCGGACCCGCACCGAGCTCTTTCCGCGCGATCGCGGTGTGCTCCACCGGCACGAAGTAGGAATGCGCGCCGAGCGTGCGTTCGGCCGAGAGCCGAAGCATCTTGGGTCCGAGCGCTGCTAGACCCCGGGGTATCTCGACCTTCGGTCCGACATACGGCGCAGCCTCCATCGCGTCGAGGTACCGCCGCATGTGCTCGAGCGGACGCGCGTAGCTCTGTCCGCGGGTCTTGACGCTCGGTGCGTGACTGACGCCCAGCCCGAGCAGGAAGCGGTCCGGGTACGCGTCGACAAGAGCGCGCGCGCCATTCGCCATGGCGACCGCATCGCGCGCCCAGATATTGGCGATGCCTGTCGCGATGATCAGTGTCCTCGTCGCCGCCAGCAGCAGGCCCGCATGAGCGAACGCCTCCTTGCTGCCAAGGCTCTCCGGTATCCAGAGCGTCTTGAAGCCCAGCGCCTCGATCGCGCGCGCATAGTCGCGCTCGCCGGCGGCCGGCATGCGCTCGGCGTCGAATGTCCAGATACCGACGGTGCCGAGCCGCTTCGCCCACTCGCGTGCCCCGTCGGTCATCGCGCGAAGGTTACTCGTGGAGCATTCGCGAGGTTGAACTCGCTCATCCGGTCGGGGCCGAGGGCAAGGAGCCGCTCGCGCGCCGCGGTGGCGTCGGCGATGAGTGCCGCGACATCGATCGTCTGGCACGTCGGCGCGAACTGTCGAAGCCGTTCGATGCCTTCTTCGAGGAGTACCGAGGCGCCATGAAAGTTACCGCGACGCCAGTGATGGAAGCCGACACCGATCTGCAGGATGCCGTGATAGAGACCGCGCACCGGTGCGCTCGTGTCGCGCCATAAGAGCTCGAGGGTCTCATGCTGCTCGAAGAACTCGCCGGCGTTGAACTGTTCGATGCCGTGGAGGAGCGCTGTCGATGGCGGCTCCGAACAACGGGCACGATCGGGCTCGTCGGGTGCACCGGGCGGTTGCCGTTTCGGCGGGCGCGCCGATTTGCGCGAGCGGCTACTTGGCTCGGGCGTGCTCGGATCCGATGATCTTCCGGTAACGGAGCTCGTCCTCAACGAACTCGCGGACGAGATCGTTATCGAACGCTTTCGGAAGGTCCTCCGGCGTCTCCGCGTAGGCGACCTTGATGCCTTCGTGGAGATCGTGCGCGGCGACCAGGTAACCGTTTGGAAGCTCGTACAGCCGGGTGTATTGGAAATGCCAGACGGGTCCCGTCTGCCCGATCGTTCTGCCGGCGAAACGGATGACGCGCGGTTCCTCGCCCAGGATCTTCGTGTACTTGCCGATCTCGCGCTTGGCGGTCGCGCGTTCTTCGGCCGTAACGTCCGCCGGCAGCGGAAACTCCGCGATTTCGCTACTCACGTCGGGCGATGATAGGCTGAGAAATAAGCGCGCGATTTCTTCCACATGTACGGAACGGGAGAACGAATCACAGATGACCTACGTGATCACGGAACCATGCATTAGCGTGAAGGACGCGTCATGCGTCGATGTGTGCCCCGTGGACTGCATTTATACAACTGATGCAGACAATATGTACTACATCCATCCCGACGAGTGCATCGACTGCGGCGCGTGTGAATCGGTTTGCCCCGTGAGTGCGATCTTCCCTGAGGACGCCGTACCCGATAAGTGGAAGAACTACATCGAGATCAACAAGGTCTATTTCAACAAGTAACCTACCAGGCGACACGAGCAAAAGGAAACGGCGGCCTTAGGGCCGCCGTTTCTTCTTCCTGCGCTGGCGCGCGTCCTCGCGGACACACGTCATGCATTGCCGTAGATGCAATCGTGGGTCGTCTTCATTCGCGCCACGCCCTTTGAATGGCCTCACTCGCGCGTTCGACTTGTCGTGACCGCGGAGACAGTGGCGCGCCCCGGCGACACCGAAAGCCGGATTTCCACGAGCGAGGTCAGGCTGCGAATGGATGGCCTTCAATACCAGTTGCGCTTGTGAACGCTTGATCTCACCAACGAAGGGCATAAGTCGATGAAGCACTAGCTGCACGCAAGCCACCGACTCGGTCCTCCATCGAGATACCAGTTTGTCGGCCCACTTGAACTTGTGTGGACCACTGATGTGGCCGACGCCGCCGAGCGCAGCGTGAAGTCGCTGCAACTCGGCGGGGACGCCCTGCCAGCCGGATTGGGGAACATCCACGGCGGGAATTAGCTGACCCGGGTGTGTGAGGTGCTGGAGGAGGTAACTGCTGCCCTCTCCGTCGAAGAAGCCTCCCGCCCAGGCGAGCTCCTCGCTCATCGTTCCAGGCCACGTGGTCGGCGGCAGTGAGCACCCGAGCGCGCTTTCAAACTGGGCGCGCTTGATCGGGCCTAGCCATGAGCCGAGGAGTTCGGCCACACGCCCGAGGTCAGGACGTGACGTTGCTTCCCAGTAGTACAGCGGTCGTTTCCCCTCCAGAATCACCGGTCCCTTGATCCGGCCGACTCCGACGATCCGCTGGAACTTGATCAGCACCTCAGGAATCCCATCAAGACCGG
>JALYSZ010000309.1 GCA_030854525.1 Chloroflexota bacterium | reverse complement strand
GATCCTTCAGAGACGCGCCCTTCGCGAACGTAAGCTTCACGACATGCTTGTAGGATTCGCCAGTGCAGATGATGCCGTCGTGCGACCAAATCGGAGTGCCCATCCACTTCCACTCCTCGACGACGTCGGGGTCTGCTTCCTTGATGAGCTTGCGCATTCTGCTGAGGGTTTCCCCGCGCCAGTCCCCGAGTTCGGCGATTCTTTTCGAGATGAGCTCCGATGCCGACTGGCCTTGGCTCGCGCCCGACTCTTTCATGTTCTCATCCTAGCTAGCCCGGTAAGCCTTAATCGTTTGTGGACCGCAGGTGGGTTGCTGTACGCATCCCCACCGCGCTGAGAAGCAACACTATCAGCCCCACCGCGGGTGTATGCGACGATCGGCCGGCCGGCGCCTCGCGCGAAGTGTCTCGTGGCGCCGCGCCGTCTTCTTCCATGATGAAATCCACCTCGAAAATCCCCTGCGATCTCCTCGGCACGGAGCGTCTGGCCAGCCTGTATCCAGTGACATAACAGGTGATCTCGAGCTGTGTCGGATCGATGATGTCTCCCGTTTCCTTGATGAACGCACCGATATCCGGGCTGCGATAGTGTCCAGGAGAGTTGTTGGAGAACGGAAAGGTCAACGTCCCGTCCATCACGGATACGGTCAGGTCGACGAAATCGAGGGGACGTCCTGCCCGGTCCCGGATGTTCCCGACGTAAACGAGATCGACCTTGCCATTTCTGTCAGCCGGCTGAAAGAACTCCGCCCCGTTCGCGAAGGCAGAGCTCGCGCACGTCATCGCCGCGATAACAGTCAAGGCCCTGACCGTATGCCCGCGAACACTACGCGTCATGAACGACGACCTAGCGTGTGGTCGCCTCCTTTGTCACAGCATATAACTCCACGCCGTGCTCGTCGTAAAACCGAAAGATGGCCCGCGGCCTGGAGCCGGGCTGAACGGTGGCCTCGAGGAATCCACCTGATGGTTCCTTGCTGGTAAAGGGCTGTTTGATGAGCGCCCTGGGATCATTTCCCAATGGATCGCCCGGCGCCCGTCCCATGCGTGAATTCTCGTCGATAATGGCGCCGGTTGAGAGTTCCTCCACACCAGAGGGATCGATCGAATAGTACTGCCAGTGGCGATCTCCGCAGATGATGTAGAAGTTCCTCTTGAGCACACCGCTCTGGCGCAGCCAGGCAAAAAACTGATCCCGCTCACGTCTGAAGCCGCCAGCGTTCGTCATGTTGTCGCGCTTGAGCTCGTCCTGGCCTTCAACGGCTGCCGGCAGCGGCGCAGCGGGCGCAGGGGATTGGGCCTGCCGCCCTCGCGCACCGCGGCCGCCTGCATTCCCCATGAACTCGATTCGGTTGATATCGTCGGGTCCGACCATGGGCGTCGGCGAAATCAGGATCTTGAATGTCGCATCACTCTCGAGGAGGGTGCGCTCGAGCCACTGCAACTGCTCAGCCCCCCACATTGTTTTGTTCGGGTCGTTCGACATGTTGGCACTGCGGTAGTCGCGACCCTCCGTCATCCAAATCTGCAGGTCTTTGGAGACTCTGTACGTCCGATACGGCAGCGCCTTCGGATCCGCAGGATCGACAACCGGCATCTGCTCGTTGAAGATCTCCTTACCCAGGGCCGGCAACGGTTCCAGAGATCCGGTGTTGTCGGCGTCGTTGTATCGAGTATCGTGGTCGTCTTTCTCCCAGTACGATGCAACCTGACCCATGAGGTCGATCATGCGCGGCTGAACAAATTGTTCGTGCCAGAATCGCCGAAGCTCGTCCGGCTTTTGCGCGTGTTTGGGGCCCGAGTCGTAGTAGACATTGTCCCCGGTGCCCACGAAGAAGTCCGGTTTCGCGTCGAGAATGGTCTTCAGCGCCGGATAGCCCAGTTCGCGATCCGGACCCTTGTACGCCCTCGAGCCTCGATAAAAGCCGTTGTAGTTCATTCCGGTGACGACGACGAAGTTGACCTCGACGGCCGCATCCGGGCCAGCCAGCGTTTTGAAGGAACGCACCGGCCCGAGCCGCGTGGACTTCTCATCTGGTCCATAGGCCACGCGGTAATAGTAGCGGGTGCCTGGCCGCAAGCCTTCGACCCGACGCTTGACGATGAAATCGTGATCCGGCACCGCTTTCAGCCACTCGGTCTTTTGCGATTCACCGAAGTCCTGCGCTGTCGCCACCTCGAAGCGCG
>JALYSZ010000260.1 GCA_030854525.1 Chloroflexota bacterium | reverse complement strand
TCGTCGCACCCAGCGAGTGGGAAGCGATTGGCGCTTCGCAGCAAATCGCCGCCGACACGAAATGGACGGAGTGGAAAGGGCTCCCTGGCCACTCGGAGCTGTACACATGGCTGCGTCAGCACGCCGACTGGAACACGACACCGGTCTCAAAGAGCGACAAGAGCCGTGGCGACGTGGCGTCGGCTCTCGCGTCCGCCTCCAAGAGCCTGTCGGCAAGCTACGAACTGCCGTACATGAAGCACGCGCCGATCGGCCCCACGATCGCAGTGGGCGAAGTCAGACCTGACGGCACCGTGTACGTCCATACGCACAACCAGAACCCACAGGCGCTGCGCGGACAGATCGCGATGATGCTCGGCACGTCGATCGACAACGTGGTGGTCCGCATTTACGCGGGCCCGGGGCACTACGGAAGATCAAACGGCGGCAACGCAGGCGCTGAGGACGAGGCGGTGATTCTGTCGAAGGCCGTTGGCCGGCCGGTTCGTGTCCAGTGGATGCGGCCCGATGATTTTCTGTGGTCAACTCAATCTCCGCCCGGAGTCTCCGATATCCGCATCGGATGGGACGCGAGCGGGACGATCACGGGCTATCAGGCGGATCACTTCATGCCCGCCATGCAAGACGACCGTCTCGTCGGGGCGCTCATCGCCGGGCTGCCGACACCGCCGGCGCCCGACGTTCGTCCGGAGGCCGGCTCCATCAGTTCGACCGTGAACGCGATCATGGATCCGTGGGTCTACGATCAGGTTCCAAACGTGACGGAGTCAGGACACGGAACGTTCCAGCTCGGACAGAAGGCCTCGCCTCTCGCTGTTGGTCTGCGCGACCACAGCATGCGGACTCCAGGACAGTTACAGCAAAATTATCCGCGCGAGCTGGCCTTCAGCGAGGCGGCGGCGCTGGCCGGCGTCGATGCGCTCGAGTTCCGTCTCAAACAGACCAGCGACGAGCGGTTGATTCGGGTGCTCAAGGCCGTCCGCGAGGCGTCGGGATGGCAGACCCGTCCAGCGCCCAGCCCGAAAGCTGCCGCGACCGGCTCTACGCCGGTCTCGGGACAAGGCGTGTCAGTGATGCTTCGCTCGGGAACGTATTGGGCCTGCGTCTGTCAGGTGTCCATTGTTCCGAGCACCGGCAAGGTGACCGTGGACAAATACACGATTGCCGTCGATCCGGGGATTGTCATCAATCCTCTGCAGCTCAAGCGCACGATCGAAGGCGGTGCGCTGATGGGTCTCAGTCATGCACTCTATGAAGAGATGACGTTTGACGAGAGTAGCGTCACGAGCCGCGACTGGCGAAGCTATCCGATTCTGACGATGGCGGATGTTCCGGAAATCAAGGTGGTGATTCTCAACCATCCGGAGGTGGGGGCATACGGCGGCGGATCGGAAGCCGCAAACGCTCTTGCGGTCTCGGCAATTGCCGCGGCGTTTTTCGACGCGACCGGAAAGCCCGCTCGTCGGCTGCCGCTCAAGGCGGCATATGTTCAGACAGTCTTGAAAGCGTAGCGGTTGCGGTGTCCACCGAAAGCCGATAATCACTCGGATCGAGAACTGGGAGGCGATATGCGCCGCGTATTTTCAATGTCGGCGGTTTTCGGGTCTGCGATCGCAGTGGCGATGCTGTCTTCGGTGCCCGTCTTTGCGCAGGCGAAGCCTCAGGCCGCCGCGAACGCTGCTCCTGCCCATGTAGCCGACGCTCGGCAGGACCTCCAGGGAATCTGGAGCTTTGCCACCCTGACGCCCCTGCAGCGGCCGAAGGAGTATGTCGGCAGAGACCGGTTGACCCCGGAGGAGAAAGCGAAGCTCGAAGACCAAGCGGTCCGCGACCAGTTTGTCGATCGACCGCCCCCGACGGGAAACCCAGGCACGTACAACCGTTTTTGGGTGGATTCAGGAACGAAAGTCGTGGCGACCGGTCGTACTTCGTTGATCGTCGATCCGCCCGACGGACGCATGCCGCCGCTGACCTCGCACGGCATGGAGCGACAGGCGGATCTCGACGCCAAGGCGAAGATTGCTGCAGGCCCGGAAGATCTTACGGCTTGGGACCGGTGCATTCTCGGATTCAATGCCGGACCGCCGATGATCGGAGGTGGCTACAACGCGTACGTGCAGCTCGTCCAGACGTCCGACTACGTGGTGGTGCACACCGAGATGGTCCACGACGCCCGCATTGTTCCGCTCTACGGCCGGCCTTCGCTACCCTCGCATTTCAGGCAGTGGAGAGGCATCTCGAGTGGCCGCTGGGACGGCGACACGCTCGTCGTCGAGACGAGGAATTTCCGGAGCGAGGGCACCGGCACGTTGAGTCTGCGTGGTCTCGGATTGAGCGGAGACGAGAACCTGCACCTGACCGAGCGTTTCCGGCGCCTGGATGCCGACACTCTCCTGTACGAGTACACGATCGACGATCCGACGATCTGGACGCGGCCATGGACAGTGTCGATGACGCTGGACAAGAGCGATCAGCCGATGTACGAATACGCGTGCCACGAGGGAAACTACGGGATGCGCGGAATTCTCTCCGGGGCACGCGCCGAGGAAAAGTTCGCGACCGAGGCGAAGCCGAGCGGAGCGAGGTAAGTGGGATGGTGAAAAAACGCGCACTGTTCCTATAGGGTCTGGCCGCAGTGGCCGCAATTCCCGCGAGCGTTTCGCCATCACCAATGCGCCCATCAAGGTTTTGGTCAACACGCATATTCACAGCGACCAGGCAGAGCAGCATCGGCTCGATCAGAAGCAGCGGCTTCAGCAGTTGTTCTTTCCCGAGGGAATTGCGTTCGACGGAAATCAGTTCAATCGAACCGCCATAACAGCACCGCATTTTTGCGAGTTGGAACCAGATCGCGCCCTGGCTCAGGAGACTGCAGACCTTAAAGGCAGTTGCCTGAACGTTCGAACGGGCCGGTCCGGTCGAGTGATTTTCCGGCACCGCGCAATTCGCTGACGAAGAAAAGACCGTCAGTGCCGCGCCAATGCGGCGAACGCCGCGTAGAACACCTCCTCGGGACACAACTCCGGTGTCAGGATTCGCTGCATCACCAGTCCCTCGATCAGGGCATGGAG
>JALYSZ010000257.1 GCA_030854525.1 Chloroflexota bacterium | reverse complement strand
CAGCGCGACCGTCTCGCAATCGCTCGCGCGGATGCGTGAGGGAGGGATCGTCCGTGGACGACCGCGATAAGGACCTGACCCATCTGTTCGTGCGCGATCTCGACGAGATCCCGCTGCCCGCTCGGGGCGCATGGCGTCCAGTCGCAGGGAGGGAAACCATCGTGACACTCACATCTCGCTATCTCTTGACCACGGTCGCGATCGCCGCCGTTCTGGCGGTCGCGCTCATCGTGGGACTTCAGCTGAACCAGCGTCAGCAGAACGTGGCCGGGCCGTCGAGCTCACCGAGCGCGTCGCCTTCGGCTTCGAGCCTGCTGAACGCCAACCCGAGCGCAACGCCTAGTCCGTCGGGGGCGATCTACAACGACGACTTCGGATTCATCGTCACCGAGGTCGGCGCGAGCGCGAGCATCCGGAAGGAGTCGAACAATGCGCGGATCGCAGGGACTTCAATCAGTGCCCAGAGCTTCGCGGTCTCGCCCGACGGCAGGCTGATCGCGTACTGGAAGCCCGGCACGCCGGCGCAGCTGCGGATGTTCACCACCTTGGGCAATGCAACGGAGCAGACCGTGGTGACATTGGCCGCCGATCAGCGCGGTGGGGGCGTCGCATGGTCGAGCGACGGTGTCGGACTGCTGTATTCGACCGAGACGGGCAGCTTCGGGATCGGAGGCGGTACGAACAGCGCGACCCTCAATGTGTACGAGCTCGCCGCAGATGGCCGTCACGGCACGACGATCGACACCCAGACCAACACGGGTTGGCTCTATCGGCCCATCGCGTGGGACCGTTCCGTGAATCTCGCGGCCGCGGGACTCACCGGCGAGGGTGCCGGCCTGTCGTTCTACGTCACCGTCCGGATCAACCCTGACAACACGTTCAACAAACAGCAGGTGGACACCAAGTCCCGGACGACCTTCGGGATGCCCATCGGGTCGATCCGCGCATCGAGTGACGCCAAATTCGTGCTTGGTGTGGACTTCGACTCGGGGGACATTAAGTGGTGGCCGCTCGCCGATTACGCGGCGAACAAGTCCCAGGCTGGGGCCGGTAAGCGTGGCGCCCTGTGGCGGCCCGCCACGCACGAGATCGGCTTCATGTCGGCGGAGCAGTTCTGGCTCGGTGACGTCGACAAGGCCGGGCCGCAGGGGCTGTGCTGCACGGCGTTCAGTGGAGCGCCCGCGCTAAGCACTCTCCGGGCCTTCCGCGCCGATGGAAGCGCCGTGGTCCTCGCAGTCTCGCAAGGAGTCGGGCTCGGCGCGACCGACTACACCCTGGTCCACCTCGGTAGTGACCCGAAGCTGACCTCCGGCGACCGCGTGACCTTCCAGGACCTCGGCGGTCTCACGGTCTCAGTGAGGCTCCGCTAGCTGTGCTGCCGATGGACGTTGTGTACGTCCAGGCAGAGGCGTTGCATCGAAGTGAGTCCGCCGAGCTCGCCGTGGATGCGGCGGTGATTGTATGAACGGCCCAACGGGGGGCGGCTCGATTCGACTCCAGGCGCTGCGTTTGGGCTGCGAGGCCTTCGCAAGCGATTTGAATCCTGTCGCCTGTGGCTGTGAGTGAAGTCGAGGAGTTAGAAGAGTTGGCGGCGACGGGCCGCCCGTCTCCTCGGTGAAGGCCGGTTCGCTCCAGCCAGCGACCTCAAGGTTCAGGCGATCAGTCGCAGCCAACCGCGTTCGTCGCGAACGAGCTGGGTTGTTTCAACATTGGGGGGATAGAGTCCCGTCTTCAGCTCAGTTTCCGCGGCGGCAATCGGCCCGCATTCCTCAGCTCGCCAGCCTGAGCCATCCACCATCGTCCCGGACCAGCCGAGCTGTTCACTTCCGCGTACTTGACCCCGACGTTTTCGCAACCCGCTCCGTGACCAGCCCCGCGGTAACAATCGACCTTTGTTATCAGAGCTGAGCATGGATGTGTGGTAGAGGCGAACCGCATCGCGGACGGGCAGCAGGCTCCTGGCCAGTCACCCCAAACTACTGTCCACGCTCCGCGCCTGCTCCAAGCAGTTTACGGCGACGCGGCTATCGATCCGTCGCTCCTGCGAGCGCCGGCGGTCCCGCTGAAGACCTTGAACCGAACAATAGGTTCCGCGTGCTCGCTTCCGCGCTCACAAGCCTACAGGCCGAGTCTGCCGAGGCGTCGTCGAACATCGCGAGGCCCTTCCGTCCTCGGCTGAGGACCGCGTCGACATATACAGCTGGAGCGTGTCGGCCTGTCTCAAGTCGGGTATCCAGCAGGTACTTTCCACGGTGTTCCGAGCCTGTCGCAGCCAGAAGATACGGCCATCTCATGAGAAAGGAGGAAGAACGAGATGGCAGTCAGACGCAACGTCGTCGGCACGACGCTCTTGGTCATCGCGCTCACCGCCTGTGGCAGCGCGGCGGCGCGGATTCCAGCTGCGACGACGTCCCACGATCAGGTCTCCGATGTCTACCTGACCTCAAGCGACGGCTCGGCCGAAGGGCCAGCGGCGCGATTTGACCAAGCCACGGGCGGTAGCGCGTACACGGGGACGGCTTCCGGTGGCCCCGAGCTCGTCCCTTGATTGGTGGGCGCCGACCCTAGCATCAGGAGGTGATCATGTCAGCGACGTCTCAGCGGGTGCCGCGCATCCTCTGTCCCGAACTCGTCGGGCGCGAGACCGAGTCGGCCGCGCTCGACGAGTTCCTCGCGGACGCCGCCCGCGGGCATGTGACGACCGTGCTCGTCGGCGGAGATGCGGGCATCGGCAAGACCGCGCTCGTCAGCCGTTTCCTTGTCCGCGCGCGTGGCGCAGCGGTGCGCGTGCTCCGTGGGGAATGCGCGGAAGGCGAAGCGCACCGGTCCTTCGGGCCGTTCGTCGATCTGCTGCGATCGGCGAGCGAGGAGTTCTCGTCGCGCGCGGTCGAGCACTCGTTGCGCCGGAACGCGATGGAGCTCTTCCGATTGCTGCCCCAAGATGCGGCGTCGATCGGGGCAGGCTACAAGGACCCTGGAGCGCGGCAGCGTGTCTACGACTCGGTGGTCGCCTTTCTCTCCGACATCGCGCGGCGCGGCCCCCTCGTGGTGGCCATCGAGGACCTCCACTGGGCGGATGAGGAGAGCCTCGAACTCTTCAGGCAGGTAGCGCGCAAGCTGCGTTCGCGGCCTGTGCTCATTCTCGCGACGTACCGCACGGATGAGCTTCACCGGCTGCATCCACTGCGACAGGTCGCCGCCGAACTGGTGCGCGCTCGGGCAGCGGAGGCGCTGATGGTGAGCCCACTTACATCCGAAGGATCCGCAGCGATGATCCAGGCGGCGCTGAGTTGGGAGCGACCGGCGCCTCCCGAGTTCCGCGACGCGATCCTGGCGCGCTGCGAGGGCAACCCGTATTTCATCGAGGAGGTGCTGAAGGCGCTCGCCGACCGAGGCCTGCTCACTTTCAGCGACGGGCGGTGGCAGCTGTCAGAGGTCGAGACGCAGACGGCGATACCAAGCTCCGTCCGCGCCGGCGTTCAAGACAGAGTCGCGGCCCTGGAGGAGGCCGCGCGTCATGAGTTGCAGGTGGCGGCGGTGATCGGGCAGCGCTTCGATTTCGAGCTATTGCAACGCGTCACCGGTGCTTCGGAGGTCGATCTGCTCCGCCATCTGCATTCCGCGGTCGATGCCCAGCTGATCGTCGAGGGCGAGGGCGGTGACGTCTTCGCGTTCCGCCACGCGCTGACCCACGAGAGTGTCCTTGCCGAGTTGCTGCAACGTGAGCGGCGCGCGACGCATCTGGTCGTCGGCGAGGCGATCGAAGCGCTGGGCGGCGCGCTCGCGACCGAGCGGGCCGAGGAGCTGGCGCATCACTTCGACGAGGCTCAGGATTTCGGTCGCGCGCTTCGCTATCGGGACGTCGCTGCTGACGCGTGCGTCAGAGCCGCCGCCTATTCACGGGCGATGCACCATCTCGAGCGGGCGGTCGCGCTTGCTCCGGCGCGCACCGCGGTCCTCGCCGATTTGGAGCTGCGTCTCGCCGAGACGGCGATGCAGGCGACTGACTACTCCCGTGCGGAGCGTGCGGCGCTGGCCGCGCGCGATCTTTGCAGCAAGTTGGACGACCAACTCGGCGTCGGTCGGGCGCTCTGGCTCTTGAACTCTCACCGGGTCAACGTCGGTGACGGGGATGGGGCCGTCGCGTTCAGACGCGCGGCCGTTCAAACGCTCGAGCCACTTGGCGACAGCGTTCCGCTCGCGTGGGCGTACGCGGATGGCGCATGGCAAACGCTCATGCGCGGCGACACCGTCAACGCTGAGCACCTCGCAGAGCGTGCCGTCGAGGTCGCGCGACGGACCCGAGCGCAACCCGCGCAGGCGTGGGCCCTCCAAGCGCTCGGAATGGCTCGCCTGGACGGCGAACGGCCCGGGTCCGTCGAACTGCTTCGCGAAGCGCTGGTGATCGCCGAGGAGAACGGCCTCGCGGAAATGACGCAGCAGGCGTACACGCAGCTCTACATCGGCCTGCGCACGACCGGTGTACCGCCCGCGGACTGCCGGGCGGTGCTTTACGCGCAGCGAAATCATGCCCGTCGGTTCGCCGTTCGCTCGCCGGTGTTCATCGCCAACAGCGCCTGGAGCGCGCTGCAGCGCGGTGAGTGGGACGAGGCACTCTCGCTCGCCGGGGAGCTCGCCGGCACCGGCTCGCAGTTCGAAGCCGGAACCGAGACCTGCTCCACCTTGATCGCGCTCGCACGAGACGGCCCCACTAGGACGCTGGCGGCCATCCAGGACCTGCACCAGCGCGCCCTGCGGTCCACGGCTCTCCTCAGTTGGGGAAATCTGCTTGTGGTATCAGCGCTTACGTTCGCGGGTGAATATCGCAAGGCGCTCGAGTGTGCCGAGGGTCTCGGCCGCACGTTTCTGGGCGACCTGATGGCAACGAACGAAGTGATGATCTGTGCGCTCTTCTCCGCGATATCGCTCGCCGACGAGTCCGCGATCGATCGTTGGATCGAGCGATCGCTCGAACCCGAGAGATTTCCTCTGCTGCGCGCCGCGATCGCTCGGCGGCAGATCGCACAGGCCGAGCGCGACCTTCGGGCCGGAGAAATCGCCGGTGCGCTTGAGGGACTGGCCGGGGGTGCGCGGATTCTGCGTGACGAAGACATGCCGTTCCTGGAGACACTCGTTCGACTCCGTCGGGCGGACGTACTCATGCGCAGCGGTGCCGCTAAGGATGCGGAGGCCGCGGCCAACGAGCTCGCGGCTGTCGTTCCCTTTTGGCGCAGGGTGAAAGCAACCTGGTATCTGGGGGAGCTTCGGAAATGGGCAAGAGCGCGCGGCATCACCTTCCCGCACGGCACGCGGCCTCGTCCTGTCACAAAGACCCCCGCCTCGTCGCTGACAGCACGTGAGCGCGAAGTCGCTGCGCTCGTCTCGCAAGGCCTCACCAATCGTCAGATCGCCGAACAGCTCGTGATCTCCGAACGCACCGCCGAAGGGCACATCGACCAGATCCGCAATAAGCTCGGCCTGCGGAACCGCGCGCTCATCGCGGTCTGGGCGGCTGACGCGCGGGCTTAGTGTGAAGCCCCGAACTCTTGCTTCACCGCTCGTAGCCCGACCAGAGGAAAAGGGCGCGATTGGTTGGATCGGTCGAGCAGGCGTCTTCGAAACACCTGCTTTCCCGTTCACGAAGTGCGACAATCGCGAGAAAATACGGGCCGTCCTAGCTCAATTGGCAGAGCAGTGGTTTTGTAAACCACAGGTGGGTCGGCGGAGAGCTGCTCAGTCGGGCGATGCTCATTACAATCAAGCGACCCGCGATTTGACCATCACCGTCGCAACGGCAACCCAAACCATCACCCTGCCCTCACGACTAGGCGGCGTGTCTGCAGCCTGCCGCCGCGGTTCCCCGGCTACGACCCCTGTCAGTTATCCGCCGGCCGCCGATGCGCGCTGATCCCTCGAACTCGATCGGCGGAACGAGCAACAGCGCCGGACCTTAGGGGTGCTGTCTCAGATGAGGCCGAGGAAGCGAAGGATCAGAAAGATGACCACGATCGTGACGATTATCCCGATAATTCCAGTGGGGCCTCGCATTTCTAGCCGCTCCTTTCCACGCGAGAGTCAACGCACTGCCGCAGCTCGGTCCGCGCTTTCGCCGTCTTGGGTCGGTGGTCGCCACGC
>JALYSZ010000250.1 GCA_030854525.1 Chloroflexota bacterium | reverse complement strand
TCGGAACGCCAATCGTACCGCGCTGACCCTAGAATCGGAACATGGGCGTAGTAGACGCGAACGTCCTTGTACTAAACCTCGACTTTCAGCCGCTCAACGTGTGCAACGTGCGCCGAGCGGTGGTCCTTCTTTCCAAGGAGAAGGCGAGCGTCGTTGAGCAGAACGGTCACCTGGTCACGAGCGAGCGTCTGTCGTTTCCATCGCCATCGGTGATCCGCCTGGCCTACCACGTGAAGCGTCCACGCCCCGTCGTGAAGATGACGCGCAAAGAAGTCCTCGTCCGGGACGACCACACCTGCCAGTACTGCGGGCGGCGGGGGCACGACCTAACGCTCGATCACGTAATGCCTCGTCATCGGGGCGGTCAGCATGTCTGGGAGAACGTCGTCGCCGCGTGCAAGTCGTGCAACCATCGCAAGGGCGGACGCACGCTCGCGGAAGCAAGGATGACGCTCCGGCGTCTGCCTGTGCGGCCACCGGCCACACCGCAATACCTCTACGCTTCGTACGTGCGCGCGGGCGAGCGCACGTGGTCGAAGTTCATCGGACTGGACGAAAGCGCCGTCGCGTCCTAGCTAGCGACTTGCCTCTCTCCATCACGCCATGAAGCTCCTATTCACAAAGCGGGCGTACGCGCGCGTCGGCGGATCCGAGAGCCTCGCGTACCAGTTCGCGACCCGGCTTGCGATTCGCGGTCACGACGTGCGGGTAGTGTGCGCGCAGGCCTTCGACGATCGGCGTGTGTTCACGAGCGAAGGCGTCGAGGTCGTGCAGGTCAAGCCACGGGGCGGCTTCCTCGGCAGCGTCGCCGACGCGTCGACGCTCATCGACCTGATGCGGACCGACGTCCTCGAGTGGTACGCGGAGGATCGCGAGCTCATCCACAACATCGGCCGCGAGTACCTCGACAGCTCTCTCGAAGTGGCCGAAACGCTCGGGACCACCATCGTGTTGACGCCGCTCGCGCATCCGGGGCAGTTCCACGGCGGCGACACACCGAGCGACTTCGCGCGCTACCGACGTGCCGATGCCATCACGACGATGACCGACTGGGAAAAGGGCTGGTTCACGAACGAAGGCGTCGACCCGGGACGGATCGTCACGACGGGTATGGGACCGAACGCGGTGCGCTCGCGCGATGGGCTCGCCTTTCGGGCAGCGCACGGCATCCCGGCGGATGTCCCCCTCGTCCTCTACATCGGACGCAAGGAGCGCTACAAGGGGTACATCCACCTGCTGGATGCGGCCGAGCTGGTCTGGCGCCAGCATCCCGACGCGCGTTTCGTGTTCATTGGCATCCCAGGGTTCTATTCGAGCTTCTTCGATGAGTTCGCGCGGTACGCCGACGAGCGCATCGTCGACATCGAGCGCGCGAGCGCTACCGAGAAGTCCGCCGCCCTCGACGCCTGTGATGTGTTCGCGATGCCCTCGTTGCACGAGACCTTCGGCCTCGGCTATCTCGAGGCGTGGCTGCACGAGCGTCCGGTCGTAGGCGGCGATATCCCGCCCCTCCGCGAGGTGATCGCCCACGGGGTGGACGGTTTCTGTGTCCGGCAGCGCGCCGACGACGTCGCGAGCGCGATCCAGCGGCTGCTCGACGACCCCCCGCTCCGTTCTTCGATGGGCCGGGCGGGGGCGGCCAAGCTGCATGAGAAGTGGGACTGGGACCGCGTGATGGATCGGGTCGAAGAAGCGTACGCCCGAGCGCTCGCGCACGCCCACGCTGACGTCGGCGAGGCACTCGCCTAGATTTCGCGACGCCATGCGCGTCGTTATCGCGAAGAAGCTGCTCTCGACGGTCGGAGGCTCCGAGGCGCAGGCGCGCGCCCTGGCTCGCGCCCTGGCGAAACGGCACCACGAGGTCACGCTGGTCGGCCTTCGGCCCGCGTGGCGTCGACCGGGGATACCCCTCGACGTTTACGCCGCTCCGCCGGGACCGGTCGAGCTCCGGCACGAGGGCGTGCGCTTTCTCTTCCTTCCCGTCCGCGGCGGTCGCTTCGGCGCGGCGCTCGATGGGATCCTCCCCACCTCTCTCGTCAACGGCGTCGACCTCGAGCACGCTGTGGCGGGAGCGCATGTCGTGCACTCGATCGCGCGGGAGTGGTCCGGACCTCTCGAGCGTGCGGCGCGCGACGCGGGGGCCGCTTTCGTTGAAACCCCGCTCGTACACCCAGGGCAGCGCTTTTCCGGGACCTCAGCGGCCGCGATCGCGCGCTATCGCCGCGACGACGCCGTCATCGCTCTCACGAAGTGGGAGTCGGAGTGGTACGCGTCAAGCCAGGTGCGCCACGTCCATGTGACAGGCGTCGGTCCGATCATCGATTGGCTACCCGAGGTCCCGATGGATCCGGCGACGGTCCTGTTCGTCGGCCGCAAGGAGCGCTACAAGGGGTATCACGCGCTGCGCGATGCGGCCCGGATCGTCTGGCGGTCCCGCCCCGAGGCGCGGTTCGTCGCGATCGGGCAGAACGCGTGGACCGCGCGCTTCGAGCGACGCTTCAAAGACGATCGGTGGGTCGACCGCGGGATCGTGAGCGAAGCCGACAAGGCAGAGGCCTACGCGCGCGCGACGATCTTCGCCATGCCGTCGGTGCACGAGACGTTCGGGCACACGTACCTCGAGGCCTGGTACGCCTGGCGACCGGTGATCGCCGGCGACATACCGCCGCTTCGTGAAGTGGTCCGCGACGGCGTCGATGGCCTCATCGTCGCCCAGGAGCCGCACGCGATAGCCCGCGCGATCCTCACATTGCTGGGAGACACCCAGCGTGCGCGGCGGATGGGCGAGTCGGGTCGCTTCCGGCTTCAAGAGAAGTGGACCTGGGATCTCGTCGCGGAACGGACCGAGCGCGCGTATGAGGCGGCGATAGAGCGCGCCAAAGAGCCTTAGCCGAGGGCGTCGAGGATCCGCCGCGTCGCCGTCGGGAGATCCGGCGCGATCCGATAGAACGACCAGATTCCCCGCTTCGTCACCTCGACGAGCCCGGCCTCGCGAAGCTTCGCCATGTGATGCGAGACGGTCGGCTGCGAGACATCGAACGTCGCCGTGAAGTCACAGATGCACAGCGGTTCCTTGGCGTCGCGGAGGCAGAGCGCAATCTGCAGGCGGGTCGGATCGGCAAGCGCCTTCAGGAGGTCGGTCGTTTGTTCGATCTTCTGCGGCCGCGCCTTCAGCGTCGGCGGGCAGCAAACGCCCCGCTCGCGCTCCGGTAGCACTGTGAGTCTTTCCATGAGGCCAGTCTCCCAGACCCATTGACGAACGTCAATGGATTCTCTAACTTCGCATCGACGCTCGTCTATGCGTCGGAGGTGCCGGTGTGAGTGACATTCAGGAAGCCGTTCGCGAGCGGTATGCCGCGAAGGCGCTGCAGATGGCCGAAACCTCGAGCTGCTGCGATACCAGCTGCTGCGGCGAAGCGATCTGTGGCGAGGGGTACAGCGCGCAGGAGCTCGCATCGGTCGGAATCGATCCGACCGCGAGTCTCGGCTGCGGGAATCCCACGCTCCTCGCCGACCTTCGACCCGGCGAGTACGTGCTGGACCTGGGCAGCGGCGCCGGGCTCGATGTCTTGCTCTCGGCAAGGCGCGTCACGCCGGGCGGACACACGTATGGCGTCGACATGACCGACGAGATGCTCGCGGTCGCTCGCGGGAATCAGGCCAACGCCGCCGTCACCAACGCGACGTTCCTGAAGGGGACTATCGAGAACATCCCTTTGCCCGACGCCAGCGTCGACGTGGTCATCTCCAACTGTGTCATCAATCTCGCCGCGGACAAGAGCGCTGTTCTGCGAGAGGCGCACCGCGTGCTTCGACCGGGCGGCCGGTTTGCCGTTGCGGACATGGTCGCCCTCGCCGAGCTCCCAACGGCGGTGAAGCGGTCGCTCGACCAGTGGGCGGGCTGCGTCGCGGGCACGATCTCGGTCGACGAGTACACAGACGCGCTCCGAGGGGCCGGCTTCCGCGACGTCGACGTCGAGATCACGCGCGAAACGCGCCTCGAAGGGGTCGACGGAGCGATCGCAAGCGCCTACATCCGCGCCCGAAAGGAGGCCACGCTGTGACCGAGCCCTGCTGCCCCGCCCCGTGTTGTCCCGCGCCCGACTGCTGCCCGCCGGACGTCGCACCCTGCTGCTAGCCAACTAGAATCCTCCGCACCCGAGTGCGAGATGTGATCGGGCAGCGTCGCCTCCTTACTCGTTTGGGTGAGAAAGCGCTCGAGGGCGACGTGGCCCATGCGTACGAGCTCAGCGGCCCGCGGTCGATCGGCAAGCGAATGGTGGCAGTCCGGCTGGCGCAGACGCTTCTCTGCACCGCCGAGCCACCCGTCGCCGGCGGCTGCGGGAGCTGTCTTGCGTGCCGCAAGGTGGAGCACTTCACCCACCCGGACATCCGACTCGTTACGAGGCTCATCGACCTCGACAAGGACCCGGACAAGAAGTTCATCGCGATCGAGCAGATCCGGGAGATGCAGCAGGACCTTTCGCTCCGGCCGCTGGAGGGCCGCTGGCGGATCGTCATCATCGACGACGCGGCAGACCTCTCCGAGCACGCCGAGGTCGCGCTCCTGAAGACCCTTGAGGAGCCGCCCATCCATGCCGTCCTCCTCCTGCTCACGCCAACGCCCGCGCGGCTGCTCGAGACGATCCGCTCCCGCCTGGTGCCGCTCCCGATGCGCCTCGTCCCGACGGCCGAGATCGCTGACGGGCTGAGCAAGCGCTTTGGCGCCGAGGGACGTCGTCATGCGGCGGCAGGCGCGGGCCGCCCCGGAGTGGCGATCGCGCTCGCGACCGACGAGGCAGCGCGAAAGGCTCGCCGTGCGCTCGAGACCGAGTTCTACCGGCTCGTCGGGAGCGGTCTGACCGACCGCTTCGCGTGGGCCGTCAACCTCGCCGAGTCCGAGCGCGACACGCAGAAACGCAACGACGCTATCCAGTCACGCCTCGGCGTGTGGTGCGAGCTCGCGCGCGACGCCGCGGTCGCGCTCGATAC
Source organism: Chloroflexota bacterium (assembly GCA_030854525.1). Next base: position 23,741 of record JALYSZ010000250.1, on the reverse strand, counting down.
CCACGGTTCGGAGCGCGCGCTCCGGCCGGATCGCGCGCGGGAATCGGCCGCGCTCGCGAATGGCGTTGGGCAGCGGGAGCTCGTCGACCTCGCCCTGTCGCTGGATCGCTGGCGGCGCGACGTCGTCGAGTCGAACGTGAACGCGCGCATGTTGCTCGAGCTATTGGTGCTGCGCCTTCCGTACGCGCAGGCATTCGCCGGAGCGGTCGCATGATCACGCCGCGCACGGTCATCGGCGCGCGGTTCATGAAGGCCGGTCGCATGTATTTCTTCGAGACGGGCGGCGTGAACGACGTCGACCTGAACGAGTTCGTGATCGTGCGCACGGAGCTTGGCGAGGATGCGGCGCGCGTCGCGATCCTGCCGACCGACTCGCCGCTCGTGATGGTGGACCCACCCCTCGGGACCGTCGTCCGCAGAGCGACCGGCGCGGACCTCTTCACGATGAACAAGCACAAGCGCATGGAGGAGGACGCGACGAGAGCCGCCTCCGAGATGGTCCATGCGCGCAACCTGCCGGCGAAGATCCTCGGGGCGGACTGGCAATTCGACGGCTCGAGCCTCGTCTTCTTCTTCTCGAGCGACGAACGTCCGGACCTCAGCGAGCTGAACGCCGCGCTCGCCGCGCACTTCGGCACGCGCATCGAGTTCCGGAGGATGGGCGCGCGCGACGAGACCAAGGTGATGACCGGCGTCGGCACGTGCGGCCGCGAGCTCTGCTGCTCGTCGTGGCTCGACAAGTTCTCGAACATCTCGATCCGGATGGCCAAGGAGCAGGACCTTCCGTTGAATCAGTCGAAGCTCACGGGCGTGTGCGGACGGCTGAAGTGCTGCCTGATCTACGAGCTCGAGACCTACCAAGAGGTGAAGGGCAAGCTCCCGAAGCTCGGCGAGACGTTCCATATCCCGTCATGTGTTAGCGGCTCGTGCGGTACCTCAGGCTGCGCCACGACCCAGGGCGTCAACGTAGTCAAGGAGTCGATCGTCGTCGGGATGGTCGACGGAACGCGCAAAGAACTGACCGCGGCCGAACTCGGCGCATCGTTCGCTCCGATTCCCGCGCACACCAAAGGCGTCGGAAGCTACGGCAACGATGAAGTACCGCGTCAGGAGCGTCCGACGCCCGTCTCCGAAGGCGGCGGCGAGGGACAACGCAAGCGTCGCAGGCGCCGCGGAAAGCGACGCGGCCCGAGACCGCCCGGACCTTAGAGCGCGCATCCGGTTGTTCTTCGGGTTGTGCTCGACCTCTGCGAGGCCGAGCGCTTCGAGGAGCGGCGGCATGTACATGCCGAAGCGTCCGCGCAGCCCCTTCTTCAAGCCGTACCAGCCCTTGACTGGGTTCTTCGGCGATCGGCCCCACGCTTCGACGGTGCCATCGGCCGCCGGCTTCTGTTCGTCCGCGCTCCCAAGGAGCATCCAGTCGCCATTCTTCTTGAGCATCGCGTGCAGGTCCTCGATCGCTCGTAGGTGGTAGCGAAGCTCGGTCTTTCCGACCATGCAGACGATGGCCGGCGGGTCGGCGTCCTCAGCGCGGTACATCTCGTACTCGGACGAGCCGCTCGGGGTCTTGAGTTTCCAGGGCTTCGCTTTCGTGCCGTCGCCCGTGACTTTGGCCTTCATGTGCTCCCCCTCTTCGCGACACAGAGATCGCGCGTGAGCTCCGCGTGGCCGGCGTGCTCGGCAGGGTGCGCGACCGAATTCAAGAGCGTGTCGCTCACGGTCCACCTTCCCGGCCACGTATCGTCGGGCGGTTCCCGCTCTTCACCGAGCCGCCCGTCGATCTCCGCGAGCGCCTCATAGATCCTCTGCTTCACCTCGTCGGCTCGAGCGGACAACCGCGAGGCCTCGCCCGTCGCCGCGAACTCGGCATCCCGCGAACGAACGACAGGCTTTCGATTCGCTCGGCGGACGACGTGATCCTCGGCGGACGCGATGGCGTGCGTCACGAGAACGAGGATGGAGTTCGCGCTCGGCGCCTCAGGTCGCCAGTTCACGGCCTCCTCGTCGAGGCCCTCTAGGGTCCGGAGCAGCCGATCGAACTCGTACGCGAAGCGCCGACGGAACGAGTCGATTTCCGGTGAAGCCATCAGCGCACGCGGCTCACGACGAAGTCGGCCGCATCCCTCAACGCATCGCGCTCGGGCCGAGCGGGAAGGCGGTCAAGCGCACGCAGCGCCGCGTCGTGAAAGGCGAGCGCACGCTGGCGGGCCCGTTCGGGGCCGCTCGATCTGCGGATCTCCGCGAGCAGCGCGCGGACGTCGTCTTCGGTCTTCGCTGGGGCGAGGATGCGCGCCTCGAGCTCTCGGCCGCTGCCATCGCGCTCCTCAACGGCGTAGATCATCGGTAGGGTCGGCATTCCCTCGAGGAGATCGTGCCCGACGGTCTTCCCAAAGTCGGCTTCGTCCCCGACGAGATCGAGGACGTCGTCGGTGATCTGGAAAGCCATACCGAGGCTGGTCCCGAAGGCGCCGAGGGCTGCGACGTGGTCGGGATCGGCGTCAGCGAGCAGTGCGGCGCCCTGGCTGCAGGCCGCGTACAGCGACGCGGTCTTGAGCTCGATCCGGTCGAGGTACGCGGCCTCGCTCGGAAGCGACGGTGTCCCGGTGATCTCGCCGAGCTCTCCGTCGCACAGCGCGAACACGGTCTGCGCGACGATCGCGATCACCTCGGGCTTGGGGAGCACGGCCGCGAGCGCATACGCCTTTGCGAAAAGGTAGTCGCCGACGATGAGCGCCACGTCGTCGTTCCACTTCGCGTTCACGGTCTGAATGTTCCGGCGGAGCTGAGCACGATCGACGACGTCGTCGTGCACGAGCGAGGCGGTATGCACGAGCTCTAAGGACTCGGCGAGGTTCAACACCACCTCGCGGTCTTCTCCCGGGCCGAACCGGGACGAGAGGAATACGAGTGTGGGCCGAAGGAGCTTGCCGGGGGTCGTGAACAGGTGCGCCACCGCATCACGAAAGACCGGGTGAGCGCCGCGCCCGACCTCGAGGAGACGACGTTCGAGCTCCCGAAGCTCGCTCTCGACGGGGAGGTAGAAGGACGCGCTGGTGACCGCCCTCACGCGGTCGAGTCTAGGGACGAATCCGCGCTTTGCTTAAGGCTTCCTCGTAGGCCGGGGCGTCGGTTGCGGCGGGCTCGTGCGACTCGGCGGCTGCGTCGAGCTCCCCTGACCGTTCTGTCCGGGCGAAGGCGACGGCGACTCGCTCGGCTTCGGTTCGAAGCCGCAGATCCGCCAGCTGAAGCGCCCGTTGTAGCTGTAGCTGCCCGAGACCGCGCCGGATGCCCACCTGTTGTAGTCCGCCTGCCAGTCGGAGAACGGCGCACGCATCTGGATGCCGCACGACGTGTAGAAGGAACGGTCATCAGTCGTCGGCTCGGTCCCCTGCACGTAGTGCTCGGTGAAGCGGAAGTTTCCGGGGCAGCTCGGGCCGGGCAGCAGGCCTGAGCCGTTTCCGCCATAGAGCGACGGGTTGACGCACACGACCTTGTCGACGATTCCGTCCGGACGTGCATACCAATCCGGCGGCAGTCCGGCGACAACCGTCTTCATGTAGTCGCGCCAGAGCACGCCCGGACCCAGCGCCGAGTTGATGCCGCGCATCTCCGAGTTGTCGGAGTTCCCCATCCAGATCGCGGTCAGGCGCTGCGGCGTGAAGCCGATCGCGAGCACGTCCTGCAGGTTGTCCGTGGTCCCAGTCTTGAGCGCGGCGGGCCGTCCGATCGAAGTCCACGGCCCGAAGACGAACGAGCCCTGGGGGTTGGTGTTGTCCTTCAGGATGTCGGCCATGACCCAGGCATAGCGCTGGTCGAGCACGCGCCGTCCCTCAGGCTTCGAGTAGTCCTTCACCACCTTGCCTGCCGGGTCGACGATCTTGAGGATGTACGTGGGCTCGACGCGCATCCCCATGTTCGCGACGACCTGGTACGCGCTCGCCATGTCAATGAGCCGCATCTCGCCGGCGCCGATGCCGAACGACAGGCCGAGGCGGGAGCGGTCCCAGTCGCGGTTGATCCCGAGCTGGTGAACCGTGTCGATGATCGCGTCGACCCCGACGGTCCGCGTGACCTGGAGCGCGGGGAGGTTGAGTGACTCGCGGAGCGCCTGCCGCATCGTGACCGGTCCGTGCTGCTCCTTCGTGGCGTCCTTGGGGCTGTAGCTCTTGCCGCTTCCATCCGGCATGTTGAACTCGATGTCCCAGAGCTGTGTCGACGCGGTCATCCGTGCCTGCAGCATCCCGGTGAGGTACGTGAAGAGCTTGAACGTCGAGCCTGGCTGGCGATACGCGATGCCGGCGTGGTCGTAGTCGCCCTGGACCTGCGGCGTGTGCATGTAGTAGTCGTAGCTGCCAACGTAGGCGAGGACCTCGCCAGTCGTCGGATCCATCGTGATCAGCGCCGCATTGTTGAGGTTGCCCCCCTTGAGGGAGTCGACGTGCTGGCGCACCTCCTTCTCGGCGAGCTGCTGCATGTTCCAGTCGAGCGACGTGTAGACGTTGTAGCCGCCGCGATATGCCGCTTTCTCGCCAAGGACCTGCACGAGCTGCTCGCGCACGCGGAAGGTAAAGTGCGGCGCGTAGAGCGACGTCGTGACCGGTTTGACCACGATCTCCTCGCTCTTCGCGGCCTCGGCTTCGGCCGCCGTCACGTAGAGGTTGTCGACCATCGCGTCGAGCACGAGGGCGCGGCGCGCCAGCGCGCCTTCCATGTTCTGGATGGGGTCGTAGTCGGAGGGGGCCTGGGGAAGACCGGCGAGGAGGGCCATCTGTCCGAGCGTCAGCTGCGTGAGATCGGTGACGCCGAAGTACGTGGCCGCCGCCGCCTTCAGGCCATAGGCCTGGTTCCCGTAATAGATCTGGTTGAAGTACATCTCGAGGATCTGGGACTTGCTGAAGGTGCGCGTCGCCTCGACGGCGAGGATCGCCTCCTTGATCTTCCGCGTGAATGTCGGATCGTCACCGAGGAGGCGGGTCTTGATCAGCTGCTGCGTGATCGTCGAGCCGCCCTGAGTGATCCGGCCGCTGGCGCTGTTGACCTGGATCGCGCGGATGATGCCGGCGACGTCGACTCCGGGGTTGGTCCAGAAGGTCTTGTCCTCGATCGCGATGGTCGCGTCCTGCATCCGCTTGGGCACAGCGTCGATCGAGATGAGGTCGCGCCGTTCATCCGACAGCGTGTAGAGGAGGTGCTCGCCGCTCCGGTCATAGATATGTGTTGTGAGGGGCACCGGGACGGTTGCGAGGTCGCTCGCGGAGGGAAGATCCGAGGCGAAGTAGCTAACGGTGGCGGCAGCCGCCACCCCCACGAAGGCCACACCCGCCAGGAGGACCGCCGCGAGCACCCCAGCGAAGGTGCCAACCGGTCGCACCCCGCTGACGCGCCGCGAAAGGCGGCCGCCCGCACGGCTAGGAAAGCGGTAGGCACGGTACGCCCGGCCAGGCGTGATCCCCTTGATGGACATCTGGCTGTCTAACGCTCGGGATGCACGGTTCGTGCCATTAGCCGAGACAGGGGTCGATTAGCGCGGCGCAGAGCGGACACGCAAGCGAGCGCTGACCGCGCGCCAGCCCACGAGCGGTCGCGCCGCCAAGGACTCGCGAAGCGACCGCTGTGCCTCGCGCGCGTCGCCTTCCCACCCTTCGATCAGGTGGCGATCTTCCGGACGGAGCGAGTTCGCGGGTCCGCGCCGCACCATCGCCGATTCGGCCTCCGACATCCGGTCGTAGAGAGCCGCGATCGCCGCCGCGGCAGGGGCCGCGTTCCGCGCGAGCGTCGCGCTATGGCGGGCGAACTCCCCGTTCTCGAGCATCACCGCCTGCTTCGTTTGATCGAACATCGTGGTGAGCTCTAGGTTTGCTGCGAGCTCACGGTCAACGGCGTTGACGGCCTCCGTGAAGCGCACGCGCTCACGCGGATCAGGCGCGAGCGGCCGCGCGAGCCAGCCGAAAACCGCCGCCGCCGCGGCAACGATCGCGGCCACCAGAAAAGGCACGGTCCCCATCGTCGCACGCCGCAACTGTATGCATCGCTGGCGTGTGGTTGATACATCGGATGTATGATGAGCCGGATGCTCCGAGCACGGGACCGAACGCTCGCCACCCCCTACTTCCCCGTCGGTGGTCCGGTGCCCGCGGCCGACCTCGTAGGCCGGGAGACCTACCTGCGACGACTCGCCGAACGGCTCGAGGACGGCCAACACGTTCTCATCTCCGGTCCGCGACGGATCGGGAAGACCTCGATCATCCTCGAGGCGCTTCGTCGGCTGCGCCGGCACGGGGCGCACAGCGCGTACCTCGACTGTCTCGGCGCGACCGACATCCGCGGGCTGGGCGAACGTCTCGCTGACGCGATTCTGGGCAATCTCTCGGGAGTCGAGCGGAGCTTCGAGCACGCGAAGGCCATCGCGGCGGGGATGCAGCCGACGGTCAAGGTCAAGTACGAGCACGTGGAGCTCGCGTTGCAGCTCGCTCGCGAGACGAACGCCCAGCGTTTCTTCGAAGGCGCCCTCGACCTCCCTCAGGCGCTCGCGAAGCGTTCGGGGAAGCGCGTCGTCGTGGTCCTTGACGAGTTCCAGGCAGCGGGGCGGCTCGGACCGCGGGTCTTCGACGTCATGCGCAGTCGCTTCCAGGCGCATCGCGGGGTGAGCTACGTGTTCCTGGGGTCGGAACAGGGCATCCTTGAGGAGCTCTTCAGCGCGAAGGGCCACGCGTTCTACCGCTTTGCGGTGCCGCTCGACCTCACCGACGCGGGCGGGCATCGCTTCGGGATCGACCCCGACGATTGGCTCGAGTATTTGCAGACCAAGTTCGCCGCGAAGAAGATGACGATCGACGACGCGAGCATCGACCGCCTCCTCGATGCGACAGGCGGCCACCCGCAGGACACGATGCACGTCTGCGCCGCGCTTTACTACCTCATGCGAGACGCCGGGTCGCGAAGCGTGACTTCGGACCTTCTCGAGGTCGCCTACGAGCAGGCCATGCGCGAGCTCGAGCGGCCGTTCGCGCTCCATTGGACCGAGCTCGGCTCGCACAAGTACCTGCAGCAGGTCGCGAAACGAATAGCGCACCGCGCGATCCTGTACGCGGCCGATGCCGAGGGCGGCGCGGTGCCGCGCCCGGAGGTACTGCGCGCCCTCGCCGCGCTACAGGAGCGCGGCCGCGTCGTCCGGCTCGGCCGCGGACGCTACGACTTCGTCGAGCCGATGTTCGGCGAGTACGTGCGACGCCTCGATGAAGGACTCGTACGAGCGGCTACAGTTCCGAAGCGATGAGCCGCCGCCCTCCGATCGAGCTTCGCTCAGGTGTGAGGGTCATCTTTGGACCCGACCGCCGAGTTGGGGAGCTGGTCCGGCCCTCGCCGAACGGCGAGGAGTGGCTGGTCAAGGACCGGTTCGGGAAATTCTGGGTGGCCACGAACCGCCTGGTCCTGGAAGACGAAGAGACCGCGGCGCACTGAGCGCCGCGGTCTCCTACGTTTCGCGAAGCTCGCTGCCGCGATGCGTCAGGCGACTACGCCGCGACGGCCGCCCATGGCACGCCAGATCAGGAGCACGATGATCGCGCCGACGATCGAGCCAATGAGGCCCGCGGCCGAGAGCACCAGCGACCCGCCGAAGACGAGGGACGCGAGCGTTCCGCCGACGAACGATCCGACGATGCCCAGGATCATGGTGCCGACCCAACCCATCGGGTCCGGGCCGGGCACGAGCGCCCTTGCGATGAAGCCCGCGATCAACCCGATGACTAGGAAGACGAGGAGACCTCCGAGGTCCATGGAAACACCTCCGTTTTAGTTACGGGCCTCGTGTCTGCACCAACCGTGCCGTCCCTGTAGCAGCCGCCTCCCGCGATCTTCGCCGCGCGGACCCCCATGCTCGCGACCTTGAAGAGACCCTCGGCATCCCCCGCGTCACGCGGACAAGCAGCGACGCCAATGCTGCAACCGATGGTCCGCTTTTCGCCGGCCACCCGATATGGCTGCGCGAGGGCGAGAAGCAGCCGGACCGCGACGATCGAGCCGTCGCCAGGGAGGCCCATCGCGGTGAGCACCACGGAGAATTCGTCACCCGCTGTGCGCGCCGCCATATCGCTGCCACGGATCGACCGCGCGATCCGCTCGCCGACCTGTCGCAAGACCTGGTCACCCGCGACGTTCCCGAGGCGATGGTTGAGTTGCGTAAAGCTATCGATGTCGATGCAGAGAAGCCCGACCGGCCGCAGGTCTCGTTTGGCGAGCGCGATGGCGCGCGTTATCTGTCCCAGCGCCAGCCTGCGGTTCGGCAGTCCGGTCACAGCTTCGGTCAGCGCAAGGTCGTCGAGCCTGCGGTTTGCATCCCGAAGAGAGATCTGCGCGGTCACATCGGTGAAAAGCACAGCCGTGCCTTCGTGAATCTGCAGGTGGCGCACGTCGGCCCACTTCGCGTCGCGGATCTCGATAACCCCTGCGGGCAGAGCCGCGAGGCCGCGCTGTCCCGCCTCGCCGGGCGTCCACCCGGTGATCGCACGCGCCGAGGAGTTCCATCGCACGAGCTGGCCCGCCTCGTCGAACACGGCGAGACCGTCGCGCATGGTGTCCACGAGCTGCGCCTCGAGGGGCAGGAAGTTCTCGATCGAAGTAACAGTCACCTGGCTAGCGTGGCGTCTGACGCGATGCCGGACGACCGGCACGTGCGGGGGGTCGTTGGTCCTGCGGGGCCGCCTACCCCTGCAGTACCCCCGAGGCGAATCGAACGCCTGTCTACGGCTCCGGAGGCCGCCGCTCTATCCGCTGAGCTACGGGGGCGGGAGGAGGTCAATTCTAGGTCGACGCAACTGCTAGCGTGACCGGCTAGATATGAGGTCGGGAACGGCCACTCGGGAGCGCGACAAAGAGCTCTCGCTCGTTCAGCACCTCGGCGAGCTGCGAGACCGTCTGGTGGTCACCGCCATCGCCCTTGTCGCGACGACGGCTATCGCGTTCTTCTTTGCGACGCAGCTCATCCGCATCCTGATCATCCCCGTGGATTGCACGTTCATCCCCACATTCACCTGCCACGAGCCACCGACGACCTTGATCTCGCTCAGTCCGACCGAGAACTTCGCGACCTACTTTCGCGTGGCGCTCTTCGCTGGGTTGGCGCTCGCCATGCCGGTGATCCTGTACGAGATCTACGCCTATGTGGATCCGGCGTTGCTTCCGAAGGAGCGTCGGTTCATCCGCTTGATGGGCCTACCGGTCATCGGGCTCTTCGTAGCCGGAATGCTCTTTTGTTACTTCGTCCTCCTCCCGAACGCGATCAAGTTCCTCATCAACTTCGGCGACGAGGTGATCAAGAACCAGCTGCGAGCGGCCGACTACATCTCGTTCGTCACGATCTTCATTCTCGGCATGGGTCTCATCTTCGAGGTGCCCGTCGCGATCTTCGCGCTCGTGAAGATCCACGTCATCACGAGGCAGTGGCTCGCGAAGCAGCGCCGCTACGCGGTCCTCGTGGCGTTCCTGATCGCTGCGGTGATCACGCCCACGCCGGATCCGTTCAACCAGACGCTGGTCGCTATCCCGATGTATCTCCTGTTCGAGCTGGGCCTGTTCGTCGCACGCTTCGCCTGAGCTCTTCCAGGCGCGCTTTCAGCTTCGCCTCGGCACCAAGGTCGGTCGGCACGTAGTAGCGCCGGCCCTCGAGTGACTCAGGGAGATACGTCTCGTCGGGTGCCACGTGACCTTCGAAGTCGTGCGCGTATTTGTAGCCACGGCCGTATCCCTGCTCGGCCATGACCCGAGTGGGCGCGTTGCGAAGGTGCAGCGGCACCGGATCAACCCGGGTCTCAGCGAGGTCGTGCTGCAGCTCTCCCAGCCCGCGCTTCAGCGAGTCGGACTTTGGCGCCAGCGCGAGGTAGACCGTCGCCTCGGCGAGCGGGTAATACGCCTCGGGCATGCCGATGAGATGTGTCGCCTGTTGGGCCGCGCTCGCGATGACGAGCGCCTGCGGGTCAGCGAGACCCACGTCCTCGCCCGCGAGAATGACGATGCGGCGCGCGATGAACATGGGGTCCTCACCGGCGTCGATCATGCGCATGAGCCAGTAGAGCGCGGCGTCGGGGTCCGACCCTCGGACGCTCTTGATGAACGCCGAGATCGTGTCGTAGTGCTGGTCACCCGCGCGGTCGTAGAGAAGCGATCGGCGCTGCAGCGCCTCCTTGACCTCCTCGAGCCCGACGGGCTTCTTTCCGTCCGGTCCCGGCACCGCCGCATCGGCCGCGAGCTCGAGCGCATTGAGCGCGACGCGTGCGTCTCCGTTGCTCACCGCGACGAGGCCGTCTTCGGCCTCGTTGGTGAGCGCGACCGAGCCGCCGAGCCCGCGCTCGTCGGCGAGCGCGCGCTGAACGATGAGGCGGACCTCGTCTTCGGTAAGCGGCTTCAGGGTGAAGACTCGGGATCGCGACAGGAGCGCAGAGTTCACTTCGAACGACGGGTTCTCCGTAGTGGCACCAAGGAGCGTGACATCGCCGTTTTCGACGTACGGCAGCACAACATCCTGCTGCGCCTTGTTGAAGCGGTGGATCTCGTCGATGAAGAGGACGGTGCCCTGGTTCGTGAGGCTCCGGAGTTTTCGCGACTCGTCGATTATCTTTCGGAGCTCCGCCACGCCTGACGCGACCGCCGAGATCGCGACGAAGCGGGACTTGGTGCGCTTCGCGCCGATCGCGGCGAGGGTCGTTTTCCCAGTGCCGGGCGGCCCCCAGAGGATCATCGAGGGCAGCTGGCCCGCCTCCATTGCCCTTCGGAGCACGCGGCCCTTGCCCACCAGGTGACCCTGGCCGATAAATTCGTCGAGATCGCGCGGCCGCATCCGCGCGGCGAGCGGCTGCGCTTGGGGCATCCCGCGATTGTCCCACCGCGGCCGGGATTGCCGCGTCGGGAGGCATAAATAGTCGCTTATGCTACGGATAACGTGGAACACGGGGCCGTGCTCAGCGAATCCAGCCTGCGCGAGCTGCGGGGCTATTACCGCGCGCTCGGAGACGTGAACCGCCTTCGAATCGTGCAGATCCTCGTCACCGAAGGAGAGCAACCGGTGTCCGAGCTCGCTCGCCGCTTACGCATCAGCCAGCCGCTCATGTCGTGGCACCTGCGGCGCCTCCGGCGCGCGGGGATCGTGCGGATGGAACGCATGGGTCGCGAGGTGCGCTGCTCGTTCGATCGAGAGAAGTTTGCCGACCTCAACGCCCGGGGCTTCCGCCTGCTCATGAACCGCGCTGAGGCACAGACATGAGCCATGGAGTCGTGCCCGACCGCGTAGCCGAAGGCGCGCGCGCGGGCATCGGCCCGCTGGCCCGAGCTCTCGCCGGTATCGGCCTCTCCGCCAACGCGGTGACGATCGCGGGCGGCATGCTGAGCGTAATCGGCGCTGGGCTGCTCGCGGCCGGTATGCCGTTGGCAGCGCTCCTCGTCCTATTGGTCGGAACGCTCGCCGACACCCTCGACGGTCAGATCGCAAAAGCGTCGGGCGGCGGAACGCGCCTCGGGGCGTTCCTCGATTCCACAGTCGACCGGATCGCCGATGGCGCGCTCTTTATGGGCGCGGCGGCGTCTGGCATGAATCTCGGCCAGCCGCTTCTGCTCTGGTCGTCGCTCGTCACGCTCGTCGCGTCGTTCATGGTCCCGTACGTACGCGCCAAGGCCGAATCCCTCGGTGTAGGCGCAAGCGTCGGCCCGGCTCCACGTGAGGCGCGCATCGTCATCTTCCTCATCGGCCTCGCCGCGTGGGCTCTGTTCAACTTCCAGGCTCTGTTCGTCGGTGCGGTGCTGGCCCTGGCCGTCCTCTCGTCGATCACGTTCGTCCTGCGGGTGGTCCACGTGGGCCGCCAACTCTCGGTCAAAGAAAGGTAGATATCCGAGCCATGGTGACTGCGAAGAAGCGAAAGAAAGCGTCAAGAGCGCGACGCGGCACAAAGAACAAGAGGATCCGCGTCGCGATCATCGGTGTCGGCAACTGCGCGAGCTCGCTCGTGCAGGGCGTGCACTACTACCGGAACGCCAAGGCCGGCGACCGGATCCCCGGGATCATGCACGTCGACCTCGGCGGCTATCACATCCGCGACGTCGACTTCGTCGCTGCGATCGACGTGGACCGCAACAAGGTCGGAAAAGACCTCGCCGACGCGATCTATCAGGCGCCGAACAACACGTACCGCTTCGCCGATGTTCCCCGGACCGGCGTGAAGGTCTCGCGCGGCATGACCCACGACGGGATCGGCAAGTACCTGTCAGAGATTGTGAAAAAAGCACCGGGCGCCACCGACGACATCGTCGGGATCCTTCGGGACCGCGAGGTCGACGTCGTGGTGAGCTACCTGCCGGTCGGAAGTGAAGAAGCCACGAAGTGGTACGTCGAGCAGACGCTCGAGGCCGGCTGCGCGTTCATCAACTGCATCCCGGTGTTCATCGCGCGAGAGCCGTACTGGCAGAAGCGCTTTGCGCAGAAGAAGCTGCCGATCATCGGCGACGACATCAAGTCACAGGTGGGTGCCACGATCACGCATCGCGTGCTCACTCGGCTTTTCATGGACCGCGGTGTGCGACTCGACCGCACTTACCAGCTCAACTTCGGAGGCAACACTGACTTCCTCAACATGCTCGAGCGCGAGCGGCTCGAGTCCAAGAAGATCAGCAAGACGAACGCGGTGACGAGCATGCTGGACTACCCGCTCGATCCGAAGGACGTCCACGTCGGTCCGTCCGACTACGTCCCGTGGCTCCTCGACCGCAAGTGGTGCTACATCCGTATGGAGGGAACGACGTTCGGCGACGTTCCACTGAATGCGGAAGTCAAGCTCGAGGTCTGGGACTCGCCGAACAGCGCCGGCGTGGTCATCGACGCAATACGCTGCTGCAAGCTCGCGCTCGACCGAGGCCTCGGCGGCACGATCGTCGCGCCGTCGGCGTACTTCATGAAATCGCCGCCGCGCCAGATCCCCGACGACCGGGCGCGCGAAGGCGTGGAGGAATACATCAAGGGACGTTCGAGTCAGCAGACTCTCGGCGGAGCCGCTTAGCGTGCTCGACCGCCTCCTTCACGGATCGGCGTTCTGGGGCTGGCGTCTCGGCGCGACCCTCGCGCAGCGCCTACCGTCCTCGGTGACGTACCCGGCCGCCGTCCTCGGCGGCGAGATCGCCTATCTGTTCTGGGGCGCGCGGCGACGGATCGCAAAGGCGAACTTTGCGGTCGTGCTCGCCCTTCCCGCCGGCGACCGGGAGGTCGCGCGGGTGGCGCGGCGATCGTTCCGCAACTTCGCGAAGTACCTCGTCGAGATCATGCGGTTCCCGCGCCTCGACACGGAGGATTTCGCGCGCCTCGTCTCTGTCGACCCGCGCTCCTGGTCGTACTTCAGAGCCGCGCGCGATCACGGGCGCGGCCTGATCTTCGTGTCGATGCATTTCGGCAACTTCGAGATCGGCGGTGCTCGCATCGCCGATGAGATGCCGCTCAACGTCATCGCTGACGAGCTCGAGAATCAGCGCCTCATGGACCTGCTGGTCTCGAACCGCGCGCACAAGAACGTGAAGCTGTTGCCACCTGACGGAGCGGTCCGCCAGGTGCTCCAGGCACTGCGGCGCAACGAAATGGTCGGACTCATGATGGATCTCGGGCCGCGCGCGAAGGAGCTCGACAACGTCGAGGTCATGTTCTTCGGCGAGCTCACCGCCTTTCCCACAATCGCGGCGAACCTCGCCCGAGTCTCGGGTGCGCCGATCGTAGTCGCGGCCGTGACTCGCGAACGCGACAACACATTCCGCGGCGTCGCCCTGCCGCCGATCTTCGTCGAGCGGACGAAGCAAGCGGCTCACGACATCGAACGCACGACGCAGGCGATCGTTCACGGACTAGAGCAGCTCGTACGCGGCGATCCCGACCAGTGGTACATGTTCCGCCCCATGTGGACCCGGCCCGAAGGCACCGTCTAGCGCATGCGCGCTGCGCGGGCGCTCGCGAACGCGGCGGAGTGGGTCTTGCCCAGAGTGCCACCGGCCTGGCAGGGCCCAATCTCTGAGGTCGCCGGCACGATCTCGTACCTAGCGGCACCTCGCGGGCGCGCCGCGGTCCGCGCGAACCTCTCCACGATCGCACCGGAGCGTCCTTTGAGCGCCCGACGCGTATTCGTGAACCAGGTCCGCCAGTACCTCGAGGTCTTCCAGATCCCACGGCTCGACCGCGCGCGCTTCGACGCGATCGTCCGCGTCGACGGCTGGGATCGCTTCCTCTGCGCGGAGCGCCTTGGCAAGGGTGTGATCTTCGGCAGCGCGCACCTGGGCCCGATCGCGCTCGTCGGACAGATCCTCATCGCGCGCGGCTACACGCTCACGCTTCCCGCCGAGAAGACCGACTCCGAGCTCATGCATGCGGTGAATCGCGCGCGGCAGGCGCAAGGCCTCCGGCTGGTGCCCCTCGATTCCCCGTTGAGCCTCCACCGCGTGATCCGCGAAGGAGGGGTCCTGGGGATCCTCGCGGACCGCGCGGTCTCGGGCGTGGGCGAGAGGGTCGAGTTCTTTGGTCACACCGCGCTCCTGCCGTCGGCGCATGTCGCCCTGGCGCTCCGCACCGGCGCCGCGCTGGTCCCGGCCTTCACGTGGCGCGAGAAGGGTCTTCTCCACGCTCGGGTCGAGGAGCCGCTCGAGCTGGTGTCGACCGGCGACCGCGATGCTGACGTCCGCGCCGGCGTCCGTCAGTTCGCCGCTCTCCTCGAGCGCTATATCAAGGAGCATCCCGAACAGTGGACCGTCTTCGAGCCGGTGTGGGGCAGCAATGGGGAGGGCTGATCTGCAGCTTCACAGCGACCTCGGCGACGGTCTTTCTTCGATCGAGGCGATCCTCGACTCCGCGGAGCGAATCGGCCTCGACGTGATCGCATTGACCGATCACGACGACATCCGCGGCGCGTTCGCCTTGCGAGAGCTCGCTGCGCGGCGTTCCAGCCCGGTCGAGGTCGTTCCGGGCGTCGAGGTCACGACTCGATCGGGTCACCTCCTGGCACTCTGGGTCGAGGACGAGATCCCTATGTTCTGCTCACTCGCGGAGGCGCTCACGCGCATCCACGAGGCCGGCGGCTTGGCCATCGTGCCCCACCCGCTCTCGTACCTGACCTTCTCTATCGGCGAGGGCGCCCTGCGGCAGCTCGCCGCTTATGGCGAAGACCCGCGGATGGTCGACGCTATCGAGGTGCGCAATCCCTCGTACGCGGGACGCGTCCGCGCCTCGCGCGCTGTCTGGCTGAACTCCCATGTCCTGCGGATCGCGGAGACGGGGTCGAGCGACGCACACCACGCGGCGCTCGTCGGGACATGTTGGACGGATTTCCCCGGAAGCACCTCGATGGAGCTCCGAACCGCGCTGCGAGATCGCACGACCAGAGCGGACGGGCGGGGCTGGACGCTCCGCGAGCACCTCGACGGGGCCGCAACGCAGCAGTGGCGCTCGATGGTCCGCGACCCGATCAAGCGCGCACGCCGCAGAATGGCCCGCGCTGGGGGCGGCAAGAAGAAGAAGTCGTGACGTCTTAAGAAATGATCGAGCGACGAGCGGGTCGCTTCGCGCCCAGGGGCCCCTGCCCCTGTCCGCGAGGAGCGAGTCCTGCAGCCTTGAGCCCGTGGCGAGGCGACGCAGCTAGGCTGCGGAGCCGAGCTGCTTAATGAAGATCGGGATCGTCTCGCCATACGCGTACCCGCGACCTGGCGGGGCCAACTCGTACATCCGGGAGAGCTACCAGGAGCTCCGCCGCCTCGGACACGACGTGCGGATCATCACTGCGCCGTGGGGCGACGACCCGCCCGCGCAGGACGTCATCCAGATCGGCCGAGCGATAGCGGTCCCGTACAACGGCGCGATCGGGCGAATCACGCTCTCGCTCCGCCTGGAATACCTCGTCTCACGCATGCTGGAGCGCGAGCGGTTCGACATCATCCATCACCACGAGCCGCTTGTTCCCTTCCTTTCGATGCAAATACTCGACTCGGCCCGCTGCCCGCAGGTCGCGACGTTCCACGCTTTCGGCGGGTTCTCCTTCTCGTACTGGGCGGGCCGGCCGATCGGGAACCGCTACATGAACAAGCTCGACGCGCGGATCGCGGTCTCGAGTGCCGCACGCCATTTCATCTCGACCTATTTCCCGGGCGACTACCGGATCATCCCGAATGGGGTCGATGTCCAGTTCTACTCGAGCGCGAAGCCCTTCCCCGAGTACCGGGACGGCAAAGTCAACATCCTCTTCGTCGGACGGCTCGAGCCGCGGAAAGGCGCCATGTACCTCATGGAGGCCTACGCGCAGCTCAAGCCAAAACACCCCGAGCTTCGGTTGATTCTTTGCAGTGTCGGTCCGCTGCTCGGCAGACTCCGGCGCTTCGTGCGGGTGAACCGCCTCGAGGACGTGCTCTTCGCTGGCCGAGTGTCTGACGCCGACAAGGCCCGTTTCTATAAGACGGCGGACATTTTCTGCGCGCCCTCGACCGGCCAGGAGTCTTTCGGGATCGTGCTCCTCGAGGCGATGGCCGCAGGCCTGCCGGTCGTGGCGAGCGACATCCACGGCTACAAGCGTGTCGTACAGCGAAATGTCAGCGGGCTTCTGGTCGAGCCCAAGGATCCCGACACCATCGCCGGCGCCCTCGAGCGCCTGCTCTGCGAACCCGCTCTACGCGAGCGTTTGGGCCAGGCCGGGGCCCAGCGCGCGCCGGAATACGACTGGACCCACGTGACCGCTCAGCTGGTTGAACTCTATGAGGAAGTCATTCGTAAGAGGAGCGTGCGCTAGAGTCTCGCCCCAGGGGGTGGTTCCCGTGGTGCTTCGACGCTCCGTTGCTTTCTTGGTCCTCCTCACACTGCTTTTGGCCGCGTGCACGCAGCAGGGCCCTGCGGCGACGCCGGGCGCGACTGCGGCGGCGGGTGAGCTGCCACGCTCAGGCGGGACGCTCACCTTCATCGTCAACGCTGAGTCCGGGACGTATGACGGCCACCGCGAAACGACCTTCGCGCTGCTCCATCCGATTGCTCCGTCCTACAGCACGCTCTACAAGTGGGACCCGAACGACCTGACCAAGCCGGCGCCCGATGTCGCTGCGGCCATGCCCGAGATTTCGGCGGACAAACTCAGCTGGACGATCAAGCTCCGCACCGACGTCAAGTTCCACGACGGTACGGCGATGACGAGCGAGGACATCGTCGCGACCTACAACAAGATCGTGTTCCCGCCGGCCAACGTCATCTCGGCACGGCAGGGCGCGTACGCAGCCGTCGATAAGATCGAAGCACCAAACGCAAGCACGGTCGTCTTCAGGCTGAAGTACGCGACCGGCTCGTTCCAGGCGAACCTCACCTCACCCTGGAACTTCATCTACAGCGCGGCCAAGCTCAAGCAGGACATCAAGTGGTACGAGAAGAACGTCATGGGGACGGGCCCGTTCATCTATGTCTCGAACGTGAAGGGCCAGGATTGGGTTGCAAAGAAAAATCCCGATTACTTCGGGAAGGACAAGAACGGCACCAAGCTCCCGTACCTCGACGGCTTCAAGGCTCTGATCATCGCGAATGACACGGCGGGCGTGAACGCCATCCGCACGAAGCAGGCCATGATCGAGTTCCGCGGGTTCACGCCGCAGCAGCGCGACACGCTCTCGAGTGCACTCGGCACGCAGCTCGCGATCCAGGAAGGCCCCTGGGTCTGCGTCAACTACATCGTCCCGAACATGAAGAAGAAGCCGTTCGATGACATCCGCGTTCGTCAGGCACTCAACCTCGCGGTCGACCGCTGGGCGGGGGGCGAGGCACTGGCGAAGCAGACGATCGTGAAGGACGTTGGAGGGCTGATGCGCCCCAAGGGTCCCTTCGCAATGAGCGACGCCGACCTTCAGAAGATTCAGGGCTTCAGCAAGGACGGGAAGACCGCGAAGGATCAGGCGAAGCAACTCCTCGCCGATGCCGGGGTGTCGAACCTCACGTTCAAGCTCCTGAACCGAAACATCGACACGCCCTATACGCCGGTCGGGGTGTTCCTCATCGACCAGTGGCGGCAGGTCGGGATCACCGTCACCCAGGAACAGAAGGACACCGCGGCGTACACAGCGGACCGCAACAACGGCAACTTCGAGGTCGCGAATGACTTCAACTGCGACTTCGTGGACGAGCCAGACCTGCAGCTCGCGAAGTTCTACTCGGCCACCAAGCTCGGGCGCGGCCTCAACTACGCAGGCTATGACGACGATCAGCTCGACAAAATGATCGACGGGCAGAGCCGCGAGACCGATCCCGAGAAGCGCAAGAAGGCCGTCTGGGACATCGAGAAGTACGCCATGGAAACGAAGGCCTACCAATACCCGGTGCTCTGGTGGTACCGAATCGTGCCCTACCTCAACATCGTGCGCGGCTGGAAGATCGGGTCGAACCATTACTACAACCAGCAGCTCGAGACGGTGTGGCTCGCGGGGTAGCCGACTAGCGAATTAGCCGGGGCCGTCCGAGACTTACCGCATGTACCGGTACGTCGTCGGACGGCTCCTTCTCATGGTGCCCACCCTCGTCGGCGTTGCCGTGCTCACGTTCCTGATCATGCGTGCGATCCCCGGGGACGTCGTCGCCCTGCGTTACGCCGGGGCGCCCGTTTCGCAGGACATCATCGATCTGGAGCGTCGCCTCCTCGGTCTCGACAAACCGATGTGGTCGCAGTTCGTCGATTGGATGAGCTCCGCCGCGAGACTCGATTTCGGCACCTCCTTATGGACGGACCACTCGGTCATCGAGGAGATCCAGATCCGGATCGGCCTATCTATCGAGCTCGCGATCCTGGCCACGATCCTCGCGATGGCGATCGCCATTCCGTTGGGCGTGCTCGCTGCGGTAAGGCAGGACACCTGGGTGGATTACGTCATCCGCATCTTCTCGATCGCCGGCCTCGCCATGCCGTCGTTCTGGATCGGGATTCTCATGATCCTCGCGCTGATCGTGACGTTCCGTTGGGCTCCTCCGGTGGTCTTCACGCCGCTCTTCCAAGATCCGGTCGCGAACCTCGCGCAGCTCGTCCTGCCGGCGATCGCTGTCGGGTACCGCTACTCAGCCGTTGCGCTCCGTATGACTCGCTCGAGCGTCCTCGAGGTCCTTCGTGAGGATTACGTGCGGACCGCGCGCGCGAAGGGCGTTCGCGAGAGCGTGGTCGTGGTCCGGCACGCGCTGCGCAACTCGCTCCTCCCAGTGGTGACCGTGATCTCTCTAGAGTTCGCCTTTCTCATTGGCGGTCTGGTCGTGACCGAGCAGGTCTTCAACCTCAACGGCCTTGGCAAGCTGCTCGTCGACGCGGTTGCGCACCGCGATTACCCGCTTATCCAGGCGCTGGTTCTGCTTCTGGCCTCCATATTCGTCATCGTGAACTTCGTCGTGGACATGCTCTACCTGGTTCTCGACCCACGGATCCGGTACTCATGACCGCAATCACCCGGGAGGCCGAGGAGCTTGCGCGACAGCGCTATCTGGCGGATACCGGACGCCGGCGTTTCGCGCGATTCGTGGCGGAATTCATTCGGCGGCGACCGCTTGGGACCGGGGGAGCGGTACTGATCATCGTCATGATCCTCGCCGCCGTCTTCGCCCATGTCATCGCTCCGTACGATCCCGTCGCCGCAAACTTCGTGGATTTCCTCAAGCCGCCCGGTCCTGAGCACCTACTCGGGACCGACAACTTCGGCCGCGACATGTTCTCGCGGATCGTCTACGGCGCGCGGACCGCCCTCCTGGTGGGGTTCGTGGCCTCGTTCGTCGGATGCACGGCGGGGTACGTCCTCGGCGTTCTGGGTGCCTACCTCGGCGGGAGGGTGGATCAGGCCATCCAGCGGCTCATGGACGTCCTGATCAGCTTTCCGCTGATCGTGATCGCGATCGCCGTGGTCGCCGCCCTCGGTACCGGCGAGGGGCTCATTGGCAACGTCATCGCCGCCATCACGGTGCCGATCATCCCGCGGGTCTCGCGGGTCGTCCGGGCGAGCGCGCTGACCGTCGTGTCCATGCCATACGTCGAGGCCGCGCGCGCGGTGGGTGCCGGCGGGACACGGATCATGCTGCGTCACATCGCGCCGAACGTTTTCGCGCCGTACCTGATCATGCTGACGGCGTTCCTCGGTCAGGCGATCCTGCTCGAGGCTTCGCTCTCATTCCTCGGCCTTGGCGTGTTCGAACCGACGCCGTCGTGGGGACTCATGCTTCGTGGAGCAGGCATGCAGTTCCTCGAGCAGGCTCCGTGGCTCGCGATCGCACCCGGCGTCGCGATCAGCCTGGCGGTGTTCGGCTTCAACCTGTTTGGCGACTCGCTCCGTGACGCGCTCGATCCGCGCTTGCGGACGGCCTAGCTCGCGCGCCGCGGTGTGGGAGCCTGCGCTTCGACACCGGCACGGATCGCGGCTTCGAGCTCTCGCGGGCGCGTGGATCCGATGAGCACCGAGAGCCCTCTGCGCAGCCGCAGCTGCACGCCCTCGTTGCCGCTCGTCATGTAAGCCCAGCCCTTCGGACCGAGCCGCACGCCCCAACCGCCGTACTCAAGGAGCGGGTTGTAGCAACGCACCTCCAGACCGACTATTTCGGCGAAGCCAATGCGGCGAGTGGTCCACAGATAGCGGAAGGCGATGCTCACGCCACGGTCGGTCACATCGACGTCGAGATGCGACAGTGAGATCAGGGACGCGACGAGGATGACAACGACCGGCGCGATCGCAAGGAGGAGCGCATCCCCAGGTCGCGAGAAGACCACCGCCACGACCGTGACGACGACGACAAAGACCATGGCCACCAGCAGGAGACCCATAAGCGCCCCGTGAAAGTGCTGCTCCTCGTGGTAGCGGCTCAATGCCCCTTCCACACCGGCTTGCGCCGTTCGAGGAACGCGGCGACCCCTTCGCGAAAATCAGCGCTCGTGTAGCAGAGCGCCACCAGATCCGAGGCCTCGTCCGGCATCATCCGCGCGCGGATCCGACGGACCATCTCCTTCGTCGCATGAAGAGTGAGGGGAGCGAAGGAGGCGAGCTGCCCCACGAGCTCGTCGACACGCGCGTCGAGCGCGTCCTCGCGAGCGACAACCTCGGAGACGAGGCCGATCGCGCGCCCCTCCTCCGCGTCGATGAGACGGGCCGTGAGAACGAGCTCCTTCACCCGTCCCAGGCCGACGAGGGCAGCCAGGCGCACGAGGTTCGCCGCCGAGAAGCAGTTCCCGAGTGTCCGGGCCACCGGGACTCCAAACCGCGCCGAGGGTGCGGCGATCCGAAGGTCGCAGGCGGCCGCGATCGCGAGACCGCCGCCGACCACGGGGCCGCGGAGCGCCGCGATCGTGGGCACGCGGACGTCCTCGATCGCGCCGAGCCACGCATCCATGCGACGCTCGTAGTCGATCGCCTGGGTCGCCTCCTTGAAGTCGACGAACTGGCCGATGTCGGTTCCCGCGACGAACGCCTCGCCCGCGCCCGTCAGCACGACTGCCCGTACCGAAGCATCGGCGTTGGCGTCGCGGCAGACGGCGGCGATGCGGTCGTACATCGCGAAGGTCATCGCGTTTCGCGCGGCCGGACGATCGACGCGTATCCATAGCGCACCGCCGCGGCGCTCGGTGCGGATCTCCTCGCTCATGCGCGTGCGATGACGCCTTCGCTCGCGAGCCGCTCGACGTCGGCGTCGCTGCATCCGATCTCGCGGAGCACCTCGGCGCTGTGCTCACCGAGACGCGGCCCGGCACGTCGGTGCCGCACCGGCGTGCGTTCGAGACGGAGCGGCGAGCCCAGACCGCGGAGCGTGCCGAGCACGGGGTGCTCGAGGTCCACGAAGAAGTCTCGGGCGAGCAGGTGCGGGTCGTCGAAGACGTCGCCGTAATCGGCGATCTCGCCGCAGGGAACGCCGGCCTCGCGAAGGAGCGTAAGCCAGTCGGCGGCCGCCTTCGTGCGCGTGACCCGCTCGATCTCGACGATCAGCGAAGCGCGGTTATGGCGGCGCGCGTTCGCATCCGCGAAGCGTGGATCCGACTCCAGTGCGCCGAGCCCGAGCACGCGACAGAACGCCGTCCAGTTCGGGGGCGTCGTCGCGCCGACGATGAAGTGACGGTCGGACGCGGCGACGGCCTGATACGGCGCGACGAGCTTGTGCGCGGACCCGGCGGCTCGCGCCACCTCGCCGCTGCCGAAATACATGCCCGCCTCCCACACGGCAAGCGAGACGGCGGATTCGAACATCGAAATGTCCACGAGCTGTCCGCGGCCGTCACGGTCGCGAGCCCGGAGCGCCGCGAGCGTCGCGATCGTCGCGTACAGCGCGGCGGTGAGGTCCGCGATCGAAACGCCCACCTTCACCGGTGCGCCGCCCTCTTCGCCGGTGATGCTCATGAGCCCGCTCTGGCCCTGCACGATTATGTCGAGCGCCGGCCGATCCGCGTACGGGCCGTCGAGGCCCCAGCCGGTCACCGCCACGTAAATCAGCCGGGGATTCGCGTCGAGAAGCGAACGCGGCGGTAGGCCGAGGTCGTCCATCGTTCCGGGCCGCAGGTTCTCGACGATCACGTCGGCACCCATCGCGAGCCGCCGAAAGACTGCGCGGCTCTCCTCGCGCTTCAGGTCGATTGCGAGGCTGCGTTTGTCGCGATTGAGCCGGGCGAAGTTGCCGCTCTCGCCCGACGCGAGCGGCTCGAGGAGGCGCGCGAGGTCGCCGGCTCTCGGATGCTCGACCTTCACGACGTCCGCGCCAAGATCGGCGAGCTGCATTCCGCAGAAGGGTCCCGCCATGTAGTTACCGATCTCGACGATGCGGATGCCCGCAAGGGGCGGGGCGCCTAGCACGTGCCCCAGCGGTCGATCCGGTCCCCGATCTGCCGCCAAACTCCCGCGAGCGTTCCCTCGGAGCCGACGAACCACAGCTCGTTGCCGTGCGTGAAGACGCCGCGAAGAGCGCAGGTCGTGGTGAGACTCGCGATGGGCCGAACAGTGTTGCCGTCGACCGCCAGCGCGGTCCCGGCGTCGCCGACGACATACGTGATCGGGCCCACACGCACGGACGCCCGTAGCTCGCGCTGCACACCGCTCTCGAGCGGATGCCAGCGACCGTCGAACCGGAGGATCACGCCGTCGTCTCCAGCCGCGATCGCCTCCGTCGGGGAAGCGGCGGCGATGGTCCGCAGCGACGCCGTCGTGCCGGTCACGTACTGCTTCCAGCCGACGCCTTCGAGCCGGTACGTGACGCCCCCGGCGCCCACGGTCCACGCGGAACTCCCCGCGAAGCCGACCACGCCGTAGAGATCCTCGTCGATACCCCTCGCGTATTGGTCCCAACCAGCTGCCGACTGACGTTGCACGCTGCCCTCGGAACCGACGACAAGCGCACCGTCCGGCAGGAGCGACACACCGTAGGCGTTGAACAACCCGATGTCATCGGCTGTGATCGTCTTCGCGAGGTCGTCGATACTGACCACGCGGCCGAAGGGGCCGACCGCAAGCAGCCGATCGGGACCGCACGCCGCGGCGACAAGCGAGCGCAGCGTCGAATCGATGAGCTGCCAACGCTGGAGCTGACGGTCGAACCGTCCGATCCCGCCACCGTCGGACACAACCCAAACGGCGTCGTCGGTCGCGCATCCCGCGGCGAGCGGCTGTTTGAACACCTGCGGTCCGGTGTCAGGCTCTGGAGTGATTGTCGGGACCGGCGTGGGCGAGGGCGGCGGGACCGTCGGCGTCGGGCGTGTGACCACGCCCACGGC
>JALYSZ010000208.1 GCA_030854525.1 Chloroflexota bacterium | reverse complement strand
GCTCCGGAACGGCACCGCAGCGACGGTCGACATGCTCTGCGTGCGTGAGAACACCGAGGGCGAGTACACGAACCTCGGCGGCCGGTTCCACCGCGGCGCGCCGGACGAGAGCGCGCTGCAGACCTCGTTGTACACGCGAAAGGGGGTCGAGCGCGTCGTGCGGTACGCCTTCGATCGCGCGCGCGAGCGGAAACATATCCTCGCGTCGGCAACGAAGTCCAACGCGCTCGCCTACACGGCCGTGCTCTGGGACGACGTCGTGAAGGATGTCGCGCGTGACTATCCCGATGTGACCGTGACGAGCTACCTCATCGACGCGTTGGCCGCGCGGTTCGTCTACGCGCCCGAGTCGCTCGACGTCGTCGTGGCGAGCAACCTATACGGTGACATCCTCACCGATATCAGCGCCGCACTCCAGGGCTCGCTCGGCCTCGCCGGCTCGGCCAACCTGGACCCGGAGCACCGGTCCCCATCCCTTTTCGAGCCGGTGCACGGGTCCGCGCCGACGATCGCTGGGAAGGGCATCGTGAATCCGATGGCGGCTGTGTGGGCGGCGAGCCTCCTGCTGGAGCATCTGGGCGAGCGCGAGGGCGCCCGTCTCATCATGCAGGCCCTCGAGCGGGTCGCCAGGGACGGGCCGCACACCGCGGACATCGGCGGGCACGCGACCACGGCCGCGGTCGGCACCGCGATCGTGAATGCGATCGGCCGGGGAGCCGCCGGGATCAGTGCAGCCCCTGGCTACCGACGGGCGTAGCTCGAGCGGTGCGCCCATCGAGGCGATGAGCGGGCGGACCCTCGCGGTAAGCGCGTCGCGCCGGCCGGGCTTCGCGACCATACGGCCCTCTAGTCCGTTTGATGGTGGCCTCATTCGACACGCCGATGTCGTGCTCGATCATGAGGGTGACGAGTTCACTACCGTCAACTAGCACGATCTTCTTCTCAATGCCTCGCACGTAATCGCGTGCCTCCTGGCTGAAGGTGGCGGTCGTGAGCAGAACTCCTTTCCGCGCTCGGGCTCCGTCCAGGCTTCCCGCGAACGCCTGGACCGTCGGCCGGCCGACGGTGTTGTCCCATCTCTTCGCCTGCACGTACACCGCTTCCAGTCCTAAGCGGTCCTGCCGGATCACTCCATCGAGCCCTGCGTCTCCGCTCCGACCGAGGAGTTCGGTTGCCCCAGCCTGCGACCCTCCGTATCCCATCGCCCGGAGCAGATCGATGACGAGACCTTCGAAGAACTGGGGTGATCCTGCCTTGACCTTCGCAAGGAGTTCGTCGGCGAGGTCCAATGAAAGTTCCTTCGCCGCCGCGTCAATTCGTTCTCGTGGCGTGCTTGTTTCGGAGGCATCTGGAGGAGACACGAGAATGTCGCTGCCCAACTCCTCGCCCAACTCTTTGGGGGCGCGCGCCCGGACGAACGCGGCGAAGGCTGGATAGCGAAGGAGGAACGCCCGGTCAATACGCGCCGGGGGGTTAGCCAGGACGGCGCGTCCTTCCTGCGTGATGCGGACGTGAGCGCGGCCCGTTGACTCGAGCAACTCCGCCTTCTTGAGGTACGTGGTCGCCCAGTGGACGCGGTTCGCGAAGAGGCTCCCGCCGCTGGGCAGACGCGTATCTAGTTCCTCGGGAGTCAAACCGAATTCGCGCGACAGGTCCGCGGTGATGTCCTTCATCGTGCGTTCGTTGCCGCCAGATGTAGCGCGGAGCACGGGCCCCATCGTGTCCTGGTATCCCGGTATCGGCACGACGGTGACACTAGCGCGCGTCGGCGCAGTCCTGTCGGGCCCTCCGGCGACGTTGGTGTCAGCGGTGGTGTCAGACGGCCGAGGCCGATGGTCGTCGCGAACGAAAACCCCCATCATTATTGCCTCGGAGGGGTGGCAGAGCGGTCGAATGCGGCGGTCTTGAAATCCGACCGGCCCCATGCGCCGAGCGGCACCGACGCGGCCGTAAATCGGTCCGTTCGTGAGCGCCCACTTGCTGCGAGCGGCCCCCTACGGCATCGGCGTGGCTGTTAGATGGCTGTCAGACGGCGGTGACGGTCCTAGGCTTTGGGGGTCATGCGGTTGTCGTTCTTCCGGTCGCGTCCATCGCGCGTATGGCAGTTCGCGCGCGCAACAGGGCCGGCGCAGGCGCTCCCGCCACC
>JALYSZ010000205.1 GCA_030854525.1 Chloroflexota bacterium | reverse complement strand
CTCTGGATCGTCGGGGTCATCCTCTTCATAGCTTTCAAGCTCCAGTCTCGCTGACGTGGGGGAGACTCTTCAGGCCATCCTCGCGATCACGCTGATCGACCTCGCCATGTCTGGCGACAACGCGCTGGTCATCGGTATGGTCGCGCGAAGCTTACCCAGGTCGCAGCGCCGGAAGGCGATCCTGTTCGGCGCAGGCGCCGCCGTGGCGCTTCGCGTCGTAGCTGCAGCGGCGGTGACGTTGCTCCTCACCGTTCAGTATCTGCAGCTCATCGGCGGTCTGGCGCTGGTCGTGATCGCGTACCGGCTCGTTCGCCCCGACGGGGGTCAGGGTCACAAGATTCGCGAGGTCACCACCATGCGCGCCGCGATCGTCACCATCCTCGCGGCGGACTTCGCGATGAGCCTCGAGAACATCCTCGGGGTGGGCGCGGCTGCGCATGGGAACATCGCGCTGCTGCTGTTCGGGCTCGGCCTATCGATCCCGATCGTGCTTTTCGGAAGCGGCATCGTCGTTGGGCTCCTTGATCGGTTCCCGCACGCCACCTGGATCGGGGCGCTCGCCATCCTCTGGACCGCGGCCGACCTCATCGTCAACGAGCCGGCGCTCGCCGTGCTGCACGAGCTGCCGTATGTCGAGCTGCTCCTGACGCTTCTGTTTCTCGCGATCGTCGTGGCGGCGCGCTTCCGACACGCGGCGCTCGCGCGGTTGGGTATGCAGCGGCCGCGTCCGGCCGACCGGCGGGAGCGGCGCGCTTCCTGATCGTCCGGCGCATCGTCACGCGTGGCGCCCATCCCTTTGGTAGGTTCGGAAGCTCCCCGCGGACCTGCTGAAAGCCGGCCTTCCGGAACATCGGCTCCGTCCCGAAGAACGCGAAGTCGTCGTTGACCCGCTTGCGAGTCGCCCGCGGGTAGGCCTCCACGGCGGCGGCGCCACGCAGTGCGGCGTAGTCGACGGCCGCCCGGATCATCGCGATCGCGACGCCCCGGCCGCGGTGGCCACGCCGCACGGTGATGCAGGGTATGACCCACGCAGGCACGTCGTCGACGGGAGGCGTGGCGCGCGAATTCTCGACGACGGTGAAGTCGTGGCGTGGTCCGAGCGAGATGAACCCGATCGGCTCGTCCTGCTCGTACGCGACGAGACCGGGTGAGTTCTTCCGGCGCCGTGCCAGCTTGGCGAGCACGGCGCGGCGTCGGTCCTGGCCCTTGCCGGCGGGCCCGCCGGTGACGCCGAGCGCGCGTTTCTGTGCGGCGGTGTATCGCGGGAATAGGTCCCAGCACGAGGCGCCCCAAGAGCCTTTCGTCACGGTCTTCACGTCGTCCACGCGAGCCGCCGTGAGCGGCCGGATCTCTAACTTGCGGTCGCGAGCTGTCGCCATCGCTTCTTGGACAGTCTGCGTATCCGGCTTTCGGCCTGCTCGCGCCAGCGCGCGGTGCCGAGCCCGAGCTCGACGAGCGTCTCCATCATCTGAAGGGCGCGCTCGAGGTTGCCGCGCCGCTCGAGATGGCGGGCGTACGCGAGCGCGAGCTTGGCGCGCAGAGCGTTGTCACCGTCGTAGTACGCGCTCTCGTAGCAAGCGAACGCCGCGTCGATCTCTCCCGTCCGTTCGAAGATGCGCGCGAGGGCAAACGCCGCGGGCGCGTGGTCGGGGGCGCGGCCGGAGCGCGCGGCCATGACCGCGCGAGCCACGCGGTCGGTGATGCGCACGAGCGAGATCACGTCACGCGCGTTGTGCTCGAGGACGGGAGCGATGATGGCCGGGTCGCGCTTCCGCAAATAATGGAAGTACGCGTCGGGGATGAGCCAACCAGGGATGTCCGCGATGCGGCCGTCGTCGAGAACGCTCTCCTCGAGCTGCTTCAAGGTGGTGGAGCCGAAACGGTTGCGCCATAAGCGTCGCGCCGGATGCAGGAGATCCAGATGCGAGTCGTCCACGGTCAGCTCGCTCCGTATGGCCATGACGAAGCGCGTGCGGATGATCGGCAGGTCGAACGCTTTGCCGTTGTACGAGGCGCACGCGCGGAACGGCTCGATCTCTCTCTTGAGGCCCTCGATGAACTCGCGCTCCGCACCGAGGTCAAGGAGCATGTGCTGCCGCAGCACCAACTCCTTCTCGGTGAAGTGAGCGACGCCTATCAGAAAGATGTACGTGCCCGTCCCGCCCGAGAGCCCCGTGGTCTCCGTATCGAGGAACAGCACGTCCTGCCATCGGTCCGGCGACGCGCCCTTTAGACCGAGGTGTGCGATGAGCAGCGGATCGCACGCTCCCCTCCCGACGATCTCGAGTCCGAGATCGTCGAGTGCGATCCGCCGCTCGCGTACTTCAAAGCGGGGTTGTTCTGCAGCGGGATCGACCGAAACCCTCTCTACGCGACGGTGGACCCCCCGGCCTCCGGCCGGTGCCCCATCGCGCGGGGTCCCTCGGTCGATCCCGCTGCCGTCCTCGCCGGTTGACTGCCGCCCCCGATCCCTCTCGACGATCTGCGCGATTCGGGCTCGCAGGTCGTTCACTTGTGCAGGGAGAGGAGATCGGCGACGGCTTCGCGCACATCGTTGCCAAGGGCGTGCGCCGGGCCGACGCAGGACGGGCAGCCTGTCCCGCATCCACAGGACTCCAGGTGCTCTCGGGCGCGCTCGAGCAGCGCATCGGTCGATTTGAAGAGTCGCTCGCTGAAGCCGACTCCTCCGGGGGTC
>JALYSZ010000193.1 GCA_030854525.1 Chloroflexota bacterium | reverse complement strand
CGAGCGTGATCCCGAGGTACAGCTCGCTCGCGACGTCGGCTGCGCGCTCGACGTAGACCTTCTCGACGCGCAGTCCTTTTATGTCCATCCCCAGGATCGCCCCGGCCGCGGCCTTCGCTTCCGTCGGGGACTTCGCGACCTTGATCCCGCCGGCCTTGCCGCGTCCGCCGACATGCACCTGTGCCTTGACCGCGACCGGCGCCGCGATCGTCTCTGCCGCGGCCAGAGCTTCCTCGGCTGTCGTCGCTACGCGGCCGTCCGGTATGGGTATGCCCGCGCGCGCGAGGATCTGTTTCGCCTGGTATTCATGGAGCTTCACGGGGTGCCGAACATAGCACCGCCGCTGGTCAGCGCGCTGACGACCTCGCAGCAACGCGTTGGGCCATCCGCTCCGCCCGTTCGCGAAGATCGCGATATCCGCTCGGTGCGAGGAGGCTCGTCGCTTCGGCGATCAAGCTACGCGCCTCCGCTGTGTGCTCATCAGCCATGGCGACCGAAGCGAGGGCAAGCAGAGCCTCCGCTCGGGTCTCGACGTGCGGTTTCGGAGCGATGCGCACCGCCGTCGTCGCCGACGTGCGTGCGGTCTCGATGTCGCCGTGCGCGAGGGCCACCTCGGCGCGACGGGTCTCTAACCGCGTTATCGCGTCGCGTTGCGTGGTCATCCGCGCGACGTCGAGTTGCGCGAAGGTCTCCTCGAGCACCGTACGCGCTCCGTCGAGATCTCCGCCCGCCTGACGCGCGCGGCTCGCCGTATGGGCGGCCTCGGCAAGCGCGCCGGGACCACCTATCTCTCGGGCAAGGATCAACGCCTCTTCCGCGGCGGCGAGCGCATTCGCGTCGCCGCTCGCGAGAAGGCTGACCGCGAGGGCATACGCGGCCCTCCATCGATCCATGCGGCGGCCGGTCGCGTGAGCCGCGGCCATGGCAAGAGCCGCGATTTCGCGAGCGCGCGCGTGGTCGCCGCGCGCCGCCGCGTTCACGCAGATCTCGCCGAGGCACGCCACCTCGTATGGGGCCGCGACCGCGCGCACCTCCGCCAGCGCCTGCTCGAGGAGCTTCGCCTGTTCGTCCAATCGTCCGGTGAGACCGAGAGGCTCGGAGGATGCCCAGACCGCGTACGAGAGGATCTCGCGGTCGCCTGTTTCGCGCGCGACGGCGATGGCCTCCTCGAACTGCTTCTCCGATTCGGCGATGTCGTCGAGGATCGTGACCGACGACGCACGCCACACCAGGAGACGCACGAGCTCCGGGCTCGGTCCGAGCGTGCGCGCGGCGTCGATCGCAAGATCGAGCTCGTTCACCGCCGCGAAGTCCGAATCGAGCCGAAGCTTGACGATCGCACCGAGCGCGCGCGCCGAAGCGAGCTCCGCGGCTGGAACGCCGCCTGCGTCGGCGACCAGGAGCGCCCGGTCGTTCAGCTCGCGCGACGCTCGAAACTCCCCGCGCGCGGACGCGGCGGCGGCGCTGCGGGACAGCAGCGTGAAGGCGCGCTGGCCGAGGTCGTCGACGCCTCCGGCATCGAGCTCGTGCGCGAATGAGAACGCTCGCTCGGAGTGATACGCGACGATCTCGGCGTACTCCTGCGCGCGCTCGCCCGCAGCCGTCTCGAGCCAGCGCGAGTAGTGATCGTGGACGCGCGTCCGCTCGGCCTTTGATAGCGACGCGTACGCGACGTCGCGGATCAGACCGTGTCGGAAGACGAACGTGGGAGACCCTGAGGGACCGCGCCGGGCGCGACGAGACAGGAGCCCGCGCCGTTCGGCTTCGGCGACGTCGGCGGCAGCCGGCGCGGTCGGCAGCGCATCCAGCCAGAAGTCGCGTCCGAGGACGCTCGCTTCGTGGAGAAGCCGTTTGACCGCGGGCGTCGTCGCATCGATGCGCGCGGCGATGACACCGTGCAGCGTTGGCGGAACGACGGCGCGCGACCCCTGGTCGACGAGCATGTGGACGTACTCCTCGACGAAGAGCGGGTTTCCTTCCGTGCGCGCCACGATCTCATCCACCGGCCGGTCGGAGCCCCCGGCCAGGAGAGCGCGCACGAGCTTCTCGGTCTCGGGCCCATCCAGCGGCTCGAGCGCGATAGCCATCGCGTTCGTACGTCCCGAACCCCAGCTCGGTCTTCGCTCGAGGAGGTCGGGACGTGCGAGACATAAAAGGAGAAGGGGCGCGTGCAGCTGTTCGAGAAGCTCCTCGAGCAGCGCGAGGAACGGCTCCTCCGCCCAGTGCAGATCCTCGAGCACGATCGTTCCGGGCGTGGAGCCGAGCCGGGCCTCGAGGTATCGCGTCATCCCGA
>JALYSZ010000169.1 GCA_030854525.1 Chloroflexota bacterium | reverse complement strand
ACGAGGTGATTCAGGGGTCGATCGTTCCCGGTTGTTCGCGGCCTTCGCGTTGCGTGCCGCGGTCGCCGATCAACCTGATTCGTTGAACGTCTGCTTCCGGCACTACCAGCCACTGGCCATCAGGTCGAAGCGCACGGGCCGAGCTATCCCTTAATTCCGCTTCGTCAGCGTCAAGATCGATCCCTCGCGCTTCATGTCCGTGCGATTGAGGAAGCTCATGCCGAGCAAGGCGATGGGCAGGCTGTTGCCCTCCGTGATGACTGCGTCGACGTTATGCACGGCCACGCCGCCAACGCGTACCGTGTCGAGCTTGAGACGATAAGCGAACACATTGCCGTTGGCCGTTTCCATCACGAGCTTCTGGCCGTTGTGGTAGTCGAGCCCGAGGCGGCTCGCCTCGCGGGCGGGAAGCGTGATGAAGGTCGCGCCGGTATCCACGGCGAATCGAACCGGCATGCCGTTCACTTCGCCATCGGCGACCAAATCGCCCCGGTCGTTTGTCGGGATCACCGCGTAGTTGGCCGCGGCGGCGGGGCTCGTCTGGGTCGCGGCGGCGAGGTTCGTTTGGGTCGCGGCGGCGGGGCTCGTCTGCCTTCGCGCAGGACCTATTGCGAGTGCCACGCGTCGACCCTGGATATCGAACATTGCGCCATCGCGCCCCACCGACAGCAGGATGATGTCGTCTCGCGTCTTCTGTCCGACGGAGAGAGTTTGCAGGGCACCGCCGTCGATCTGCACTACGGCCTTGTTTGGGAACAGGCCGACGACGTTCACGTCCAGCGCGGTTGCGCCGGTCGAGACCAGCAGGCCGATGGCTATCGAAGCAATGCGATGGCGAGGATTCATGAGGTATGTGGTCGATCGAATCAGTGATTTCTGTCGGTCGCCTAGCGAGAGCGAGGTCGGTATCGTGCGGGTAACCGGGCGTTGAGCATGGCCGACTTCTTTATGCACATGTCATGCCAGCGCAAGAAGTTCCTTTCAAAACAGACCCCCCGCTTCCTCGACCTCGGAATAGAGCGCCCGTGCGGACGCGCTGAACGTCAGTGTCGTGGCAGCGCGCGGCACCGGGGTGCGCCTTGGCCACCGCCGGGACAACGATCCACCACAAAAGGCACTGACGATGGTGTGATTCGGGCTACGGGCGCGCGCTTGCTAATATCACGCTCACCCCGGGAACGGAAAAGGAGGAATTCATGATCAAGATTGGGAGTTTGCTTCTCGTCGCCGCCATTGCCACTTATGGCCTTCACGCCTTGGCTCAGATCCGAGCGGATGTCCGCCCGACAATGACGCCAATCAGCAGTTCGTCGTCCAACGGGATTTCGTTTGCCTGGTTTTACGACAGCACCGAGCGAACGGTCTTCGTTTGCCGTATCGGTCAAGCCCCTGGGGAAACCGTGGAATGCAAGGCGAAGTCGACACTGCAGTAGTGTCGGGGTCGACCGCTTCGGAGAAGACCGACCGGATGGTGGGTCGAGCTCAGTCGTTGAGTGGAATACGTGTCAAGTCTGATCGGAGACTGAACGGCCGAGCTTTGGTCGGGACAAGCTATGCCTGGTTCAGACGACCTCGAATAGCCCCGCGGCGCCCATCCCTCCACCAATGCACATGGTCGCCACCACGAACTTCACGCCGCGACGCTTGCCCTCGATCAGCGCGTGGCCGGTGAGCCGCGCGCCTGAAACGCCGTAGGGGTGACCGACCGCGATCGCGCCGCCGTTGACGTTGAGGCGATCGTTGGGGATGCCGAGCTTGTCGCGGCAGTAGATCACTTGCACCGCGAACGCCTCGTTGAGTTCCCATAACCCGATGTCGTCGATTTTCTTGCCGGCGCGCTCGAGCAATCGCGGTACCGCGAAGACGGGGCCGATGCCCATTTCATCCGGCTCGCACCCCGCGACCGCGAAGCCGCGGAAGATTCCCAGGGGCTGCAAGCCTTTTTTCGCGGCGGTCCGATCGCTCATCACGACGCACGCCGATGCGCCATCGGAGAACTGGCTTGCGTTGCCGGCCGCGATCACGCCACCCGGCAGCGCGGGCTTGATCTTGGCGACGCCGTCGTAGGTCGTATCGGCGCGGATGCCTTCGTCGGCCGCGATGGTCGTCTCCCTGGTCAACAAGCGCGCCGACTCCTTGTCGGCCACGCCCATGGTCACGGTCATCGGCACGATCTC
>JALYSZ010000153.1 GCA_030854525.1 Chloroflexota bacterium | reverse complement strand
TCAGCCGTTCGCCACTCACTTCAGTCCTTGCGGACTGAAGTCCGTTCGACTTGCATGTTTTATGCACGCCGCCAGCGTTTGTCCTGAGCCAGGATCAAACTCTCCGACAAAACAAAGGACCGTCCTTACGGAACGGTCACTTCAAGCTTCGAGTTCGATCCAAAAAATCGACGAGTCCGCGCTGTGCGTTCCTGCCACTCTTCAGCTGTTAAAGATCGTGCCCTTTGCCTCCCATGCGGAACTGGCCACGGGCGTGATGTGAGCCGTAATCGTACCAACTCGAGGGTCCGGGCGTCAACGCTCTGGTGTGCCGGCGACCGATCGCGGGGGCTTGCGTGCTCGCGGGTCCCTCCCTCGACCACGGACCGGCTTCGGCCTTCGCCTTCACCGGCCGCTTCGCGGAGGTCTCGGGTCCCACTGCGGGCGCAAGCCCCCGCTGCGGGTCGCCTGTCGCTCAGAGTCCCCGACGACCCTCCAATGCTCGGCTGACCGTCACTTCGTCGGCCCATTCCAAATCGCCGCCCATCGGGAGGCCGCGGGCGAGACGGGTCACACGCACGCCGTTGCCGGCTGTGAGCTGCGCGATGTACATCGCGGTCGCGTCGCCTTCGAGGTTTGGGTTCGTGGCGAGGATCAGCTCCTCGATGCCGCCCTGCTTCAGGCGCAGCGAGAGCTGCGGGATCTTGAGATCGTCGGGGCGCACGCCATTCACTGGCGAGATAGCTCCATGTAGCACGTGATACACACCGCTGTACTGGCCGGTCCGCTCGATAGCGAGCACGTCCAGCGGCTCCTCGACCACACAGACGATGCGCTTGTCGCGTTCATCCGACGCGCAGATAGCGCACGGATCGGTCTCGGCGATGTTGAAGCACGTGGTGCAGTAGCGGAGGTCCGTCTTCACCGAGCGCACGGCGGCGGCGAGCGCCTCGGCGTCGCTGCCCGACGTTCGAAGGATGTGATAGGCAAGCCGTTGCGCGGTCTTCGGCCCGACGCCGGGCAGCTTCGAGAGCTCGTCTATGAGACGGGCGAGCGGACGCGCGAGGGCCGTCGGCAAATCACATCCCCGGAAGCTTCAGGCCGCCGGTGAGGCCACCGAGCTTGTCGGCCGCGAGCTGCTTCGATTTCGTGAGCGCGTCCGTGGTCGCGGCGCGGACCAGGTCCTCGAGGGTGTCGACGTCCTCGGGATCGACCGCCTCCTTCTTGATGCGGACTTCCCTGCACTCCTGCGTGCCGGTCATCACGACGACGACCGCGCCGCCGCCCGCCGATCCTTCGACCGTCATGGCGGCGAGATCTTCCTGCGCTTTGGCCATGTCGGCCTGCAACTTTTGCGCGAGCTTTTGCATGTCGCCGAGATTCTTCATTCGATCTCCATGATGCGGTCTGGTCGACCGAGGGTGTCGATGGCCGCACGCAGCATCGGGTCGTCGGTCGCGGCCTCGGGCACGCCCGGCTGGCGCACACACTTCACGCGGATCGTCGCTTTCAGGATCTCCGAGAGATCCTGCTCGAGCTCGGCCCGACGCTTCTCTTGCCAAAGCAGCCGCGCGAACTCTTCGCCGAATCCGATGATGATGGTCACGCCTTCGATAGCGAGCGGCTCCGCCTTCGCGAGCTGCGCGGCCTTTCCGATGCTTCGCTCCTTCGTGCGATCGACGAGCTCGCCCCAGGCTTTTCGGACACTCTCGAGCTTCACGACGGGCGATGCAGCGCCGACGGTACTGGTGGCGACGGTCGCCACACGACGCTCGGCCATGGTGACGACCGAGCCACGCGGCGCGTCGCGTCGCGGTTCGGCACGCGTCGACGAGGGAGGGGTCGGTCGTGCGCCGGCACGATCCGTATCGCGCCGCGCCTCCGGAGGCGGTGCCACCTTCTCGCTCGACGTCACAAGGTCGAGGACCGCGAGCTCGAGCGGGAGAGGCGTGCCTTCGCTCGTCCGGAGATGCTGCTCGGTCTCGACGAGACGCTTCGCGATTTTCGCGAGCTGATCCAGCGAGAGTCCCTGCGCCTGCGCGCGCAGCTTCGTCGCCATCTGTTCGCTCACGGCCTCGGGCGGATTGCCGGTCGCGCGCGTGAACACCAGCGCGCGCGCGTGCTCGATCGCGCGACGGACGAACAGCCGAAGGTCACGCCCATCGTCCACGAGGCGGCCGATGAGCTCCACGCCCTTTCCGCCGTCCGCCGCGGCAAGCGCGTCGAAGAGCGCCGCAGTCTCCTCCCAGTCGGAGGCACCGAGCAGATCATCGACTTCCTTCAATGTGATGGGCCCGTTGGCAAAGGCAATGACCATGTCCAGCATGCTCTCGGCATCACGGAGCGAGCCTTGCGCGTGCCGCGCGATCGCATCTAGTGCGGCCGGATCGGCGTGGAGCTTCTCCTGCTCGACGATCTTCGCGAGCTGCGCGACGATCCCCTTCTGGGGGATACGGCGAAGGTCGAAGCGCTGGGTGCGCGAGACGATCGTGGCCGGGATCTTCTGTGACTCGGTCGTCGCCAGGATGAACAGGGCGTGCGGCGGGGGCTCTTCGAGGGTCTTCAGGAGCGCGTTGAAGGCCTCGGTTGTGAGCTGGTGAGCCTCGTCGATCACGTACACCTTGTATTGCCCCTGCGAAGGGGCGAATCGGACCTTGTCCCGTAGGTCGCGCATGTCGTCGATGCCGCGATTCGAGGCGGCGTCGATCTCGATGAGGTCGAGGAACCGGCCATCGCGAATCGCAACGCAGGTCTCGCACCGATCGCACGGTTCGCCGTCCTTCGCGTTTGGGCAATTCACGGCTTTCGCGATCAGCCTGGCGATCGAGGTCTTGCCGGTGCCTCGAACCCCCGAGAGAAGATAGGCGTGGGCCACCTGACCACTCGCGATCGCGTTGCGGAGCGTGCGCGTGACGTGCTCCTGACCGACGATGGCGGAGAAGGTTTGGGGACGGTAGCGGCGGTAGAGAGCGGCACGCTCCGGCACCGTGCGATGGTAATGGGATATGGCCGTGCACCCTCCGTCGATCGCGACACCTCGAACACGCACACGCGCATCGGCTCGGACCAGGCTTGCCTGCGGCACGAAGCGACGACCGCTTACCGCTGCTTCCTTCCGGATCTGACGGGGTTCACGGGCCGTTTCTGCACAGGACCCGATCGTCAACGCCGCCGCGCGCGTGCAGGATCCGCGATGCCGGACCTCGGGAGGGGATTCAGCCCCGCTGGAGCGGATTGCGGGTACAGGGCACCGCTAGCTCC
>JALYSZ010000149.1 GCA_030854525.1 Chloroflexota bacterium | reverse complement strand
GACCCCGACTCCGACCCCGACTCCGACTCCGAGTCCGAGCCCCACATTGAGTTCGACTGCGAGTCCCATGTCGACGGCGTCATCGGCAGCGCCGACGCCCACGCCCGGCGCGAGCCCGACGAATGCGCCCGGTGCGCCGACGCCCAGTCCTCAGCCGGAACCCCCGGCTGTCTCGCCAGTTCCCGTCGCGCCGTTAACGATCGAGACGTTGCCGTCCACGAGCACAGTCGACCGATCCGGCCTGCGTGAGCTCATCGGTCTCCTCGTCACTCTGCTCGGCGGCCTGCTGATTGTTCGGTCACGCAGGTCCGCGCCGACGATTCGCTAACTCGCCGAGGTTGGCGCGGGCCCGCGGAGCTTCAACTCCATGAACACTTCGGCGTGCTTCAGATCATCGGGAACGCGGCGAAAGGGTTCGGAGAGCTCGAAACCGAAGGACCGGTATAGGGAGTGCGCGTCCTTCATGAAGATCGCCGTCTCCAGCCGCACCGTTGCGTAACCCTCCTGGCGCGCGCTCGCGATGACCGCGTCGACGATCGCCTTCCCGAGGCCCTTGCCGCGAAATGCGGGACGCACATAGACCCTCGTCAGTTCCGCGGCGTCCCTTGACAGCTCCTTTAACGCGCCACATCCGGCTAGACGCCCTTCGTACTTGGCTAGGAAGACGTGACCGTTCGGCGAGAATTCGGCCGCGAGGGCAGCTGGAGGTTTCTTGTAGAAAAAGTCCAGCATCGTGTCGAGATTAAGTCCGATCTCGCGCGACATCGCGCTGTCCCAAGCCATCAACTCGTCGACGAGCTCCTGGAACTGCGCGAAGTGTTCCGCGGTCGTGGCCGGGACGATCTCGATCATTTCCGATCTGGCACTACCGGCTCGCGGGTTGAAAGAGCTCGATCGGATTACCCGAGGGATCGTCGAGCACGATCTGCTTGCCTCCGGGTCCGCTGATAATGTCGCTCCGGAAGCGCACGCCTGCCGCGCGAAGGCGTGCGACCTCGGCCTCGATGTCGTCGACGATGAAGTGAATCCGGTTCCAGCCGCCAGGCCCAGGTTGTCGGCCATCCGGCATCGGACGGCCGGCAGAGCTCTTCGGTCCGCTAAGCAGGATGCGAAGGGGGCCGCGGACGACGTCGGCGAATGCCGGAGCCATGTTCGAACCAAGCGTGAACCCGAAGTGCGTCGTGTAGAAGGCGATCGCCTCCTCGACGTCGTCGACGATGTACCTAACGTTCACTGCGCTCTCGGGCACGACGTGAAAAGTACCGGACTCGAATCGTGCTCGACGTTAGCTGCCTTTCAGGAACAAGAACGGACGGATCCCAAGGGCGCGAAAGACTGGCCTCTGCCATCCCGGGAACGGGGACGCGGCCGAGTCCGGATCGATCGCGGCAGGATCCCCGAGTTGATGCTCGGTCCCGTGCTGGCGGATGGTGGCGCCGCCGCTCGCGACGATGTTGCGATACCAGTCAGCCCCTTCGCCGAAGGCCATTGGGATCGCGAATCCACCTGGACCCGCATTCCCACGACAGGCGTCGCATAGGTGCGGCCGGAGCGTCTGCCCCGGTGGCGCAGGAGAACGTACAAAGGGACGAAGAGGCACTCGTACAAGCGGCCTACGACCTTCTCGCCGAGCGAGGTTTCGAGGGGCTCCGCACGCGCGACATTGCCGCGAGGGTCGGCGTGAACATCGCGACACTGCACTACTACTACCCCACCAAGGAGAAGCTGATCCGCGGCGTGGTCGGGTATGCGATGGAACGCTTCCGTACCACGCTGCAGCCAGCGGGCTCGCCCGGCGAGCAGGTGCGGGCGCACTTCGCGGGTATCCGGCGCCTCGCAAGAACCGAGCCGAAACTCTTCGTCGTCATGGGTGAGTTGGCCATGCGTGGACGTCGCGACCGCGCGATCGCCGCAATCGTGCGCGATGTCGACAACACCTGGCAGAAGGTGCTAAGCGCACTGCTACGGCAGGCGGCCAGAGGGCGCCATCGCTAACCGTGCAAAGGCCGACGACCT
Organism: Chloroflexota bacterium; assembly: GCA_030854525.1. The sequence goes on along the minus strand of JALYSZ010000149.1, from coordinate 5,186 downwards.
CGCGGCGCTCATCGTCGCGACCCTGAAAGGGCTGTTCATGCTTCCCGCGGAAGGCCGCGATCCGAAGGAATGCGACCGTCAGCTGCGCGCGCTGGAACGGCTCATCGCGTAACGGCGGGAAGCGGCTCGAACCGCGCGGTGAAGTGGCGGAGCTGCGGCGGCTCGTCGACGATCCGGTAGCCACGCAGCTCGGACGCTCCTTTGGCGACCGCGAGCACGACCTCGATGACGTAGTCGATGTGGCTCTGGGTGTAGGTGCGCCGCGGGATCGCCATGCGGACGAGATCCAGCGCCGCGGGCGCCTCGCTCCCGTCGGGGCGGCGGCCGAACATCACCGTGCCGATCTCGACGCTGCGGATGCCGCCGGTCTCATAAAGCGCGACGGCGAGCGACTGTCCCGGATACGCGAGGGGCGGGATGTGGGGGAGGAGCGCCCGCGCGTCGATGTAGACGGCGTGTCCGCCGGCGGGCTTCACGATCGGCACTCCCGCGCGGTCGAGCGCGTCCGCGAGATATTCGGTCGAGCGGATGCGGTACCTGAGGTAGTCCGGCTCAATCGCCTCGGAGAGACCCTGCGCGATCGCCTCGAGGTCGCGGCCGGCGAGGCCGCCGTAAGTGGAGAAACCCTCAGTGAGGATGAGGAGGTTGCGGCACTTCTCGGCGAGCGCGTCGTCATTCATCGCGAGCCACCCGCCGATGTTGGCAAGCGGGTCCTTCTTGGCGCTCATCGTCATGCCGTCCACGCACGAAGCCATCTCGCGCACGATGTCGCCCACATCACGGTCGGCGTACCCGGGCTCACGCAGCCGGATGAACCAGGCGTTCTCCGCGAAGCGGCACGCGTCGAGAAACAGCGGCACGCCGAAGCGTTGGCAGACCGCCCGCACGGCGCGGATGTTCTCCATCGAAACCGGCTGCCCGCCGCCCGAGTTATTGGTAACGGTGAGGAAGACCACCGGCACGTCTCGCCCGCGCTTGGCGAGGAGATCCTCCAGCGCCGGGACATCCATGTTCCCTTTGAAGGGGTGGATACGTTGTGGCTCGCGGCCTTCCGGGATAACGAGGTCGACTGCCTCGGCGCCGGTCGCCTCGATGTTCGCGCGCGTCGTGTCGAAATGCGTGTTGTTCGGAATGACTTTGCCTGGGCCCGCGATGACCGAGAAGAGGATCCGCTCGGCGGCGCGGCCCTGGTGCGTCGGGATCACATGCCGGAACGGGAAGAGCCGCTGCACCGCTTCGAGGAACCGGAACCACGATGGCGATCCCGCGTAGCTCTCGTCACCATGCTGGATCGCGGCCCACTGATCTCGAGACATCGCGCCTGTACCTGAGTCGGTGAGCAGATCGATGAGCACGTCCTCGGCACGCAGCGCGAAGACGTTGTAGCCCGCTTCCTTGATCTTCTGGCGGCGCTCTACTTCGGTCGTGATGCGGAGCGGTTCGACGGAATGGATGCGGAAGGGCTCGATGATCGTCTTGAAGCGGTCGGGCACTCCCGCGGAGGCTACGCCCTGGCGGGCGCGGGGTGCGGCAGCGGCTCGGATTGACCTGCGATCCGGCTGATCACGACCCACGTCGTGATCACTCCAAGGCACACCGCGATGATCGCTGCAACGATCGCGATCACGAGAACGAGGCCTCCGACGCCGCCGTCGTCGCCGCCGCAATCCAAAGACCCCAGCTCTATCTTCGGCAGCTTGATGTCGGGAAGGGTGAAGCCCTGTCCGCTCCCCACGAGGGGCACGGGGTCGGAGATGTATGCGTCGGTGTAGTTTCCGCCGAAGAGCTTCTTGCGGGTCCGCCGTGTGAGGTCGCGAGTCACCGCGCGGGCCGCTTGCGGCGTCGACGTAACCGATCCGTACTTTTCATTCAGCGCGGCGTAGGTCGGGAAGTAAACGCTCGAGGCGGACACCATGTCGCGGTACGTGCGGGCCCCGCCGCCGAGGAATGAGACTCCTCCGAGCGCGAGGACCGGCGCGACGACCCACGCGATCCAGGCGTCCCACAGACCGGCGGTCATGTCCGGGGTCACCCCCTCAAACAGCGAGGACTCGAGCACAGCGACGATGAGAAGGAAATACGCGGTGGTAAAGCCGACCGAGGTCAGCGCTGCGAGGAGCCACGCACCCAACCACGGAAGCCCGTTGGCGTGTTTGGCCTCGACCCAGCTGCGGCCGACCGAGTAGGCCGCCCCGAAAGAGAGGCCCCACACGACGAGCGGAAAGACGAAGTGCACGGTCGGAAATTAGGCCTGTGGCCAAGACCCCCGACTGTCGCCTGGCGCACGTTCTTCGCGTATGAGACGGATTGCCTCGCCGACACCGCCCGTCCAGGGCTGCCCGTGTCCGGGGAGCACAACGTCCGCTTCGATGGCATCGAGTCGCTTGAGGGATTCGCGCGCCAGAGGTAGATCGCTCCCAAATGGTGCCAGCTGCGGGCCGGTCTTCCCCGAGAGCACGTTCAGCGTCGCGAGCGCGTCGCCGACGAAGAGCACCTTGCGCGCGAGCAGGGCCGCGCTGCCCTCGCTGTGACCCGGGAGATGTATGACTCGCGGCGCACCGGGGACGTCGAGAGTTGCGCCGTCGCCAAACGTGGCGACCTCGAGGATCGGCGTCGCCCGAAGCATTCCCTTCGCCAGCGCGAAACGTAAGAAACGCAGCGCGGCAAACCCGACGCCGAGCATCTTCTGGTTCTGGGGTTTCGCCTCGCCTCGAGCCATCTTTGCGTCGAGCTCGTGCACGCTCACAGGTACGCCTTTCTCCCGGCGTAGTCGCTCGGCGAAGCCGACGTGGTCGATGTGGGCGTGGGTGAGCACGAGCGCGCGAACGTCGGCGAACGTGCGACCCATCGAGGCGAGCTCATTCGGCAGATCGTTCCAGTAACCGGGCGCCCCTGCGTCGACGATCGTGATCTCGCCGCTTTCCTCCAGCAGATACGAGTTCACGAGGCCGTCGCCAATGCGATGGACCCCTGCCGCGATCCTCATCGCCGCCTCGCCGCGGCTTTCCGTTTCGGCTCAGCCGATGGCTTTCGCTTCGGCAGCGCGGTCGCGGCGACTGTCTCGTAGCTCTCGTCGATCCAATTGCGCAGGAGCTCGAGAGGGATCGCCTCGCCCTTGCCGAACCGCGCCGCGACCCATCCGGATTTGTCCATGCCGTAGCCCATCTTCTGCACGAACTTCTGCGCGCGGGCGAAGAGCAGCGAACGCGGTAGCTTGACACCGAGCGATACGTCCGGGCCTTCGCCGCCGAGGAAAACGAAGATCTTCTTGCCGACCTTTGCGACGTAGTCGCCCGGCCACGGTTCGTCCGCCCAAGCCCCCGAATGCTTCAGCGCGTGAGCGCGAAGCTGCTTGCGGGCGGCGGAGGGTGTCGTCATCGGGAATGTCCGGCAGCAGCCTATCGTTCTCCGGTCGTGGTCTCTCCCGAGACGTTCCCGGATCCGAAGATCGACGAGCTCGTACCGTCACGCGACGGCGATGCGCTGGCGGTGCTCGCTGGCGGATGCTTTTGGTGCGTCGAGGCGGTCTACAAGCAGCTGGACGGGGTTCGGTCGGTGACGTCCGGCTACGCGGGAGGCACCGCGGAGACCGCCGACTACGAAGTGGTCTCCTCCGGCCGCACCGGCCACGCCGAGGCGGTGGAGATCCGCTTCGATCCCGCGAAAGTGAGCTATGGGCAGCTCCTCAAGGTCTTCTTCTCGATCGCGCACGATCCGACTACCCGCGACCGTCAGGGCCCGGACGTCGGAAAGCAATACCGCTCGGTGATCTTCTACGCGAACGACGCTCAACGGCGAACCGCTGAGGCGTACATCGCTCAGATCGATGCCGCCAAGGTGTTCGACACGCCGATCGTCACCGAGGTCACGAAGCTAGATCGCTTCTATGCCGGTGAGGACTATCACCAGGACTACGCGGATCGAAATCCAACCCAGCCCTACATCGTGTACAACGCCGCGCCGAAAGTGCAAAAGGTCCGCAAGTACTTCGCGGATCGTGTGAAGGCCCCCTAGCGCGGCGGCGCTCTTCAGATGAAGATCGGCCTGCAGATCCCCGACTTCACCTGGCCCGGCGGCGCGAAGGAGATCGGTCCGACGCTCGTGAAGATCGCTCGCACCGCCGACCAAGCGGGATTCGATCTGATCGGGGTGATGGACCACTTCTTCCAGATCCAATCGATCGGCGCACCCGAACGCGAAATGCTCGAGGCCTACACCACGCTCGGGTATCTCGCCGCGAATACATCGCGTGCGCGGCTGCTCACGATCGTCACGGGCGCCGTCTACCGCTATCCGGGCGTCCTCGCGAAAACGGTGACGACGCTTGATGTCCTCTCAGGCGGCCGCGCGATGCTCGGCATCGGCGCGGGATGGAACGAGTACGAGGCGAAGAGCCTCGGCATCCCATTCCCGCCCGTCGCCGAGCGCTTCGACTGGCTCGAGGACACCGTCCGGCTATGCCTGCAGATGTGGAAAGGCGACGAGTCCCGCCTCGAGGGAGAGCGGTTCGTGTTCGAGCGCCCGTTGAACTCCCCACAGAGCCTTACCCGCCCGCACCCGCCAATCATGATCGGCGGCATGGGCGAGCAGAAGACGCTCCGCCTGGTCGCGAAGTACGCCAGTGCATGCAACCTGTTCCCGACGCCCGAGGTGCAGCACAAGCTGGACGTGCTGAAGCGTCATTGCGAGCGTGAGAAACGGAACTACGACGACATCGAGAAGACCACGATGTACCGCTTCGACCTCGGCGATCGCGGCGAGAACCTGGGGCCGATCATCCAACAGCTCCGAGGTCTGGCGAGGATGGGTTTCACGACCGCGATCGGCGGAGTCAAAGACGTCTGGAAGATCAGGCCGCTCGAGATAATGGCTCGCGAGGTGATTCCGGCCGTCGCCGCGTTCTAGCGACGCGTTGGTGACAGTCCTTAGGACCGGCGTGTGCTGGTGAGCGGTGCGTTCGGCGTCGTGCGCACTCCTCGGCGCAGGTTGACAGTGGGGGTCGCCGACGGGACAGGCGTCGCGGGCGTGGTTGCGCTTGTCACGACCGGAGGCTGCAGTGGTGCGGCGCCCGTCTTCACGTTCGCGCTCGCGTAGCCGAATCCAAAGAAGAACACGTTCAGCACCGTCGCGAGCGCGGTCAGCTTCAGCATCCAAACGGGAACGGTGCCGGACCCGGTGGGTCCGGC
>JALYSZ010000131.1 GCA_030854525.1 Chloroflexota bacterium | reverse complement strand
CTCCTCGAAATGCCTGCGGTGGTCGAGCGGCTCAAGTTCATCTCGGTGTTCCTCGCCAAGCAGAACGAAATACTCGAGCTCAAGGCGAAGATCCAGAGCGAGGTCCAGCAGACCCTCGACAAGACCCAGCGCGAGTACATCCTCCGAGAGCAGATGAAGGCCATCCAGAAGGAGCTCGGTGAGGACGAGGGCGGCGCGGAGCTTCGCGAGATCAAGGAAAAGATCGATCAGGCGGGCATGCCCGACGCGGTGAAAGAGAAGGCGCTCAAGGAAGTCGGCCGTCTCGAGAAGATCCCGCAGGCCTCCCCGGAGACCGGCGTAATCCGCACGTACGTCGACTGGCTCGTCTCCCTTCCGTGGAGCAAGGCCGCGAGCGATGACTGGGACATCCAGCAGGCCGCGAAGATCCTCGACGAGGACCACTACGGCCTGCCCAAGATCAAGGACCGCATCCTTGAGTACATGGCCGTGCGGAAGCTCGCCCCGGGCCTGCGCGCGCCGATCCTCTCGTTCGTCGGGCCGCCCGGCGTAGGCAAGACGAGCCTTGGCAAGTCCATCGCTCGCGCGATGGGACGCAAGTTCATCCGCATGTCGCTCGGCGGCATTCGCGATGAGGCTGAGATCCGCGGCCACCGGCGCACCTACGTGGGCGCATTGCCCGGCCGCATCCTCCAGAACATGAAGACCGCCGGCGAGGTGAACCCCGTGTTCATGCTCGACGAGATCGACAAGGTCGGCGCGGACTTCCGTGGCGACCCGAGCTCGGCGCTCCTCGAGGTCCTCGACCCAGAGCAGAACAACTCGTTCAGCGATCACTACCTCGAGGTGCCCTACGACCTATCGAAGGTGATCTTCATCACCACCGCGAACGTCGAGGACACGATCATCCCGCCGCTCCGCGACCGCATGGAGATCATCCGTCTCCCCGGTTACACGGAGGACGAGAAGATGCACATCGCGGAGGGCTTCCTTCTGCCGAAGCAGCTGAAGCAGCACGGCCTCGAGCAAGGCAAGCTCGTCATAGGCAACGAGACCATTCGCAAGCTCGTCCGGGAGTACACGCGCGAGGCCGGCGTCCGCAACCTCGAGCGGGAGATCGGGACGATCAACCGCAAGGTCGCGCGAGCGATCGCCGAGGGCAAGGCCGCAACGATCGAGGTCAAGCCTGAGGACCTGGACAAGTACCTCGGCCCCGAGCGGTTCGAGTACGGGCTCGCCGAGAAGGAAGACCAGGTCGGCGCGGCCACCGGCGTTTCGGTGTCCGAGCACGGCGGCGACGTCCTCACCGTCGAGGCGACGATCATGGACCAGGGATCGAAGCAGGAGGAGTTCGTCCTCACCGGCCAGATCCAGAAGGTCATGGAAGAGTCGGCCATCGCGGCCCTCAGCTACGTGCGAGCGCACTACGCCGAGCTCGGCGTGCCGAAGGGGTTCTTCAAGGATCACGCCATGCACATCCACGTGCCGGCGGGCGCCATCCCCAAGGATGGTCCATCGGCCGGGGTCACCATGGCGACGGCGATCGTCTCGGCACTCACGGGCCGCAAGGTCCGCAAGGACGTCGCGATGACCGGCGAGATCACGCTCCGTGGCCTCGTCCTTCCGATCGGTGGAGTGAAGGAAAAGCTGCTCGCGGCGCACCGCGCCGGGATCAAGGTCTTCCTCATGCCGAAGAAGAACAAGAAGGATCTCGTGGATGTCCCCCAAGAGGTCATCGACACCGTCGACATCAGGCTCATGGAGACCATTGACGAGGTGCTGAAGAACGCACTCTTGCCCGGACCGAACGTGACGCCCGCGCAGATCGAGGCGGCACGCCCGAGCATCCCTTCAGCCGCGCCAGCGCACTAACACGGCGGAGCTCTAAAGATGCCGGTCGAGTACAAGGACTACTACAAGACGCTTGGCGTTCCGAAGGGCGCCTCGACCGAAGACATCAAGAAGGCCTACCGCAAGCTCGCGCGTCAATACCACCCGGACGTAAACAAAAAGCCCGACGCGGAAAAGAAGTTCAAGGAGATCAACGAGGCCCACGAGGTCCTCAGCGATCCCGAGAAGCGGAAGCGATACGACACGGTCGGTCCCGATTGGGAGCAGTTCGCGCAGGGCGGACGTCCCTCCGGGGCCGGCGGCTTCCAGTACGTGTACACGGGCCAGCCGGGCGAAAACCCCTTCGGCGAGGATGCCAGCGGCTTCTCGGACTTCTTCCGAACCCTTTTCGGCCAGGCCGCGAACGGCGGCTTCGCCGAGGCGGACGATGTGTTCGGTCGCGCACGTACACGGACGCGATCGCGCGCTAGACAAGGCGAAGATGTCGAGGGCGAGGTCGAGATCACTCTTCCGGAGGCCTACAAAGGTACCGAGCACGTGATCCAGATCTCGCGTAACAACGGCGCGCATCAAGCAGCGAGACGGCTCACCGTCAAGATCCCGCCGGGCGTCAAGGATGGCCAGCGCATCAGGCTGGCGGGGCAGGGGAATCCCGGTGCGAACGGCGGCCCACCCGGCGACGCGTTTCTGCGCGTGCGCGTGAAGCCGCATCGCTTCTTCACGCGCGACGGCGACGACCTTCGCGTCGATCTGCCCGTCGCCATGCATGAAGCGATGCTCGGCGGGGAAGTTACCGTGCCGACGCTGAAAGGGCGGGTGTCCTTACGGATTCCACCCGAAACGCAAAACGGGCGCACGATTCGCCTCGCCGGTCAAGGGATGCCGCGGGCGGGCGGCGGGCACGGCGATCTCTACAGCACGGTGAAGGTCGTCATGCCGACGAAGCTCAGCGAGAAAGAACGCGACCTTGCGCGCGAGGTCGCGACGTCACGCAGCGGGGAGAACGTCAGGAGTCATCTGCTGTGAACACGAGCGAGTCAGCAGCCTTGAGCGTGCCTCCTGGCTGCGCTGCGCCAGGGGCCCCTGCCCCTGGGCCAGAGATTGAGTAGGTAACGAAGTGATCGATCCAAATAAGCTCACGGAGAAGTCGCAGGAGGCGCTCGTCGCGGCGCAACAGAAGGCGCGCGATGAGGGCCACGCCCAGCTCGACGTCGAGCATCTCGCGGCGGCCCTCGTCGACCAGCCCGGCGGGATCGTCTCGAGTGTCCTGACGGCGCTCGGGCTGCAGCCCGCGCAGCTGTCGTCGGCGCTCGCGACCGAGCTTCAGCGTCAGCCAAAGGTGAGCGGCAACGTGCAACTCTCCGCCTCGGCGCGGCTCGGCCGCGTTTTGCAGCAGGCGCAGAAAGAGGCTGAGACCCTCGGCGACGAGTACGTCTCCACAGAGCACCTCCTCCTCGCGATGACCGAGGACCACGGCTACACCGGCCAGGCGCTGAAGCGTCTCGGCGCGACTCACGAGCGTGTGCTCAACGCGCTCAAGGACGTGCGCGGCAACCAGCGCGTCACCGATCAGAACCCGGAGGGGAAGTACCAGGCGCTCGACAGGTACGGCCGCGACCTCACCGAGATGGCCCGGAAGAACAAGATCGACCCGGTCATCGGCCGCGACGAGGAGATCCGGCGCGTCATCCAGGTCCTGTCCCGCCGCACGAAGAACAACCCGGTGCTCATCGGCGAGCCCGGCGTCGGCAAGACCGCGATCGTCGAGGGTCTCGCGCAACGCATCGTGCGCGGCGACGTCCCCGAGGGCCTGAAGGACAAGCGCGTGTTCGCTCTGGACATCGGATCGCTGCTCGCCGGCGCGAAATACCGCGGCGAGTTCGAAGAGCGTCTCAAGGCGGTCCTCAAAGAGATCGCGTCGAGCGAAGGCCAGATCATCCTCTTCATCGACGAGCTGCACACGGTCGTTGGCGCCGGTGCCGCCGAGGGCGCCGTGGACGCGGCGAACATGCTGAAGCCGATGCTGGCGCGCGGAGAGCTCCACGCCATCGGCGCCACCACGCTCGACGAGTACCGCAAGCACATCGAGAAGGACGCCGCGCTCGAGCGGCGCTTCCAGCCGGTCTACGTCGGCGAGCCAACGCTAGAGGACACGATCTCGATCCTTCGCGGGCTGCGCGAGCGGTACGAGATCCACCACGGCGTTCGGATCCAGGACTCCGCGCTCGTCGCGGCCGCCACGCTCTCTTCGCGATATATCACCGACCGCTTCCTTCCGGACAAGGCGATCGACCTGGTGGACGAGGCCGCGTCCAAGCTCCGCATGGAGATCGATTCGATGCCGGCTGAGCTGGACGAGGTGGAGCGGGCGATCACGCGGCTCGAGATCGAGCGCGAGGCCCTGAAGAAAGAGAGCGACGCGGCCAGCAAGGAACGCCTGCAGAAGCTCGAGCGCGAGCTCGCGCACGCCAAGGAGGAGGCGAGCGTGCTGCGCGCCCACTGGCAGCAGGAGAAAGCCGCGATCACCGAGATTCGCGAGAAGCGGCAGCAGCTCGAGGCGATCCGCGCCGACGTCGAGCGCGCCGAGCGGTCGGCCGACTACGCGAAGGCGGCCGAGCTGAAGTACAGCACCGTCGCGAACATCGAAAAAGAGATCGCGCGCGCTGAGAAGCGGCTTGCGGACCTCCAGAAGAACCAGAAGATGCTCACCGAGGAGGTGACGCCCGAGGACATCGCCGACGTCGTCGCGAAGTGGACGGGCATCCCGGTCACTAAGCTCCTCGAGGGCGAGGTCTCCAAGCTCCTCCGAATGGAGCAGAACCTTCACAAGCGCGTGGTGGGGCAGGAGGAAGCGGTCACGGCGGTGGCGAACGCGGTGCGCCGCGCGCGCGCCGGCATGCAGGACCCCAACCGGCCGCTCGGCTCATTCCTGTTCCTCGGGCCGACTGGCGTTGGCAAGACGCTCCTCGCCGAGGCACTCGCCGAGTTCCTCTTCGACGACGAGAAGTCGCTCGTGCGTCTCGACATGAGCGAGTACTTGGAGAAGCACACCGTGGCGCGGCTCATCGGCGCGCCTCCGGGCTACATCGGCTTCGAGGAAGGCGGTCAGCTGACGGAAGCCATCCGCCGCCGACCGTACTCCGTCCTCCTCCTCGACGAGATCGAGAAAGCGCACCCGGACGTGTTCAACGTCCTCCTTCAGATCCTCGACGACGGGCGCCTCACCGACGGCAAGGGCCGGACAGTCGACTTCAAGAACGTCGTCATCATCATGACGAGCAACGTCGGCTCGACATTCATCACCGAGCTCGCCGATCAGCAGGACGTCCTCCGCAAGCGCGTCATGGACGCGCTGCGCGCTCAGTTCCGCCCGGAGTTCCTCAACCGCATCGACGAGATCGTGATCTTCAAGAACCTCGTGACGCAGCAGCTCATGGAGATCGTTGAGAAGGAGACCCGCATCCTCGCGAAGCGTCTCCTCGAGCGGAAGATCACGCTCGAGCTCTCCGATAACGCGAAGTCGCTCATCGCGAAGGAGGGCTTCGACCCCGTGTACGGCGCGCGCCCGATCAAGCGCACGATCCAGCGCCTGATCGTCGACCCGCTCGCGCAGAAGGTGCTCGGCAGTGAGTTCAAAGAGGGCGACACGGTGTTCGTGGATGCGCAGGACGGCAAGGTCGTCTTCTGGAGCGAGCAGTACGCCATGGAGAAAGCCGAGGAGAACGGCGGGCGCGAGCCCGCGGGCGCCGGCGGACGCGGCAGAAAGGCGAACTAGCCAGACACCGCACCTAGACGCACTGCTGGGGGCCCGCCGCGATATACAGAGGTGGTGGGCCGCCTCGTCCTCGTGCTGGCGATCGTTCTGTCCTCGTGCGGCGGTGCAGGCTCGTCCGGGCCGAGCGCCTCTGCTTCGGTCGCGGTCGCCACCGCGACGCCGACATCCACGGCGGCAAGCGCGACGGCTTCGCCGACCCCATCGCCGGTTCCGACGTCTCGGCCGATCGGCGCGGTCCTCGAGCGGATCGATCCCGCGAAGCTGAACGATCACCTCGTCGCCCTCGCCTCGTTCGGGTCGCGCGATCCGCGCAATCCCAATCACGCCAAGGCGGTCGCTTATCTCAAGGAGCAGCTCGGCGCCATCCCAGGCATCCTCGTCCAATCGCACCGCGCGGCGTATAACGGCATTCCGCTCGAGAACATCCTCGCGATCGTGGACCCTCTCAGCACCGCACCGGCGGGCGGTTGGGTCATGATCTGTGCCCACTACGACTCGATTTCGAACCGCAGCCCGGGTTGGAATCCTGCCACGAGCCTCGCGCCAGGCGCCGACGACAACGCCACAGGCACCGCGGCGCTCCTCGAGTACGCGCGCGTGCTCGCGCAGGAGCGCGCCTCCCTAAAGCAGCGGATCGTCCTCGCGTTCTTCGATGGCGAGGAGCTTTTCTTCAAAGGCAGCCTCGCGTACCTCGGGTCGCTCGGGACGCCGCCGCCGTACGCGGCGGTCATCAACATCGACATGGTCGGGTTCAACCCGTTGGCCGATCGCCTCGACCTCATCTATTACACGAACGCGTCGGCTGCCCTTCGAGACCGGACGATCGCGGCGAACGATCGCTATC
>JALYSZ010000087.1 GCA_030854525.1 Chloroflexota bacterium | reverse complement strand
TTCTCCTCGTCGGTACGACGTTCGGAGTCGTCGCGAGGCAGTCCGGACTGCAGCCGCTCGAGATAATCGCGATGAGCCTTCTGGTGTTCGCCGGCGCCTCGCAGTTCGCGATGGTGCAGCTCTTCTCGCAGTCCGCACCGATCCCGGTCGTGATCGTGAGCGTCCTCTTTATCAATCTCCGTCATCTCCTGATGGCGACGTCGCTCCGTCCGCACCTCTTACGTTTGCCCCTCCCCTGGCGCCTGTTCGCGGCTTTCTTCCTCACCGACGAGAGCTTCGCGATGGCGACCGGGCACTTTCGGCGCGGCGGACGCAGCGTCGCCTACTACTTCACCTTCGCGATCGCTCTGTTCGTGCTCTGGAATCTGGCCACGCTGATCGGCATCGTCGTCGGTGGGGCGATCGGCGACCCGCGCCGTTTCGGCGTCGATTTCGCGATCACCGCGACGTTCATCGGGATCGTGGTGCTGGCGATCCGCCATCGCGCGGACGTGGTCATCGCGCTCGTCGCGGCCCTCGTCGCTGTGGCGCTCGCGCTCGCCGGAGCATCGACGATCGCGGTGATCACCGCCGGCGCGTTGGCGCCGCTCATCGCGGTCGTCGTACGCCGATGATCTGGATCGCGATCGTCGGCTCGGCGGTCGCGACGTACCTCACCCGCTCGTTGCCCTTCGCCGTCACGTTCGGAGGCCGTCTCCCTCCGGCCGCAACGCGCTATTTGGAGGCGCTACCCGTGGCGATCATCGCGGCGCTCGTCGGGCCAGCGGTCGTGGCTCCGGCGGGCGCCCTCACGCACGGCGCGGAGCCGCTCGCGGCGGCGCTCGTCATCGCGACGGTCGTTTGGCGGCGAAGCCTCCTCGCGGGCGTGATCGTCGGGGTCGTGGCCGTTGCGCTCCTGCGGTTGATCTAGGACCAGCGGCCGCGGCGGACGACGTCCGAGGCCGCACGGTGCCCACGCTTGAGCGACGGCGAGGGCCGATCCTTGAGCTTGGGGTAGCCGACCGCGACGACGCCGACCGCCGTGTACTCGTCCGGAATGCCGAAGGTCTCCCGCAGCTTCGGCTGATCGAAGACGCCGAAGAAGACCGCGCCGAGTCCCGCGTCGACCGCGGTCAGGAGCGCGAGCAGGGCGGCCATCCCCGTGTCGATGTCCCAGTACGGGACCGGCCAGTGCTTCTCGTCCATGTCGGTCCAACCCTTGTCCGGCTCGGCGTAGCGCTTGAGGTACGCGACCTTGTTGCTGAGGCAGACGATGAGAAGGGGCGCGTTGAAGAGATCCGGCCAGCCCCAGTCCGTCCGGCGGTCTTCCGGCCAGAGCTCGGTCCAGTAACGCACGGCGTCTTTTCCTTCGAGGACGAGAAAGCCCCAGCCCTGGCTGAACCCCGCAGACGGAGCCTTCTGCACGTTCGCGACTATCCGCTCGACGATCTCATGCGGGATGGGACGGTCCTCGAAGCTTCGAACCATCTTCCGCTTGCGGACGACGTCCTGAAACTCCATCAGGTCCGCGTGTAGACACCGCGCTCGCGTCGGAGCAGTCCGGCGTCGACGAGATAACGGCGGAGCGTGGCGTGATCCGAATGCAGGTTCTGCAAGATGCGGTTCACCTCGTCCTCGCTGTACTCGCGACCGCGCGCGAACGCCCCTGCGACATGCACGAGCAGAGCATGCCGGCGATCGCGCCCCGCGGGGATCGTCTCGAGGCGTCCGTTCCGGAAGAACGCGGCGAGCTCGGGCGGTCCGTCGAACGCCACCCGCCGCACGTCGTTGCCTTTCAGCCGCTGCATCCGTGCGACGATACGCGGGCCGTGCCGCAGACGAGACCCGAGCGCATCACGATCGTCGAGGTCGCACCGCGCGACGGTCTTCAGGCCGAGGACCGCATTCTCTCGACTGACCACAAGGTCGAATTGCTCGATCGGCTCGCCGACGCCGGTCACACCGCGATCGAGGCGACCAGCTTCGTGAGCCCGAAGGCCGTGCCCCAGCTCGCCGACGCGGAAGAGCTCATGAAGCTTGTCACGCCGCGTGCGGGCGTCCGCTATGCGGCTCTCGTTCCGAACGAGGTCGGACTCGAACGGGCGATCTCGTGCGGCGTCAAGGAGATCGCCGTCTTCGCATCTGCGAGCGAGAGCTACTCCCGCAAGAACCTGAACCGGTCGCGCGACGAGGCGCTCGCGGCATATCGACCCGTCGTCGGGCGCGCGAAAGAAGCCGGGCTGCGCGTTCGTGGATATCTCTCGATGG
>JALYSZ010000077.1 GCA_030854525.1 Chloroflexota bacterium | reverse complement strand
CTGCCGCCTCCGAGCGCGATGATCCCGCCGTCGCGGCCGATCTGGTGGCTCGCGAGCGATGTCCACAACCGGGCGGCGATCGCGAGCTGCTTGCCGCGCTCGCCCGCCGGCACGCGCAGGGTCACGGCTTTCAGACCGACCGATGCGAGAGATCGCAAGAGATCGCGCTCGTAGAGAGCGGCCGTCGGCGCGTCGCTCACGACGGCCACCTGACCGCGCCAGCCGAGATCCGCGAGATGCGGTCCGACGTGGTCAAGCAGACCCGCGCGGATGAGCACGCGGCATGGAGCTGAGCGTTCAGCTCCCGCGACGTCGATCCGAACGCCGCGCGCCGACACGAGCCACGCCGCGATCGCGCGCGCGGTGCCATCGGCGGTCGCTCCGTCGACGTCGAACGTCACGTCGGTGTCGGCGTACGCGGCCTTGCGCTCTCGCAGCGCCGACCGCGCGCGCTCGCGGGGCGCGACGTTCTGGTTGGGCCGCTTCGCCTGGGTTGCGGCGATGCCTGACGCCACCCGATCCAGCGAGCCGCGCAGGCCGACGATCAACCCGAGCCTGCGCATCAGCGCGCGGTTGTTCTCGCGGATCGGCGCGCCGCCGCCGGTATCCACGACGACCCACGACGGAGTCCGAGCGAGGCCCGTGAGGACGTCCGACTCGAGGTCGCGGAAGCGATCGATGCCGTCTTGCTCGATCACGTCTTTGTTGGGCTTGCGTGAGCGGCGTTGGATCTCCCGGTCGAGCTCGATGACCGCGGCCCCGAAGTGGTGAGCGAGCGCGGGCGCCACCGACGATTTCCCGATCCCGGGCGGCCCGACGAGGAAGATGTGCATTACCGGGAATCGATGGGGCGGAGCCGCTGGCGATAGCGCTCGACCGCGGCGCAGAGGTCGTCGACGCTGTCGTTCCCGAACTTCTCGCAGAGCGCGTCGGCGAGGACGAACGCGAGCATCGCCTCGGCGACGACACCGGCCGCGGGCACGACGCACACGTCGCTGCGCTCCACGTGCGCCGGGGACGGAGCGCCGGTTCGGAGGTCCGCCGACGGGAGCGGCTTCATGAGGGTCGAGATCGGCTTGAACGCGACCTCGACGACGATGTCCTCGCCATTGGTCACTCCGCCCTCGAGGCCGCCCGCCCGGTTGCGGCTTCGCACGAAGACGCCGTCGCGCACGGCGATGGGATCGTGCACCGCGCTCCCGCGCTCGCGCGAGGCGGTGAACGCGTCGGCGAACTGAACGCCCTTTGCGCTCTGGATCGACAGGAGCGCCTGCGCGATGCGGCCGTCGAGCCGCCGGTCCCACTCCGCGAACGAGCCGAGGCCCGGAACGACGCTGCTCGCACGCAGCGCGACGACGCCGCCGAGGGTATCCCCCGCCTCGCGCGCGGCAGCGATCGCGGCGACCATCGCCGCGCTTGCCTTTGCATCCGAGTTCCGAACCTCGCTCGCCTCGATCGCGTCGCGGTCGAAGCGCGGCTCGCTGGACACGTCGCCGATCGACTTCGTCTCGCTCAGCACGTCCGTTCCGACCTCGCGAAGCAGCGCCTTGGCGACCGCGCCCGCGGCGACGCGCGCGGCGGTCTCGCGCGCGCTGGCCCGCTCGATGACGTCGCGCACGTCCTCGTGCCCGAACTTCAAAGCACCGGCGAGGTCAGCGTGTCCCGGCCGCAGCCGCGTCACGGCATCGGGAGGCTCGGCGACCGGTTCAACGCTCATGACGCGCTCCCAGTTCACCGCGTCGCGGTTCAGGATCTGGAGCGCGATCGGTGCACCGGTCGTGCGCCCCTGGCGAATCCCGCCGGTGATGCGCACCTCGTCGCGCTCGATCTTCTGACGCGCGCCGCGTCCGTACCCCAGCTGGCGGCGGCGCAGGTCCGCGTCGATGTCCGCGGGCGACACGGCAAGGCCCGCCGGCACGCCGTCGATGACCGCGATCACGCCCGGACCGTGCGATTCGCCGGCGGTGAGAAATCTCATCTCATACCGGCCGTGGGAGCGCCGCGCGCATCACCTCGAGCGGCGCGGGCACCCCCGTCCAGAGCTCGAAGGAGCGCGACGCCTGATGGAGGAGCATGAGCAGGCCGTCCATGACGCGCACATGTTGAGCCTCGCGCGCGCGTCGGACCAGCGGAGTCTCGGCGACCACCGGCACGAGGTCCGCGATGATCGCGGGCAGCGGGTCGAACCCGAACCCCTCGAGCGCGTCCTCGCCCTGCATCCCGAGAGGGGTCGCGTTGACGAGCGCGTCGATCCAGGCGAGCTGGCGCGCCTCGTCCCAGCCGATCGCGCGCAGCTCGCCTCCTTTTTCCTGTGGCATCGACTCGACGAGGCGCGCCGCGCGCTCCACGGAACGGTTCGCGACGAGCACGTCGTTCCCGCCCTGTAGCTCGAGGACACACGCTCGAGCGGCTCCGCCGGCACCGAGCACCAGGACGTCCTTGTTGCTGATTTGGAGAATGCCCGCGCTCTCGAGGCCATGGTGAAAACCGAACCGATCGGTGTTGTCGCCGACCAGCCGACTCCCGCGCCGGATCACGGTGTTGACCGCGCCGATGCGTCGCGCTTCGTCCGTCGCTTCGTCGACGAGCCTCAGCGCGGCTTCCTTGTGCGGGATCGTGACGTTCGCGCCCAGGACATCGCCTTGGCGGATCCGATCGAGCGTCGCCCCGAGCTGATCGTCCGCGGTCTCCTTGACCTCATAACGATGCGGCAGGCCGAGCTTCGCGAAGGCCGCGTTGTGCATGGCGGGCGAGAGCGAATGCGCGACCGGTCGCCCGATGAGCCAGACCTGACTCATTTGTTCCCGTATTCGCTCAATCTCGGCTTCGCCGAGACACGCTCAAGACTGGCAGATTCGTTCGTCGCGGCAAAGCCGCTCCTCACTTATTTCCGTACTTAACCCGGTTCGCCTCATGCTCCTCGAGCGTCTTCGCGAAGGCGTGGCCGCCGGTGCCGTCGCTCTTGGCGACGAAGTAGAAGTACGGGACCTGCGCCGGCTTGGCCGCGCCTTCGAGCGCGGCTTGTCCGGGGCTGCAGATCGGGGTCGGCGGGAGGCCCGCGACTTTGTACGTGTTGTACGGCGACTCGACCTCGAGATCGGGAAGGCCGAGCTCGTGCCAGTCTCCGAGCGCGTACTGGATCGTCGGGTCGGCGTCGAGCTTCATCCCGATCTCGAGCCGGTTCGAATAGACGCCCGCGATGATCGCGCTCTCCTGCCGGTCGCGAGCCTCGCGCTCGACGATCGAGCCGAGCGTCACGATCTCGTAGATCGTCATCTTGCGATCGACCGCCGCCTGGCGCAGCGTGTGGCCGACTCGTTGCTCGAATTGATCGAGCAGCGCGTCGACGATCTGCGTATCGGTGGCGGTCGGCTTGAAGAAGTACGTGTCCGGGAACAGGAACCCTTCGAGCGAGGTCTCCGGGCTTAGACCGGCGAGCACGGTGTTCTTCCGCTGCCCGACCACTGCCGCTTTCATGAAATCGTCGGCCGAGATCAGCGGGAATGTCTTGTTGACCGCGGCCGCGGTCTCGCTCAACCGCCAGCCCTCGATGACCCGCAGCACCGCCTGCTCGCCGGGCGCTTTTTCGAACACGCGCGCGAGCTCGCGCGGCGTGAACGCCGCGGAGATCGTGTAGGTCCCGGACTGGAGCGCGCTCTCGCGACCCGTGTCGTATAGGACGAACGCAAACGCAAGCGCGGATCGGATGAAACCCTGGTCCTGAAGGTTCTGCGCGATCGTCCCGGCGGTCTCGCCCCGGGAGATCACGAAGCCGCGCGATTCTCCGCGGGAGTCCTTCGCGACGTCGGGCTCACCGCCGACGCGGTCGGCGACGATCGCGCGGATGAACCCTTGCCTGAGGAGCGTGTCGTGCTCCCGGACCTGCGCGACGATGGCGTCCTCGACGATGGGCCGTCCGAAGACGAAGCCGCCGACCAGCAGACCGACGATGAGGAGAACGAAGATGAACGGCCCGGTCGCGGATCCCTCTCGCGGCGACCTCGGGACGCGACTCCCCATCAGCGGGCGCGCTGACCGAGGAAGTCTTCGAGCAGGATCGTCGCGGCGCCGGCGTCCAGGTCGCGCGCGCCGCGAAGCTCGGCCTCGCTCGAGGTATGGCGTTCGTCGTAGAGGCGAACCGGAAGCCCGAGCTTCTCGGAGGCCGTGGCGAAACGCCGTACGCGCTCGGCCTGATGGCCTTCCTCGCCGCGCAGCGTCAGGGGCAGCCCGATGAGCAGTGCGTCGACCTCCTCTTCCCGCGCGATGCGTTCAAGCTCCGCGAGATCCTTCATGACGCTTCGTCGAACCAGCGTGCGGAGCGGTCGAGCCAGACCATGCGCGTCATCGCCGACGGCGAGGCCGATGCGGCGATCGCCGACGTCGAGCGCAAGATAACGCACGCGTTACGGAGAACTCGCGGCCGACGGAAGCGCTTCGACCGTGATCGTGATCCGCGAGTCGAGGACCGGAAGGCGCGGCCACCACTCCGGCCAGAGGGTGATGCTCCGAAGCTCGAAGCCAAACTGCGTCGCGAGCGGGCCGACTGCCTCGTACTCGCGCCCCGCGAGGGCCGCGGTCATCTGCGCCGCCTTCGCCTGCGGGACCTGCTTGCCCTCGGCGCGCACGCGCCAGCGCACGCCGTCGGCCGCGACAGACGCGCCGATGACCTCGGTGACCACTGCGGTCTTTTCGTCGAGGTCCATGCCCGTGGCGAGCTCCTGCCTGAGGTGCGCGATCGCCGTGGCCTTCGGCTCGTCATTCGTTACCGCATACGCGGTGGCGCTTCCGGTCACCGTGATCTCGAACGTCGGCTTCTCTTTGGTGAGCTCCTTGCCGACCACCTCGCTCGCGGGCGTGAGGACACCGGTGCGTCTCGCGACGACGCCGTACACGTTCGTGCCTTTCGCGGCTTGCGCCTTCCACTCCACGGTCCGCTGCTCCGCCGCTTTCTTGACCGCGTCGTCCGATTGGGTCACGGCCTTGTCGTAGTCGGCAGCCGTGACGACCGGAATTTGGTCGGACTTCCCGCCACTCGTCGGTGCCGGGTTGTTGACGAGGTACTCGCTGCTCGCGGCCCGGGTGATCTTTTCTGCTGCGACGTTTCCATTAGGCCCGACGTCGATCGCTTGAATCTTGATGAGCACTTCGCCGACCACCGGGACAGGCAGGATGCTGCTGTGGGGCAGGACCTTCTCCTCCGTCGTGAGGAATCGGACCGGAGGGCTGTCGGTGGTCTGGACGAGCGTTCCCAACGGGATCCGAATGTCGTTCGTGGTGAAGTTTCTGAACCGCTCCACACCGGTCGCTTTGGCGTCGTCCGCGCGCGACCCTGTGGCGATGCCGGTCGCCTTCGCCGTCAGATTGTCGGCAAATAACGTGGTCGCCCGGATGTCTCCGCCGTTCGGCCCGGCCCGGAGGTCGTACTCGAACGGGCCGAGGGGCGTGGGGGTCGCGGCGATGACGATCGCGGCGGACGGAGCGACGACCGCGAGCAGGATGCCCGCCGCGGTGAGGAGGCTCATGAATACGGCGAGCGCGCGAAGGGGTGACGTCCCCCGGCGCGGGACGGCGCGGCGGACCATCGTCGACATCACGGCGCGGCGGGCGTCCGAGAGATGCTCTGTCGCGTCGAGCTCGTGCCGGTCGAGCGCGGAGATGCTCGAGAAGGCCTTCATGTGCACCGACGACGCGAGCGACCGCGCCCGCGCTTCGGGCGACACGAGGACGATGCGTCGATCGCCGGCGCGGCGTCGGAGCGCCTCCAGGAACGCAGCGTTCCGCGTGAGTGGCGCACCCGAAGGGACGACGAGGACCACGTCGGGCGAGTCGACCGCGGACAGGCTCTGAGCGGCATCGAGGATCGTGGCGTCAGCGCCAAGATCGATGACCGTTCGGCGGGCCGACGCCTCTGTGACGGTCACGCGTAGACCTCGGTAACGAGCGCGGCGGCGCCGGCGGCGACGAGATCCTCCGCGTTCAGCGGCACGTCAGAGAAGAGCCGGCTCGTCACGCTTGGCGTGAGCGGCCCGATCCGCGCGGTCCCACCGCGGGCTTCGCCGACGATCTTCGCGAGCGCGTTCGGTAGCGCGAGGAGCGCCTCGGGCAGGCCGACGAAGAACCACCGCTCCGGCGGCGGCGCGTTCTCGGAGCTCAGCGGGAGCGCAACGACCTCGGCCCACACGCGCGCGTCTTCGTCGCGCGACTCCTCGCGTGCCGCGAACGCGTCGCGGCCGAGACCGAAGACGCGGGTACCGACGACACGCCGCTCGCGCACCATCGCGAGGGCGGTCACGTCCGCGCCCACCCGCACGACGCCGGCGTCCGAGATACCCGACGCGGCAACGAGCCGAGCGAGGGCGTAGATCCCCGGAACCGCCGTGGGGTGACGGCGGGCCGCGACCGTCGCGAGCGCCGCGCCCGAAAGGACGAGAGGCGCGACGGCGACGTCGGTGTGGACCTCGAGGGCGCGCCCGTGGTAACCCTCGATCGAGTCGAGGTCACGCCCATCCAGAACGAGCGCGGCGACGGCGTCGGTAAGGCGCGCGGTCGCGACGCCGCGAAGCGCAGGATCGTCCGCGACGGCGCTCTGCGCGACGCGCGCCGCCTCTTCCCGCGCCTGGCGCACCGCGCGATCCGCCTCGGCGCGCACGATCGCGGTCGCTGACTCTTCTCGGTCGAACGGCGTTTTCACGTGGTACGTGCGCACGTCATCGCCATCGACCGCGATGACCGTCCGCT
>JALYSZ010000071.1 GCA_030854525.1 Chloroflexota bacterium | reverse complement strand
TGAGCTCGTCGGTCTTGCCGTACTGGAGCGGCCCGAGCTTCTCGCTCATGCCGAACTTCGTGACCATCTGGCGGGCCATCTCGGTGGCCTTCTCGATGTCGTTCGAAGCGCCCGTCGTGGCGTCTCCGCCCAGGTGCAGCTGCTCGGCGACCCAACCGCCCAAGGCGGCGGCGATGTCGTCCTCGAATTCCTTACGGGTGCGGAAGTAGCGGTCCTCCTGGGGGAGCGACCAGGTGACGCCCATGGCCATACCCCGCGCCACGACGGAGATCTTGTGGACCGGGTTGGTGTGCTTGAGGAGCTTGAAGCAGAGCGCGTGGCCGGCCTCGTGGTAAGCCACGATCCACTTTTCCTTCTCGGTGATGACACGCGAGCGCCGTTCCGGCCCAAGCGCGACCTTCTCCAGGGCCTCCTCGAAGTCGATCTGGCCGATCTGCTTCTTGTTGCGCCGGGCGGCGAGGATCGCTGCCTCGTTCACCACGTTTGCGAGGTCCGCGCCCGAGAAGCCGGGCGAGATCTGGCCGATCCGGAGCAGGTCGACGTTCTTGTCGAGCGGCTTTCCGCGGACGTGGACGTCGAGGATCGCCTTTCGGCCCTTGATGTCGGGGCGATCGAGAACGACCTGCCGGTCGAAGCGGCCGGGACGGAGGAGCGCCGGATCGAGGACGTCGGGCCGGTTTGTCGCGGCGACGACGATGACGTTCGTCCCCGTGTCGAATCCGTCCATCTCCACAAGGATCTGGTTCAGGGTCTGCTCGCGCTCGTCATGCGAACCGCCGAGGCCGGCGCCGCGCTGGCGCCCAACCGCGTCGATCTCGTCGATGAACACGATGCACGGAGCGTTGCGCTTCGCCTGGTCGAAGAGGTCCCGCACGCGGCTCGCGCCGACGCCGACGAACATCTCCACGAACTCGGAGCCCGAGATCGAGAAGAACGGCACGCCCGCTTCGCCGGCCACCGCACGCGCGAGCATCGTCTTACCGGTACCGGGCGGGCCGACGAGCAGCACGCCGCGTGGAATCCGGGCGCCGAGCGACGAGAACTTCTCCGGGTATTTCAGGAACTCGACCACTTCGGTGAGCTCCTGTTTGGCCTCCTCGACGCCGGCGACGTCGTCGAACGTCACGGTCGGCTTGTTGCCGATGAACATGCGCGCGCGGCTCTTGCCGAACGAGAGGGCCTGGTTATTCGTGCCCTGGGCCTGTCTCATCATGTAGAAGAAGAAGCCGCCGATCAGCAGGACCGGCAAGAGGCTCAGAACGATCGAGCCGACGACCGAGAGGGTCTGGCTGTCCTTCCCGATCTTCAGGTTGACCGTCTCGGCGTGCGAAGCGTTGTAGTCCGCGATGGCCTTGGCCATCAGCGTGTCGGGCTCCTGGAGTGTCGTTTGCTCCTTGCCCTTTGTGGTGTCCTTGAATTCGAGCGTCGCGTTACTGGCGATGATCGTGACCGCCTTGATCTTGCCCGCATTGATGTCCTGGATCGCCACCGTGATGTCGACCTCAGGGACCGAGGGAGTTTGCGAGCGGTAGGCGTAGAGCAGCGCGAGCCCCATCACCACGAGGAGCAGCGTCAGGATGCCGTTCTTGAAGATCCGATTGTCGAGATTCAGTTCGGGGGCCCTTTCCGCGGCCGCGTTGCGACCGAGTCCGCTTTCGATGCTACCTGTCTAACGCGTCTAGTCCAAAGCTCGTTCCCAAAGTGCGCCGGAGCCGCTACCGCGAGGCGGGTTCCGCTTGCGCTCTTTGGCGGTTCCGTGAGTCCCGGGACCCACCAGACATTGTCTTCGCTCGCAATAACGGGCCAACGGCTCCTCTGCGACGCGGGAATCTTCGCGTTGGTGAAGAGATCCTGGAGCTTCTTACGCGACTGACCCGTGGTCCGATCGCCCGGACGTCGTCCTCGAACGACCAGCTTTCTTAGAAGGTTCTTCGGAACGTCCGCCTCCTGCACTCCGTTCGTAGGTCCGAAGCCGCCGAGCGCGAGCCGCCAGCCATTCCAAATTATCTCCCGTCCGAGCTCGATCGGGGTCTCCGGATCGCCCTTCTCGACAGGTCTGTCGCCAACGATACGAAGCAGACCGTACTCGCGGATCGCGCGGCCGCCGGGAAGATCGAGGGAGCGAGAACCGTCCTTGGTGGCGGTCAGCTCCTCGAGCGCGGCGCGATGGCGCGCGCCGAGCACCCGACCGGTCGCATCCCGCCAGGCGAGCGCGAGAGCGCGGCTGCGCACCGTCGGTCCGAGGGCCGCGATGACGATCGCCTCGTTGTCGCGGGCGCGGGCGAGAGCTTCGGCGACGTCGACTTCGTCTTCAGTCTGGAGCTCGGCGGCGGCATCAGCCAGTCGCGCGATCGCCTCGCTGGCCCGCGGGTTGATCTTCGCCAGCGGGGGAAGGACCTCGAGACGAACGCGGTTGCGTGCGAACCTGAGCGAGCGATTCGTCGGGTCGGTCCGCGGCCGGATGCGCGCCGCCCGGCAGACCGCAACGGTTTCCTTGCGACCGATTGCGAGCAGGGGTCGCGCGATGCCGTCCCGGAGCGGGCGCATGCCGGCGAGCCCGGCGATTCCCGAGCCTCGGGTCAGATGGAGGAGCACCGTTTCCGCCTGATCGTCGCGCGTGTGACCGGTGGCGATGGTGGTGGCGCCGATGTCGCCCGCGGCCCGGCGGAGGAACTCGTATCTCGCGGTGCGCGCGGCGTCCTCGGTCTTCGTCGGATTCTGAGCGCGACCGACGCGGATCGGCGCGCCGATCCGGTTGGCGAGCTTCGCAACGAAGTCCGCGTCCTCCGCGCTCTCCTCGGGGCGCGTGCGGTGATCGAAGTGCGCGACATGAATGACGATGCCGAGCTCGTCGGCGAGCTCGGCGAGGATCAGAACGAGGGCCGTCGAGTCAGCGCCGCCGGAGACCGCCACGACGACCGGTCCTGGCCTGAAGATCTGGTGCGCGCGGATGTAGTCGCGGACGGTCGCGCGGATCGCGAAAGGGATCACTGGTGGCTGGGGTGGGGATCGGACCCACGACCACGCGGTTATGAGTCGCGTGCTCTACCACTGAGCTACCCAGCCGGGTTTCTTCGGGTCAATTCTAGGGTCGTACTGTCGGTAAGCCAGCGCTACGCGCCATGACTACTGTCGGCTGATGGGGCTTCCGGTTCTGAGTCAGGTTCGTACAAACCTGTTGATTGGTCTCGCGTCGTTTTCTCGCTAGCAAGCCGGGCGCGGAAGTCCTGCTCGGACATCGCGTGCTTTCGGCGATTGCAGGATCCACATGCAGGCAAGATGTTGTCGATTGAGTTCGTGCCTCCCCGCGCCAGCGGGATGCGGTGATCGATCTCCAGCGGCGCTCGCTCTCCGCAGTACGCACAACGACCGTCCCACAGCTCAACGAGAGCAAGCCACTCACCTACGGTGAACGAACCCGCAGCCTCAAGCTTCCTCGCGCGACGGCGCGCTGAGAGCTGCCGGCGTAATTCCGGATGGGTCCGCTGGTATTCGGCGAAATACCGCGCGAGCCTTTTGCGATGGCGCCTGTAGTACGCACGTGAGTCCTCACTGTGGGCAGCCGGATGGCGGTTTCGCCAGCGCCGCATAGCTTCACGCGCCTTATCCGCATTCCGCTTGATCCATTCGCGGCCATAGGCGCGGCGCTGGTCGGGATCTCGATATGGCATTCACGAGCGTGTAGCAAAGGGCTGACGTCGTGGCAATGGGACTGGAAAAGGAAGCGCGG
>JALYSZ010000017.1 GCA_030854525.1 Chloroflexota bacterium | reverse complement strand
CGTGGGCATCGCAGAGGGCCGCCTCGATCCGTCTGGCGAGCGGCTCGAGCTCGACGCGGCGGCACCGGTGGTCCAGCGTGTCGACGAGCTCGCCAAAGATCGCGAGAGCCGGATCGCGCTCGCGCGGCGCGCGCTCGAAGGCGCGCTCGCCGGGCTCGGCCCGCTTCTTTCAAGCGTCGCCGCCGACCTCGAGCGCGACGCGGCCGAAGGCGTCGCGGTGCGCGCGATCACTGCGAAGGCTTACGACGCCGAGCTCGCCGCGTTGTTCGAAGAGCTGCGCGGAGGGACGTTTCTTCGCACCGAGGTGCTTCGGCACTGGGAGTCGTACGTGAAGGCCGATCAGATCACGCGCTTCTTCTCTCGCGGGCTCGGGCGGATCCGCGGGACCATCGTCGCGGCCTTGCGTGGGATGCCCGAGGCTCCGGTCGGCGTCGTGGAGAAGGAGGTCACGAGCGACGTCATCGCCGTCGTGGTGTCGCGGGCGACGGAGGCGGCCCGTCGGGTGGCGAGTGAATGGTCCAGCCGCGAGGGGCCCGCGGCTCTGCTTGCGCGCGACCCGTCGCTCTGGTCGGCGTCGCCGGATCTCGCGGCGCGCGTCAGGCCGCGACTCGGGGATTGGGTCGCGAGCATCGCCACCGACGTGCAGGCGCGCGGGGCTGGGAAGCGGAACCTCGCTTTTGGCGTCTCGCTTGGCGTGAACGCGCTCGCGGTCGCCGCGATGGTCGGCGTCTTCGCGCACACCGCCGGGGTGACCGGCACGGAGATCGGCATCGTGGCGGCCACGGGTTTTCTCAATCAGAAGCTCTTGCAAGCGATCTTCGGTGAGGCCGCGATGCGCGAGATGATCGCTAACGCGCGGGAACGTCTCGAGGCGCTCGTCGGCGACGAGTTCTCAAAGGAGCGGTCGCGCTACGACCGGCTGACGGCGGATCCCGTCGGGTTCCGCGCGCTCGCCGGCGAGCTGCGCGCGGTCGCGGCTCCAGTCGCCACGTGACTCTCTCCGCAAGCCTCGCTGCGCTGGACGACGCGGTGGACGCGGCGGCTGAGCTCGGCCTCGACACTTCGCGCGCGCGACGCGTCCTCGATGACGCGCGGCAGAGGCTCGGATTCGAGGGATCCGCGTACGTGCTCGCGTTCGTCGGCGGGACGGGGGTCGGCAAGTCCAGCCTGCTGAACGCGCTCGCCGGCGGCGAGGTAAGCGCGGCGAGCGCCCGCCGTCCCACGACCGGAACGCCTGTCGCCTGGGTCGCCGAAAGCGTACGCGAGGAGACCGCCCCGCTTCTCGGATGGCTGGACGTGCGCGAGGTGCGCGATCACCGCGACGGTGCCTTCGCGGACGTCGCGATCCTCGATCTCCCCGATGTCGATTCGACCACGCCCGAGCATCGCGCGCGCGTGGACGAGCTCCTCCCCCGTGTGGACGCCGTGGTCTGGGTCGCCGATCCCGAGAAGTACCGCGATGCCGTGCTTCACGACGATTACCTGCGGCGTTGGGCACCGCGCCTAAGCCGGCAGCTCCTGGTGTTGAACAAGGCGGACCGGGTCGGACCCGAGGCCGAGCGCGTGCGCGAGCACCTCACGGCAAGTCTTCGGGCGGCGGGGATCGAGAACGTCGGCGTCGCGGTCACCAGCGCAACACGCGACGGCGACACGAGCGAGTTGCGCAAGTGGATCGTCGATGGCGTCGAGGCAAAACGCGTGATCGCGGAGCGGATCGCCGCGGAGCTGGAGGACGCCTCGCTCGACGTGGCGATACGCGCCGGCGTGCTTCATGACGCGAAGCCTCTCCTCGCACCCGAGCAGCGGGCTCGCGTGCTGGCCGACGTCACGCGCGAGTCGGCCGCCATCATCGATCTCGTCGGGCTCGAGCGGCAGGCCGTCGCCGCGACGCGCCTTGCGGCTCGTCCGCGCGGCGCCGGGCCGTTCGGGCTCCTCACCACGTTTCTGTACCGCGCGAGCGGCCGCGATCGCGTGGTCGCCGACCCGGAGGGCTATCTTCGCCGCTGGCGCGAGCGGGGCAACCTCGCGCGCCCGTCCGAACCAATTCGGATCCTCGTCGACGATCTACTTCCGCGGGTCCCGCCTGCGGCCCGCGGCGCCATCGCGTCGCTCATCGATGCGGAAGCGCTCCGGGCGCGGCTCGCCGGCGCGATCGATGCGGCCGTCGCGACGCGCACGGCGGACGTGCGCCCGCCGACGAGCTTTGTCTGGTCAGCTATCGGCGCGCTCCAGTACATCGTTACGGCGGGGCTGCTCTTCGCAGGGCTGTGGATCGGGGCCGTCTTCCTGCTGCACGCACCGTTCGCGAGCGTGGACGTCCCTGTGCTCGGACCGATCCCCACGCCGCTCGTCGTTCTCGCGATGCTCTTGCTCGCTGGCTACCTGCTGGCGCGCCTTCTCGGCGTGCACGCGGGTGTGCTGGGCCGACGCTGGGCCCGCCGCTTGCGCGGTGATCTCACGCGCGAGCTCGAGCAGCGTCTTCGTGATGTGTTGTTCGCGCGACTCGACAACATCGACGCGGCCCGTGCGCGTATCGCGCGTGCGCGGGAGACGATCGAACGAGCGAGGCGACCTCAGCCCTGACGCGCGCCGGCCGGCCGCGTCGAGACGACGTGCAGTCCGATCAGCACGACCGCCATCGCCACGAGGCAGGGGCCGAGCACGCTGACGTCGATCGACTGCATGAGCAGACCAACGGCCGCGGGAAGCGAGGCGCCCCCGATCATCCCGGCGGCCACTTGGTAGCCGATGGCGCGCGGCGCCGCGGCGGTCCCGATCCGCCGGGGCGTAAGGTAAAGAAGGAGCGGAACGAAGACCGAGAGCGCCGCGCCAAGGCAGGGCAGTGCGACCAGCGCGGCGAGTGAAGCCGGCAACAGCCAGAATCCGAAAGCGCTCGCGAGCGTCGTGAAGACGCTGAGGTCGAACAAGCGCGCCGTCGCGACGCGATCGCCGAACAGCGCGAGCGCGATCCGCCCGGCGGCGAGGGCCGACCAAAACAAGAAGACGGCGAGTCCGGCTAGGCCCTCGCTCAACGACCCGTCGGTCGTAAAGCGCGTGTACGTCCATTGCCCAGCACCGAGCTCGATGCCGACATAGATGAACATCAGAGCGCAACCGAGAAGCACTGTGCGGCCGACGCTTCGCTCGCCATTCGCCTCGGCGTCGAGCTCCGGCGCGGCCCTTAGGTCGGAGCGGACCGCGTAGGTCGCCACACCGAGGAGTGCGAACGCGCCGGCGGCGACGAAATACGCCGGACGCCACGAGTCGCTCGCCACGAGCATTGCCCCGACGACTGGGGGTCCGAGCGAAGCTCCGATCGCCCACGCCCCGTGCAGCGCGCCCATGAAGCGGACGTCGCCGCGAAGAGCGGCCTCGGTATTCACCGCGGCATCCAGCAATCCGAGGCCGCAGCCGAGGACAGCTGATGCGAGGATCGTCGCCCACCAGCCGCTCGCAATCGCGAAGATCGCGAGACCTCCGGCGGCCGCGGCCACGGCGGTGAGGAGGAGCGCAACGGTCCCGAGACGCTCGCGGAGGAGGCCGCTCGCCGCGCTGGCTGCGAACTGCGCGACCGTCATCGCGGCCACGAGCAGGCCGAGCCCGGCTATTGGCGCATCGAGCGTCGCGCGCATCGAGGGCCAGGCGATGCCGAGCATTCCCGTCGGCAGCCCGAGGAGGACAAGACCGATGAACGCGATCGCCGCGGCTCGCCGACGAACGCGCACGTTCAAAGGCTACGAGAACCGCGCGCCGTGCGACGATTGCGCTCGTAGATGCTTCAGCGAATCGTCCTCTTCGCCGTGATTTCGGTCTTCACGCTCGGGCTTGGTCTCTTGGCACTCTTCGATGGCATCGAGTTGCTCGCCGCGGCCGGCGCCTACACCGGCAACGACCGCACGGCACTTCTGGGACTCGGCGCGCTCACCACCGCGGGCGCGCTCGTGCCGATCGCGCTTTGGATCTTGGCAGGGTGGGCGCTCTTCGTAAGGCGACAGCGCTGGGAGTGGTGAGCGCCGTTATTGGCTCGGAATCGTCCAGTCGGCGGGCACGATGTGGATCCAGGTCTGACCCGGCGACAGGCGCACGGCTTCACCGCTCGCGTTGCGGAGCGTGAAGACATCGAAGATGTCGGGACGCGTCCAGCTGACGTCCTGACGCTGGCCGTCGCGAAACACCGAGCCGCTGCCGGTCCCGACAAGAGTCATGTCTAGCTTCGGGTTGCCAGCCGGATCGAGTCCGAACTCGGTCGTGAAGTGGACCTCGGTCTGGATGACGACGATGTTCTTCGCGACGACCGCGGCGCCCGTTTCGCCGTCGACCTCACGGACGCCGTCCTGCGAGCGCGCGTAACTGCGCGAAGCTGGATCGTACCGATAGGCGACGGCGAACCCCGGCCGGTACGGCACCGTGATCGCGCTCGCCTCGATGCTCCCGGTGAATCCGCCCGCGAGCGGATCGGTCGCAGATGGCGGGAGGAAGTCCCACGACGGGATGCTCACCGGCTGATCGCCGTCCGGCGCCGCGGCGAGGGCATCGAGGAGATTCCGGTACGACGTGAAGTAGTTGTACGGCGCCTCGCGGAAGCCGACGCGATAGCCCCAGCCGTATGACGGCGCGAGATCGATGTACCGATACGTGACGAACGCGTCGTAGTGGATTCGCATGAGCTCCTCGGGGCCACCGCCCGAATAGACGAACGCGCCGCCGAGGCTCGGGATGATCGGCGTGTCGGTGATTCGCGCGCTCCGCACCGACCCAAGGACGTTCGGGTCCTTTGACTGGTACACCGCGGCAAGGCGCGTCGTAAGGCCCTCCACGAGCCATTCGTAGACCTGATCGGCGTTGGTGATCCCGTAGTGCGGACGTGCGTGCGAGTTGTTGTCGATCTTCACGTAGAGCGGTCGCTTCGAGGCGGATCCGCCGGCGAGGGGCATCCCGGTGAGCGGCCACCGCGGGCACACCACTTCTTCAGACGTGGACGTCACCTTGAAACCGCCGCCCATGTTGCGAAGGACGTTGCTGTGCACCTGGATGCCGTCGGCCGGGGCGATGGCGTTCGCGTCGACTTTGCGATCACCGTTCCAATCGCCGAGCAACACCGCCGTCGCGCCGGCGCACGCCGAGCCCAAGGGAAGTGAAGCCCAGCCAGCGAAGCCGTTCGCCGGCCGGAACGAGCTGCCGGAGTCGAAGACCTGCACCTTTGCGCTCCCATCGGCATCTCCGTACACCGCGACGAGATCGTCTTTCCCATCACCGGTGACGTCGGCGGCGCCGATGGATGCGCGGCTCAGGTCGTATTCCCCCTCGTTGGTCCCGTAAACGTCGCTCTTGAGGACGAGTCCCGTCGGGGTTGGATCGAACAGGAGGAGCCGCGCCTTGGCGTTCGGCGATTGGTAGAACGCCGCGAGCTGGTCCGCGCCTCCGCTACGAGTGAAGTGACCGGCGGCGAAGCGGGCGAGAGACAGGTCGAACTGAGCGGGACCCGAGTCGTACGCACCCTGAGTGCCACCAAACGTGAACGCCGAGCCGGTCGATTGGAAATAGTGGATGCGCATCTCGAAGTTGTCGTACTGGTACGCGACCATGACGCCGTCGTGTCCGTTGCCTGAAAAGTTCCCCGCGACGACGCTTCGCGCCCGGCCCCACGCGTAGTCCTCACCCTCCCACCATTTCTCGGGCGCGCTGAAGCTCGAGCCAGTCGAGCGGAAAACGAGAAGACCGGATTTGTTCTCGCTCTCGTCGTAGAGCCCGACCAGATCGTCTTTTCCGTCAGCGGTGAGATCGGCGACCGCGAACTTCGCGCGGTTGAGCCGGAACGTATTCGGCCCGGCGGTGAGCCAGACCGACTCGGAGAACGACTCGCCGTCCGGGCTCGGCTCGCGGAGCGTGATCCGAAGGCTGGCATCGCCCGCGGGATCCTGGAGGAGCGCGATTTGGGACTTGCCGTTGCCCTTGAAATCACCGCTCGCGGCGACGCCGGAGCCAACCGGACTTGCGGAGCGCGCTGGTTTCAGGGGCGGGATCGGCGTCGGAATCGGCGTGGCTGACGTTTGCGCCTGGTCACCGGGCGTGGGTGTCGCGGATGGGGTGGAAGCGGTGCAGGCGACGAGCGCTACGGTCGCGAGTGCGAGCGCACGCGCGGCGATGACGGGACGATGAAGCAACCCGGGTCGCATGATGCGGCACCGCGCACGCTTTGTGCCAGCAGGCTGGAGACCGGCGGCGAAGAAGCCTGCCGGACGGCCAACCAGCGTCTAGGGGGTCGAGCGCTTGGGAACGAATCGCACCGCGGTCTGTAGCCCGCGGGGATGCTCCTCGAGACGGACGTGCTGGTAGTTGTGAACGGCGACCTCATGTTGTGTACGGAGCAGGCTCGCGGCGGTGAGTGCCGGCATCGAGCCCTGGGTGCTCACCACAAAACACTCACGGCACCCGACGAACCGGCAAGGGAATCCGCCTGATCTCATGCGGGCCGCCTTTCTGGCCGACAAGCGGCCCGCGTCGATATCAGCGTACAGCCAATGTTGGCGCTGCGAGTAGCAGATGCGGGCCACGAGCGATCGGTATGAGATGATTACGTGAACACAACGGGCCCCATAAGAAATAGATGCCGGGCCGCTCGTCGCGGCCTTCTTTTTTTGTAAGCCCCAGGGGCAGGGGCCCCTGATGGGGTAGGGGCCCCAGTAGGAAGGACCCCGCTTTACTTGATCAGTCTTGCTCCAGACCTTCATCGCGCGACCGGGGACCTCGGTTGGACGAACCTCACGCCCATCCAGGACCTTGTGATCCCGCACCTCCGCGAAGGGCGCGACCTGTTCGCACAGGCGCAGACCGGCACGGGTAAGACGGGCGCGTTCGCGCTCCCGATCCTCGAGCGAATCGAGGGCCGAGCCACGTCGCCGTTCGCCCTGGTGATCGTTCCGACACGGGAGCTGTGCGCGCAGGTCGCGGCAGAGTTCCAGGCGCTCGGACGCCATCGCTCGGCGCGGATCGTCGCGCTGTACGGAGGTGTCGGCTATCGGGACCAGGAGCTCGCGCTGCGGCGTGGGGCTCACGTCGCCGTGGCCACACCGGGCCGCCTCCTCGACCTGGTGGCGCGCCGAACCTGTGACCTAACCAAGGTCCGGGTACTCATCCTCGACGAAGCGGATCGTCTTCTCGATCTCGGATTCGCGCCCGACATCGCGCGGATCGTCGCTCTCGTGCCGGGGCAGCGCCAGACGGCGCTCTTCTCGGCGACGCTCACCGCGGAGGTTCGAGCGATCGCGCAGCGCTACACGAAGAACCCCGCCACCGTCGCGGTGCGGCCGGAGACGCCGACCGTCGACGCGATCGATCAGGCGTGGATCGAGGTGCGCGAGGCCGACAAGGTCAATGCGCTGCACGAGCTGCTCGGCAGATCCGGCGTGGAGCGAACGCTCGTGTTCCGAAGGACCAAGTACGGCGCCGACAAGCTCGTCAAGGCGCTTGACCGGCTCGGCCGGCCCGCGCGAGCTCTCCACGGGAACGTCGGTCAGCGCGAGCGCGAGCGAGTGCTCGACGGCTTTCGCCGCGGGACGTTTCCTACGCTCGTGGCGACCAACCTCGCTGCGCGCGGGATCCACGTCGACGACATCGGCCACGTCGTGAACTACGACCTCCCCGAGAACGCCGACACCTATGTCCACCGCGTGGGACGCACCGGACGAGCCGGACGGCGCGGGATCGCCTACACGTTCGTGAACGAAACACAGCGCAAGGACTTCGAAGACATCCGTCGACTCGCAAAGGTGCCTTTTCGGCGTGAGCGGCTGACCCTGCCGGCTTCACTGCCGACCGCGAGCGCCGGAGCGCCGGCGGCATCTGGGCGCCGGATGGCGCACACTCGACGCTGGGCATCAAGCAGACGGGCAAGGGGGCAAAGCTAAGTGGGAAGAAAGAAGCGCGTCGGCTTCGCCGACCTACAGGCGACCCATGCCGAGCTAGATCGTGGCGAGCTTCGCTGCCCGGAATGCAAGCGCAGCGTGGCGGAGACCGACGGCCTCCGGATGGTTCCCGCTCTCGGGCAGACCGAGTCGTCGCTCGCGACGCTCAGCTGTCCGCGCTGCCGAACCATGATCAGCATCCGCTTCATCGCGGCGCACTAGCCGGCTCGGGACATCCCCCATTTGGACTATATGAAGGATCGCCCCGCGGGTGGAACCTATTGGTAGCACCATCGGAGGCGAGTGATGAGCTGGATGCCCGAGCCCGATCCGACCCCGCTTCGGTTGCGTCTTGGTCCCCGAGCGGAGTCACCCCTTCCTGTATCTCCAGTGTTCGAGGACGCCGCGGTCATCCAGCCGCCAGCGCCGACTGAAAACGTTGACGCCGTGATCGAGGTCGAAGTCGCGTCCAAGGATCCGCTCCGCGCCGCGGCGAGCGAAGAGCTTCAGCGCGCAGTCGAGCAGACGGCGGAGCGCGTGGAGCGTTGGATGGCGGATCAGCGCCAGCGGCTCGGTCTTGGCATCGACGCGATGGTCGCCTCTCTTAAAGAGCAACGCGACACGGAGCTTGCGCGCATCGAGGAATGGAAGGTCGG
Organism: Chloroflexota bacterium; assembly: GCA_030854525.1. The sequence goes on along the minus strand of JALYSZ010000017.1, from coordinate 2,767 downwards.
TGAGCGTGAGCGCGCCGAAGCGCAGCTCGCGCAAGAGAAGGATCGTTTCCACGCCCAGCTCATGAAAGAGCTCGTCGAGTTCGAGCACCAGCTCGGCGAACGCCTACGCGAGCAGGAAGAGCGATTGGCGAAGTGGTGGGACGAGGCGGAGCAGCTCACGAAGCGTCGATTCGCGGAGCTCGGGTTCTCGACCCCGTCGAAGGGAAGCGACTCCCCGAAAGGCTGAACGCGCGGGCAGCCTCCGTATGGCGGCGATCACCTCGTCGAGCAACCGCCTGAAGTCCGCGGCGTCGTCCATCACGAACGGACGAATCAACCAGCCCCCTTGACCGACCCCGCGCCGGGACTAGATTTGCCAAGCGGCGGCGAGCAAGACTCGCCGGCGGCCACTCGCGGGGAGCATGGGGGGACGTCATGAAGCGCTTGGCTTTTCTTGTTGCGACCGTCGCGGCGCTGCTGCTTTCGTCGGTCATGTCGGTCAACGCCGATTCTCCAAGAGGCAACCGTTTGGTGAGCCCCGTCAGCGCGCGGGCCGCAGCATCGACGCTCGCCAAACCGGCCGTTCAAAACGGCGACTCGTCGGACCGCGGCGGCACACCCGGGATTCTCCCGGCGACCGGTCGGGCACGGGCCTTTTACGCCGAGCTCCAGCGCGAATGGTGGCGATGGGACGGGGCGTTCGTTGTGTCGAAGGGCCATCCAGGCCTAGACCCGACCGGCGCGCTCTGCGGAAAGAAGCAGAACGGACCAGCTTGGTGGCTCGAGACCGGTGGCCCTGACACCGAACGGACGTGCCATGTACCTGCAGGACGACTCATCTATCTGCCCGTCGCGATGGTCATCTGCTCGCCGCTCATTGGTTATGAACTTCCTCCTAACAAGCTGCAGGCCTGTGCGTCCGACGAGTTCGACTCATACCATCTCGAATTGACGGTCACACTCGACGGTCGCGTCGTGGAGGACGTCTTCTCCTATCGGACGCAGACAGGCGTTTTCACTCTCAAGCTTCCGGAAGACAATATCTACGCCGCGCCCGGAGGAAAAGGGCCTGCGGCGGCCGACAGCGTGGCGCTGGTATTGCTCGCACCGCGCCCTGGGACGCACGTGGTGAGTCTTTCGGCGCTCGTTAGCGGCACGCCGGCGTCCTTCCGATACATCCTCATCGTGGGAGACCGAGGGCAGGAGCACGACTGAGCAGATCAGTCAGGAAAGGGGCGCGAGCTGAATCGCGTCCCCGACGCGTACGACCCCGGCCTGGGCAACCTGGGCCCAAACGCCGAACGCGAGCGGCTCGGTCGTGACCTTCTCCCCGCGGTATTTGGCGAGCGCCGCGAGCGTGTCGAGATCCGGCTCGCCTCTGGTCGGGTCGAGGGTCGTCACCGCGCAACGACCGATGTTCCCGCCCGGTATGACCACGGCCGACCCGATGTGAACGCGGCGACCGATCCAAGCGTCCTCCGCGTGCGGTTCGACGCCCGCGATGCCGAAGAGCATCCGGAAACGGCGAGGATCGACCGGGGCGGTGACGCCTGCCGCCTGCGCGATGGCGCGAAGGGATCCTTCGGAGAGGAGTGACGCACCGGCGCCCTCAGCGGCCCGGTCGACGCCTTCCCCGGGATTGTCGAACCGCACCAAGTACAGCGACCGCTCCGCGAGGGCCGATAGCGCGTCAGACCACGGTCCTTCCACGATGCGCGCCGGAACGGCCCTCCCATAGATCGCGACGGTGATCGGGCGGCCGAGCTCGATGGTGCCGCGTGCTTTCGAGCCATCCGGCATATCGAGGACGAGGTCATGCATCGCGTCGTCGAAGTGCGGGCGGACCGCGACGAAGCGCTGCACACGCTTCGCGTTCAGCATCTTCCCGTCGGGATCGACGATGCAGAAGCGGCGATCGCTCTCGACGCCAAGGCGACCGAGCTCGACCCGCTCGAGCTCCTGGATCGCCAGCGCCTTGATTGGAGCGACGTGGATCCACGCGACCTGCGCATTCACAGGATTCAGTCTTCCACATGAAACGTGACCGCGGGTTCACACTTGACCTATGCGCATCCTCGCCGTCAGCGATGTCGAAGACGAGGCCGTCGCCGCCTCGTTGCACGAGCGCGCCGGCTCGATCGACCTCGTCCTTGGATGTGGTGACCTTTCGTACGACTACCTCGATTTCGTGGCGACCGCCCTCGCCGTGCCTTTACGCGCGGTGCATGGAAATCACGACGTGCCGACAGAGAATCTCGACGACAGCGAAATCCGGGTGTGGTGGGACGGTATCGACCTTCACGGCCGCGTGGTGTCCATCGATGGTGTGCTTGTCGGCGGTCTCGAGGGTTCGCCTCGCTACAACAACGGTCCTTTCCAGTCCGGCGAGTTCGATATGTGGCTCGCGATCTTGAAGATGCTGCCCGGGCTCATCGCAAATCGCATTCGCCGCGGCCGTTTCATCGACGTCCTAGTGACGCACGCCCCGCCGCGCGGGATTCACGACCGGCCCGATCCCGCGCATCTGGGCTTCGCTGCGTTCCGTACTTTTCTGCGCTGGTTCCGACCGCGCTATCACGTCCATGGCCACACGCACATCTACGACTCGCGGATGGTCACCCAGACCCAGTTCGGCAGCACGACCGTGGTGAACGCGTACGGCGCGAGGACGATAGACCTGTGATGCGCGGCGACACTGCAGGCGCCGATTACCGGCGCGCGCGACGTAAAGCGTTCATGCGCGGGGTCACGAGCTGGTTCAGACGTTCGGACAACGCGCTCCTCGCGT
>JALYSZ010000007.1 GCA_030854525.1 Chloroflexota bacterium | reverse complement strand
ACCGCGGAATCCGCTCTCCTTGCCATCCGCCTCGCGCATCACGAACCGCCACGCGCCGCCGGGGCGAACGTCCATCTTGTCGACGATCGTGGTGGCCCGGCGCGGACCCCACCACTGCGGGATGAGCCTCGGATCGGTCATCGCCTTGTAGACGACGTCGCGCGGCGCGTCGAACTCTCGCGTGACGAGGATCTCCAGATCCGATGGGAGCGTTACCTTCGTGGTGGCGCTACTTGCTGTTGCCATTTCGCTTGTCCCCCTTTTTTTTCTGCTCGGTGATGATCTTGTCGAGGCGACCCAGTCGGTCCTCGATCGTGCCGCGATAGCGCTCAAGCCATACCTCGAGCTCCTTGAACGGCTCCGCCCGAAGGCTGTAGATCCGCTGCTGCGCTACTGCCCGGACCTCTACGAGTCCGGCCTCGCTAAGCACACGGAGGTGTTTGGAGACCTGCGGCTGCCGTAGGCCCAGCCGCGCGACGATCTCCCCTACCGCGTGGGGCTTACGGCGCAGCAGCTCGACGATCTGGAGCCGGTTGGGTTCCGCCAGGGCGCTCAACGTGTCTTGCATGACTCATATATACCCTCTCAGGAATATGCCTGTCAAGGGATATTAGGCTATGGGACGACGATCAACCAGAAAACGCCCTGATCCTCCATCCATACGGTGCCGTCGATCACAGGGCGGAGGTTGAGCCGGTAGGTCCCGCGGGTCATCGGAGCGCGCACTTTGAAGCGGAACTCCCCGACCTCGCCGGGTGCGACCGCGGGGCCGAAGGTCGTCGCGATGCGATCGTCCCATAACCAGTCCGCAGCCATGCCGAGGCGGTAGGGCGTCTTGTCGTCGCCGTTCAGGCCGAGGTTGGCCTGACGACCCCAGATTCCCCGATTCCAGGTCTCGGTCCCGGTGTTGGTGAACTTGATCCAGAAGTCCGCGACCTGGCTGGGCGACATCACGAGGTAGTTGGACTGACTCTGCCACCGTGAATGCCAGCCCGACTCGAGCGCGACCCCGCCGGCACCACGCGCGAGACCTGAGTTCGGATCGATCATCAGCGATGAGGCGTCGACCGCGTCGAATGCGCCGGCGGGGATCCGCTTCAGCTCGCTGATCAACTGATCGCTCCACCGCGAGTCGACGCTTCCCTGGAAGTAGAAGTTCGATCCGTTGTCAGCGAGGATCAGGCCGTAGCGCTGCATGGCCGTGAGGACCACACGCGCCTGCGCGCTGTATCCCGCAATGTTGAAGTCGCTTCGCAGACGAATGCGCGCTCCCATAGGCGGAAAGGACGCGTCGCGCGCTGCGCCGGCTTGATGACGCGCCGGCCAGACGAAGCTTCGATCGGTGCGCTGCGCCGTGAACCGGATCGCATGATCGACGACGCCGCTCGCGACCTCGTCGTATCTGAGGACTCCGGGCCAGATGGGAAGGCCGGCGGCGTCCGCGCTGGTCCATCCCGCCGGCCGAAGGTCGTGCTTCCCCAGATCGAACACCGCGCCGGATCCGGCCGTCGGCCGGCCGCCGTTCCACGACGCGCCGAAGAGCTCATAGAGAACACACGTATCGCGGTTGAGCATGAAAGCGTGCGCGTCCGACGCCGGTTCGATCGGCGTGCTCGTGGTGAACGGGTACGGAACATCGTCGCTCTCATCGGAGTAATCGAACTGCAGGCGCGTCGTTGGCGTTGCGTTCGACGTGATCTGCAGCTGGTAGCCATACGGTCCGCCGAAGTCCGGGTGGAGCAGGCGCGACGAGCCGCCCATGTTCCCTATCCAAGTGGCGCTCTGCGGATGGACCGGCAGGTTCTGGATGCTCGAGTGCCAGACATCGTTGCTCGGGTAGATCGGGCAGTTCGGGGCTTCCGGCATCGCCGAACCGGCGGCCGGCAGGGCCTGCGGGATCAGGAGAGCGACCCCCGCGAGGAGCGAAACAAGCCTTTCCACGCTCCAATGAACGCACGAGCAGGCGTCGCATGCGGCGTCATCTTGACGTCAGAACACGCGTTCCATATCGTCCGCTGGTCATGCGAACGGCCGTTCGATTTCCCGCACGAGTCAGCCTCGAACAGATCCTCGATACCCTCGCGCGGGATCCCGACTTCAA
>JALYSZ010000337.1 GCA_030854525.1 Chloroflexota bacterium | reverse complement strand
TCACATGCCTCGTGGTGATCGTGCATTGAGTCGGTCTGGCCCCCTGCTCCAGACAGAGCACACACGAACTCCCACCCGAAACCGGCTCGCCGCGGTAACACCGGATGTGCGCTGCGTGTTCGTCCGTTCGACGCCAGATACGAGGAGCGGCAGGACGACGTCCTAGCTCAGCTGCGAACTCAGTTACGCTGTCGAATCGATCTGTCGCACTTCCACCAAAGGGCGACAGTTACGCACTTCCCAAACAAGTGACTTTGGAGGATGGCTTGACCGGGTTAACCGGGTGTTGCGTTATTCCATCTGCGGGAAGCCGTCGAAGCGGACAAGGGTGGTCGTGGATTCACCGGCTCGGACGTGAACAGTCACACGTGTGCCGCCGTCGGTGTGTCGCTGGGGCAAGGGAGTGATGAGGTAGGTACCAACGGGCAAACGAAGCGCGAAGCGCCCGCGCGCATCAGACGTGACGGCGCGGCGGGTGCCTGGGATGGTGTCGCCGCGGGAAGCACGCTGCGCGAGGGAGAAACGGGCGTGAGCGAATGGGCGCCAACTGTTGCAGCCGGGCGTTCCCTCGCGCACGGGTCCCGGGCAGCCAAATGAAATCTGTGTTTTTCCCGCGAGGCGGCCGCTGGCCGTAGGCACCGGAGAGGCAGCGCTGAGGGCTGGGCCGCTGAACACCACCGCGGAGACACCAATCGTGACGAGTCTGAGCAAAGCGCCTCCCCTTCCAGCTACGTAGTCGGAACCCGGCGGCCTCACTCAAGTGAGACGTTAACGCGTTCCGAAAAGATTGTGGAATGGCGGCGACTCCCCGGAGGTGGATAAGAGGATCGCCCAGAAGCGAATCTGCGGGCGGCCCCGCTGAGGTCGCCTTCTGTCGCCTCTCGGCTCGTCTGCGACAAACTACAGCGCCATCTGCCGGTAGTAGCTCTCCTCTTCCGTCGGCGTCAGCTTCTCCGCGAACCGCTGATACGCGGAAAGCGATGCTTGGTCGCCGCTCTACAGCTTGGCCAGCACCTCGAACGCGAACGCCGCCGCGTTCGTCGCCGCCGCTCTTGGCTGCCGCTGGCGTCTGCGTCCTCTTTCCCTTCCTGCGGCGCTCCCGAGAACCTCGAGCTCGTCGACACAATCGCGACAGCGATCGCGCGGAACATCGAGCGTCTACGCAACGACGGGCGCTTGGAGGACGTCGGTTGGTGGCAGGCCCAGCTTCAGTGGGTCGAGCGCGCAACCACGTCGAGCTCGCTAGCGACTGATCCCTGGGGGGTTGCAAAACTCGCGCTCCGTCTGCAAGGCGTGATTTCTCGCGGGGAACCGATTTTTGACACGGCACACCTTGCCCCAGCCGTCGCGCCGTTCAATGTGTACTCAACGCCGCAGCGATATGCTCAGCGCGTGCCTCGCCGATTGGCGCTGCTCGCTTGCTTGGCCGCCGCAGCTGTCATGCCCGCCGGCGCCGCGAGCGCGGACAGCACGTCGAGCACCGGCAGCGCGCGACCGCGAGTCACCAATCACTGCCCGACCGACGCTCTGTCGCTGCGACGCGCCGATCTGCCGGCCCTACGTCGCTTCGGGCTGGCGCTCGCGCCGCACGGCGTTCAGAAGGCCGGCAAGCAGTCGATCGACTACCGCGACGCGAAAGCCAAAGCCTCGTTTCCGACAGGCTACACTGGCTATGTTCGCTCGGCATGTCCGGGCCGTGTCGCCAAGCGCGTCATCGCGCGCACGGCGGACGTGTCCGTTAGCTATCCGCATGTCAACTGGAGCGCGAGCCTTTCCTACAGCGTATTCCTGATCGCGCGCACGCCGCACGGCTTCGTGGGCTGGGCGCAGATGCACTAGGTGGCGGCGCGCGGCGCGGGTGCAGGTCAGTCACTAGCGAGCCGGTCCTGCATCCCGAACTCGGGAAAAGGTCGGGAGAACGTTGACAGAGATGCGCTACCGAGCCGCCGCCTGAGCGCGACCTGAGTACCGGCGCCTTTCACGCGAGGTCTTCATCACCGCGGACAGCGGTTCAGCGATCGGGTGATCGTCGGATACCGTCTCGGTGACAAGGAGGCACAACCGTTGTCCGTTAAGGTCGGCGACATCTAGGGCGTCGCAGCGACGTAGGGCTCGGGCGTCGGCGGCGGCGGTGCGGCCGGAATCTGAAGGAGGTCTCGATCACGGCTTCTGCGATCGACAACTGGACGAGCTAGGGCCTCGTTGAGCTTGGCAGACGAGAGAGCGTGAGGACGAGCCCGTCTTTTCACGCGGCAACTAGCCGCACGGGCACGCAGCGCCGCTTGGAGCCCGGCGTCGGTCTCCTGACCGTCGCCCTTGCCCTGATCGCCGGCTTGAGCGTGCCAGCGAGCCCGAGTGCCGGAAGCGAGCTGACGTCCAGCCGCGAGCTCGTGATCAGGCGGGATCTCCAATACGGTGTCGCGGGCGGCGAGCGGCTGCTGCTGGACGCGTATCTCGTATCGGGACAAGCGGCGCGGCCGGCAGTCGTCTTCGTTCACGGCGGCGGCTTCCGCGCGGGCGATAAGGCGTTCGTTGCACCAGGCGAACAGGCTTTCACAACGATTGGAACCGCGCTTGCGCGCGACGGCTACGCCGTCTTCGCGATCAACTACCGGCTGGCGCCGCGGTTCCGCTTTCCCGCGGCCGAGCACGACGTGCTCGCCGCCGTCGGCTGGGTCCGAAGCCATGCCCACGCGCTCGGCGTCGATCCGGGGCGCATCGCCCTCTTCGGCGCCTCGGCCGGTGCCAACCTCGCCGCACTTGCCGCAACCGACCGGAAGGGAGCACTGGGTCGCGGCACGCGCGTACGCGCGGTCGTCTCGTGGTCGGGGCCGATGGACCTCGCCAGCTTCTACGCCGGTCACTCCTTCGTCAGCGGCTACCTCGGCTGCATGCCATCGGACTGCCCGCGCCGCTACCGCGATGCGTCCCCCGTCACCCACGTCGACCGCAGCGACCCACCGTTCCTGCTCGCGAACGGGAGCGCCGAAATCGTCCCGCTCGCGCAGGCGCAGGTGATGGCTCGCCACCTAGGCGCAGCTCACGTCGCGCACGAACTCATCGTCGTCCCCGGCAGCCGCCACGCGGGCGAGTACGCAACCCAGGTTTGGCGATCGACAGTCCGCTTCCTGGCGAAGCACCTGAGGCCCTGACACCAAGACCTGTTGCCGCACCGGGTCCCAGCGTGAGAAGACGTGCGGGAGGTCTTCCGGCGGAATGCCGGGGCCACTGTCGGCGACCTCGAGTAGAACCTGTCCTTCTGCGCGCCGACCCCCCAGGGCAAGCCTCGCCCCGTCGGGCGTGTGCTGGATCGCGTTCGTAACGAGATTCGTCAGGACCTGCAGGAGGCGGTCGGCATCCGCCAGAGCGAAGACGCCCGGCTCGACCCCGACACTCGCCTCCCTCGACGCCAAGAGCATGCCGCGCAGTAGCGCCTCCCTGAGCACGAGCTCGACCTCTACCGGCTCGCGCGCGAGCGGCAGGCCCTCGTCGAGGCGAGCGAGGAGAAGGAGATCCTCGACGATCCTTCCCATACGAGCCAGTTCCGCCGTCGCGATCTCGAGCGAGCGGCGCACGTCCGGCTGCTCGGTCGCCTGCGTGGCCCGTTGAAGTTGTTGCCCGAGGGAAAGAAGAACTCGGCGATCGCATTCAGGTTGCCGCCGCCCAGCAACCTCACAGGACCAGCCACCAGGGTGTTGTGGATTTGCACCGAGGAGGCGTTGGTTGCCGTCACCGGACCGCGGATCGCGCTGATGAGCGGCTGACTGGGCGCCTCAACACCGATGCCGAAGTAGCCGTTTTTCTGCACCTTCACCGGGCCATTGATCACAATCGGCGCCGCACCGACAAACGGTGGCACGTCGCCGAAGGCGCCCCCGGGGCCGACCGTCAACGGGCCCATAACGGTAAAGCTCCCTGCGAAGACGCCCAAAGCGGAGCTGGCGCCCAGCGTGACCGGACTCAGCACCGTCACCGGTGCAAAAACACCGCACACCGACCCTGCCGGCCGAGTCGTCGCCCTACCCCGGCGCGGCACCGCAAACGCCCTAGCCATCTTGCAAGTACGTAGAAACACGTAGATGATTCGCGTTCCGGCGACAGGCCGCGTGACGTTGCACTTCTTCCAGCTTGCTAGCCTACACGTGTAGGGTACTCCGGTACTCCGGGCGTACTGGTCGGCTGCATCGGATGTCTTCACCCGCGAAGAGAAACCCCGTCTGAGGACCGTAGACCCCGCAATCCTGACCTTTTCGACCCCGCCCGCTAGATGACGTGCCTACACAGGTTGTGAACGGCTGAGGGTTCTATCCGGCCCTCCTTGGAGGCTGTGGGTCTGCGAAGACCAAGCCCAAGAAGGAGGGCCGGATGTATCTGCACGCTAACGCCAAG
>JALYSZ010000336.1 GCA_030854525.1 Chloroflexota bacterium | reverse complement strand
GCACATGCTCGGGCGCGGCCTCGTTCGCGGCGCGCACCGCCGCGCCAAGATCTCGGGCACGGTACCCGCGCACGCGCGCGATCCGCGCGCCGCCGATCACTTCGGCGACTGCCCGGAGCCAGACGGCGTCATCGCTGATGAGCGCGGCGAAGGCCCCGGCACCGTGCTCCGCCTGCGCGAGCAGATCGAGCGCGATCGCGCGGACATCGGCGTCGCCGGAAGCGACGGCGACGAGCTCGCTCGGACCCTGGAGCGCGTCGATGCCGACGTCGGCCGACACGACCCACTTCGCAGCAGCCGTGTAGGCGTTGCCGGGGCCGACGATCTTGTCCACCCGGGTCAGCGAGCGCGTGCCGTACGCAAGCGCCGCGACGGCGGCCGCCCCGCCGGCGCGGTAGAGGGTCGTCGCCCCGACAAGCTGCAGGGCGTACGCGAGCGCGGGATCGATGGACCCGTCGGGCGGCATCGGCGACGCGACCGCGAGCGCGCGCACCCCCGCTACCTGCGACGGCACGCCGGTCATGAGCACCGTGGACGGGTATGAGGTCGTCCCGCGCGGTACGAGCGCGCCGACACGCGCGAGCGGAGTGGGTGCGAGGCGGAATTCGCCGGTCGAATCGCGCCGCATCGCCTCGCGCGGCCGCTGCCGCTCGTGGAATGCGCGGATGCGCGCATATGCCAGGTCGACGGCGCGGCGAATCTCGTGAGGGCAGCCACGCGCCGCGCGACGCAGCGCCGCGGCTTCGACGATCAGGTCCTCCGGACGTGCGCCGGGGTGGTCGAATCGACGCACCGTGCGTAGTACCGCGGCATCGCCGCTTCGACGCACGGCACGGACGATCGCCGAGGCGGCATCTCGCTCGGCAGACCCGAACGCGCCCCCGCCACGGGCTCGATCCACGTCGGTCGGGAACGCCGAAAGCGCCGCGATCCTCATCGCGTCGCCGCCCACGCCGCGAGTCGCTCCACGACAGGCGCGATCTCGCGCCGGCGAAGTTGATACGACGCCGGATTGGCGACCAGCCGCGCCGTGCTACTCGCGATCTCGTCTATGACCGCGAGCCCGTTCGCGCGCAGGGTGCTGCCGGTCGCGACCAGATCGACGATCCAATCGGCCAGGCCGACCAGCGGCGCCACCTCCGCGGATCCGGCGACCTTCACGATCTCGACCGCGATGTCCCGCGCGCGGAAGTGCCGCTCCGCGACGTTCGGGTACTTCGTCGCGACCTCGAGCGTGCCGAGATGCCTGTATTCATCGAGCGACCGCTCTACTGCGCCCCGTGGCGCGGCGACGACAAAGCGACACGCACCGAATCCGAGATCGACGAGCTCGATCACGCGAGCTTCGCTCTCGAGAAGGACGTCTTTTCCCACGATCCCCAGATCGGCGGCGCCACGCTCGACATAAGTCGCGATATCGCTGGGACGGGCAAGCACGAACTCAATCTCGCCTCCGCCCACGACAAGCCGCCGGCCGCCGGGGGAGATGCCGGATACGTCAAACCCGATTGCGCGCAGGGCCGCGAGGGCGTCGTTGAGAAGGAGCCCCAGCGCGAGCGCGAAACGAAGCGGCCTCATGCCCCGATCTCGCGTCCGAGGGCGGCAGCCTCGGCCACACGGCCGTCGTCCAGCCTCACGAAGCGCTCATCGATCACCTGCGCATCGACCACGTCGCGGCCGGCGCGCTCGGCCACGTCCCCCAGCGCGACCGCCAGCCCGCCAGCGCGGAGCGAGGCCGCGCAGCGCATGGTGGCGCACTGGTCCCCACTCGGGCGGAGCAGGAGGAGCGGGCGCTGGCGTCGGGGCCGCCAGGCCTGGGCGAAGAGGGCGCGGTGCAGCTGGAGCACGTCGATCGCGAAGCCGATCGCCGGACGCCGCTTGCCGAACGCGCCACTGAGGAGGTCGTAGCGGCCGCCGGAGGCGATGACACCGGCGTCCGGATGCACGGCCTCGAAAACGATTCCGGTGTAGTACGGAAGCGCGGGCACTAGCGCGACGTTCGGGACACCCCAGCCCTTCCGGTTTCCCGGCCAGCGCTCGCGGGCGAGCTCGATCACGCGGCAGAGCTCTCCGGCCTCGGCTCCATCGACTCCGCCGTCGACCGCGCTGAGCGCACGTGCCGCTCGCTCTAACTCGTCCGCCCGCATCCCGGCCTCGCGTGCGCGGCCGAGGCTCCCTGCGATATCGCCCCGGCGGAGAGCCTGAAGCACCTCGCCACGCCGCTCGTCCGGAAGGGCCTCGAAGAGGCCGCTCGCCAGACGGATGTTCCCGACCTGCACCGTGGACTCGGAGACTGAGAGTCCGCAGCGCTCGAGGGACTCGACGAGCAACGCCAGGATCTCGGCGTCCGCAAGCGCCCCGTCTCCGCCGACGAGCTCGACGCCGGCTTGCAGGATCTCGCGCGATCCGCCGCTCATGGCGGGCTTCTCGCGGAACACCGGGGCGATGTACGAGAGCCGTAGCACGCCCGCCATGTCCCGGTAGCGACCTCCGACAAGTCTGGCGACGCTCGTCGTGAGATCCGGCCGCAGCGCGACGAGGCTGCCATCGCCATCAAGGAATTGGATACGGCGGTGCCTCACCGAATCAGCGGCGCCGTATTCGAGCAAGGGTGGATGCAACGGCGTGAAACCGGAGTCCGCGAACGCCTCCGCCAACGTCTGCTCGATGACCCCGAGCTCGCGCGCCTCGGTCGGGAGGATGTCCCGAAAGCCGCGCGGCGGCCCGATCTGATTCGACTGACTCATTTGAGCGTGCGGCCCTCCAAAACCAAAAAAGGCCCCCCTTCCGGGAGGCCTCGTGGACTGCGATGCGATGACTTGGCGGCTAGCTTCCCGGACGCACGGCAAGCCCCGAGACCGGGGCCGTGATGCTATGCGTGTGGTGCTGGCGCCGCATCAAGACGACCATACGGACTCGGTCGGCCGCGGTCAAATCGGAAATGCATCATGCACAGACTCCATGACCCCGAGCGATTGTCCGCGCGGGGAGGTCCTGCGAGGGACGGAGGCGACGGCGGGAATCGAACCCGCGATGAAGGTTTTGCAGGCCTCTCGCTTATTTTTCGGTTCGGCTCGCGAATTCCTTAGCCGCGCTTCCGGGTCCGGGTCGCCTCGCGATTGATCGTGCGACGATCGCTGCCGAACCCCCACTTGGCCCAACGCGCGCGCAGATCACGCCGGCGCGCGAGTCGGCGAAAGTGTGTCAGACGCGCGGTCGATGACTCGCGCAT
>JALYSZ010000292.1 GCA_030854525.1 Chloroflexota bacterium | reverse complement strand
CTGGTTCAGGATCAGGAACTTCGGCACCCAGAGCACCTGACCCGGGACCATGATGCTTCCGAGGATCGCAAGGAAGAACACCGTCGCGCCGGGGAACTTCAAGCGTGCGAAGGCGTATCCGGCGAGCGAGCAGATCGCGATGTACGCGACCAGGTGGAACGTCGCAAGCCAGACGCTGTTCAGGATCCACTGCGGGAAGAACCGTGAGTTCGTCCACACGTCGACATAGTTCTGCCACTGGATGACCGTCGGGATGATGGTCGGCGGCCAGTCGAGGATCTCGCTCTTCGTCTTGAACGACCCCGAGACCGTGAGGATGAACGGCGTCAGCGCGAGGATCGTGAAGATCACGGCGATCGTCAGGAACAGCACGCGCGAAATGCGAAACGGGAACCGCGGGCGCTGAACGTTGACGGTCGTGACGGCGGCGGTTCGAGTAGCCATTAGTAATCCGGCCTCACGTCAAGGAACCGGCGCTGCACCAGCGAGATCGCGAAGATGCCCACAAAGAGGATGACGCCGAGCGCGCTCGCGTACCCCATGTTCAGGTCGCGGAAGCCTTGTTTCCAGATGAGGTACGTGACCGTGAGGGTCGACTCGTTCGGTCCGCCGTTCGTCGCGATCTTCACCTGGTCGTAGAGCTGGAAGCAGCCGATCGTGCCGAGGAGCACGACGAGGAAGATGGCCGGGCGCAGCAGCGGGATCGTGATCTGGAAGAACTGGCGGATCGGCCCGGCGCCGTCTAGGTGCGCGGCCTCGTAAATCGGGCCCGGGACGTCCTGGATCGCCGCGAGAAAGATCAGCATCATCGTCGCGGCCGTCGCCCAGATGTTCATGAACATGATCGACGGGAGCGCGGTGGCCTCATCGCCGAGCCAGTTGATGCGTGCGTTGATCCCGACGACGTTCAGCGCGGCGTTGATGAAGCCATCCGGCAGGAAGAGCCACATGAAGATGAGCGTCGTGACGACGCTCGATGCGACACACGGCAGGTACCAGGCGATCCGGAAGAAGCGGCGGAACGGAAGCTTCTGATCGAGGACCGCCGCCATCACGAGCGCGATGAACGTCTGCGACGGAACGACCACAGCGGTGTACGTGGCGACGTTGCGTATCGCGTGGAGGAAGCTCTCGTCCTGGAACGCCCGCTGGTAGTTCTTTAGCCCAACGAAGACGGGGTCCGACAGCAGGTCGTAGTCAGTGAATGAGAAGTACACGGCGAGCGCGATCGCGCCGGCGATGAAGACGAGCGGAAAAATCATGTAGGGCGCGAGGAACAAATATGCGGTCACCCACTGGCGCCAGTAACGGAAACGGGAGGGGCGGCGGACCGCCCCTCCCGCTAGTACCGCCATGAGTTACGGGGTCAGAAGCGGCTTGATCGTTGTCGCGAGCTTGTCGAGTGCGTCTTTGACGCTCGACTTCTTGAGCATGACCGACTCGAGCGCCTTGGCGATCTCGTCGTTCACCTTGCCCGTGTTCGCGCTGGCGTAGTTGAACGGCTTGCCGTATGCGGTGCCGTCAAAGATCGCCTTTGAGTTTGCATTCGTGATCGTGCTCGAGAGCGCCTGCCGCGTCGGCAGAGCGAACCCGGCCTTGAGGACCTTCGCCTGGTTGTCGCTACCGGTCAGGTAGTTCGCGAGCGCCCATGCGGCGGTCGGATTCTTCGTCTTCGCGGAGATCGAGTACGACACCGTGAAGATGAGGTTCGACTTGGCGGTGCCCTTCGGCATCTGCACGACGCCGTAGTTCACGGTCTTGAAGTTGTTGTTGAGGTCAGCTGGGAGCCAGCCACCTTCGAAGACCATCGCAGCCTTCCCCTTCTCAAACGCTTCGCCGGCCCAGCCCATGCCGAGCTCGGAGGGAAGCTTCGAGACGCCGTCCTTGGCTTCGAAGCCCGTGTAGAAGTCGACGGCGGCCTGACCCTGCGCGTTGTTGATGTTGTTCAGGTCACCACCGGCCTGCCAGAGGAACGGGATGAATCGCGCTGCGTCCGCGGGAAGGCTCAACCCGACAACGCTGCCGGAGGTGAGCTTCTTCGCTGCGGTCTGCAGATCGGTCCACGTCCAGTCGTTCGTGGGCTCAGCGACGCCCGCGGCCTTGAAGAGGTCCTTGTTGTAGACGAGGCCGAGCGTGTTGAAGTCCTTCGGAATGCCATAGGTCTTGCCCTGGTACGTGAACGCATTGATGAGCGACGGCACAAAGTCTTCCTTCTTCGTTCCGGTCTTCGCCATCAGGTCATCGAGCGCGAGCAGCTTGCCCGTCTTCATGAGGCTGTCGATCCAGAAGATGTCGGCGTAGAAGACGTCGGCTTCGGTGCCGGCCGCGAGGTTGGTCTTCAGGACGGTCTCGTAGTCCTGCGCGATCGGCTCCCACTTCACCTTGACGTTGGGGTTCGCTGCCATGAATGAGTTGATCGAGTCCTGGAGCAGCGCGTCCTCGGTCGGTGACGATGACCACCCGGAAATCCGGATGTCGCCCGAGAGCGCTCCGATGGTGCCGCTCGGTGTCGTCGTGCCTGGTGTGCTGCCGCACGCGGCGACCAGGATCGCGACGAGCGCCAAGACAGCTAGTAGTGACTTTTTTCTCATAGGGTTCTCCTCCCAGTGCATTGGCATCGTACTGCGGGGAAGTTAGACAGCGGTCGCTGAGACAGCGGTCGCCCGTAGATCGGTGACGCGCGCGCGGCCGCTTTTTCTCTCGATGCGGACATCGATCGAGCCGGTGCCCACGCGGAGACTCGACGCCTCGAAACGCCCGACGCCATCGGGAAGCAGGGGATCGAGCGTGACCGCGCTGCCGTCGGGTGCGACCCAGAGACCGAGCATCGTCCGGATGCACAGAAATGTCGCCGCGGCGGACCACGCCAGCGGCACGCACGCGACGGGGTAAGGCGTCGGCCACACGCCCGGGCGCTTGGGC
>JALYSZ010000287.1 GCA_030854525.1 Chloroflexota bacterium | reverse complement strand
CTCCTGCGCGGCGCGCATCGCTTCCTCAGCGCCACGCATGGCCTCTGCGGCGCGCTGGCTCTCAGCGGCTCGGTCCTCACCTGCGGTGCGGGCGGCCTCTTGAGCGGCGCGCATTGCTTCCAGGGCGGCGCGCGCCGCTTCGGCGGCACGCTGCGATTCTCCCGCGCGTTCGGCTTCGGCAAGACGCGCGGCTTCTTGGGCCGCGCGCATGGCTTCCTGCGCCGCGCGAGCGGCCTCGGCTGTCCGTTCGGCTTCCGCCGCTCGATCCGCATCGGCCTGCTGTTGCGCCAGTCGCTGCGCCTCCGCGACCTTGCGCGCCTCATCGGCGGCGCGCGCGGCATCTTCGGTCGCGCGTTGTGCTTGCTCTGCCGCGCGGGCTGCCTCCGATGCGCGCTGCGCCTCGGCGGTGCGCTGCGTCTCGAGGGCGCGGCGCGCCTCCTCCTGGGCGGAGCGTGCGTCGTCTTGAGCGACGCGGGCCTGCTCCTGCGCGGTCTTCGCTTGCGCCGCCGCGGCGTTCGCTTCGCGTGCCGCGTCGGCGACAGTGCCGGCTTGACGGCGGATGTCCTCGAGTAGCTCGGTGAAGACGCCACGGAGCGCGTCCGCCGCTAGAGCGCGCGAGTCTGGACTGGTTTCCTCGACCGCCTTCTCGGGAGCGGCCGCCGGTTCGCGCCGTGGACCGCGAAGGGCCGAGAACCCGCTCCGCCGCGTCGACGCGATCTCGTCGGCGAGACCATCGCGCTCCTCGCGAAGCCGTTCGATCTCTTTGATCAGGATTTTCCGTTCCTCGCGGGCCTGCTCGAGGATCTGGTGCGCGGCGTTCTCGGCGCGCGCGCGGATCTCGTGGGCGGCGCGGAGCGCGCCCGAGAGCGCGTCGCGGACGGTAGCGTCGAACTCCTCGTAGACCGCTACGCGTTTGCGCGCGGAATCAAGCTCCGACTCTAGTGAGCCAACCCGCTTGGTGAGCTCAGTGACACGGTCGGAGAGCGCGCCAATGATGTCGCCGGACGCGCTTAGACCCTTGGGCTCGTCGGACACGCGGTCACCCTCCGAATGCTCGCTTCTCTGCCCACTTCCCCGCGTGTGGCGCAGAGCGTATACGACTGCGGCCAGGAAGGGCATCATCCGCGCATCACGCGGCCTAAGGTCTTGCTCGTCGTGGGGCACCCAAGCATCGGCGCGGCGCTCGAGGCGCTGCTGCGGATAGAGGATCGATACGAGGTGAGGCGCGCGCAGTCGCTAGAACAGGTGGCGTCGGGGCTGGACGGCTGGATCCCCGATCTCGCGCTGGTCGACGGTGTCCTCGTACCGCGGGGACGCACGGAGGTGCTTCCGATGCCAACCATCGTTCTTTCCGGCAATCCCCATGACGGGCGGAGGCTCGCGGAGCGCTTCGCCCTCGGGCAGGGCTGGCTCCGCAAGGACGCGACCGCCGAGGAGATTCGTACCGCGATCGATCGTGCCCTCGCCCCGGCTGCGCGGCGCTGGTCGGCGGCCATCGTCGTGGCGGCCCTTGCGCTGGCGGTGATAGTGATCGCCATCGCGTGGTACGTGCTGCGGCTCCGGGGGTAGAAGTGCCGAAGGACGACAAGAAGGACAAAAAGAAAGACAAGGGTCACGAGGAGATCGTCGACCTCGCGGGGCGCATTGGAGCGAGGCAGCCACAGCCCGCGCCGCCGCCCGACCCCACCCCACCACAGGAGGCGACTCCACCTCAGCCGCCAACGCGCCTTGATGGACCGATCCCTTCCGCACCGAAGCCGCGCCTGCTACCCGCGAAAGAAGACCGCGCGCAGAGCGCGCTCATCCACAAAGCGCTCGCGGAGGAGCGTGAAAAGGCCGAGCCCGCCATCCCGTCACCACGCGGGGCGCCGGGACCGGGCGAGGTCGATCTCGTCGTGACCCCGCTTCCGACGGCGGACGACTGGCATCGCTTCGAGCTCGCGCTGCGGAAGGTGCGCGGTGTGGGGCAGCTTCGGACGGAGTACTACCGCCACGGCGTATTGAAGGTCAGGGTGAGCTACCAGGGGACCGATCGCCTCGCCGCGGCTCTCCGCGCCGGCGTCCCTGGCTATCGCGTGCGCGTGATCGGCGAAGACCGCGCGACGTTGCAGATCCTGGTCACATCCGAGGGCGACGAGCGCCGGCCCGGCTGAGTGGCGCGCGAACGAGGTCGTAGCCGATAGAGTGGACGCGATGTCCGACTTCGAAGCGCGCGCACGAAAGGTTCTCCCGACCGTCCTCGGCCACTACACCTGGCTGTCGATCGAGCGCGGGGAGGGGAGCTGGCTCGTCACGACCGACGGTCGTCGCGTGCTCGACCTCACTTGCGGGATCGCCGTCACCGTGGTCGGACACTCGCATCCGCGTGTCGTGAAGGCCGTCGTCGACCAGGCGCAGCGGCTCATGCACATCTCAACCGGTGTCGCGAAGTACGAAGCGAACATCGCGCTCGCCGAGCAGCTCGCGACCATCACGCCGCGCGGGCTCGACTCGGTGTTCTTCGGCAACAGCGGCGCGGAGGCGGTCGAGGGGGCGATAAAGCTCTCGCGTCAGACGACGGGCCGTGAAGCGATCATCACCTTCCGCGGCGGATTCCACGGCCGGACCGTCGGCGCCGCGAGCCTCACGACATCGAAGGCCCAGTACCGCCGCGGCTACGGCGCCCTTCTTCCCGAGGTGTACGTCGCCCCGTATCCCTACGCTCTGGCGTGCGCTCTGCCCGATGCGCACGACGCGGAGGCGTGCGCGACGCACTGTTTCGCCGAGCTCGAGGCGATGCTCGAGCACGAGGTCCCGCCCGAGCACGTCGCGGCCATCGTCATCGAACCGGTGCTCGGCGAGGGCGGCTACGTCGCGGCTCCCGCATCGTTCCTGCGCGCGCTACGCGAGCTTGCGACGAAGATCGGCGCTCTGCTGGTATTCGACGAGGTCCAGACGGGCATGGGGCGGACCGGCGCATGGTTCGCGGCGCAGAAGTTCGACGTCACGCCCGACGTCCTGACGGCGGCGAAGGCGCTCGGTGGTGGCATGCCGCTCGGCGCAGTCATCTCGACCCGCGAGCGCATGGACCGGTGGCGCACCGGCACGCACGGCTCGACGTTCGGCGGCAATCCCGTGTCCTGCGCGTCAGGGCTCGCCACGCTGCAGGTCATCCGCGACGAGAACCTCGTCGCGAGAGCCGAGACGATCGGCGAGATCATGGTCGACGAGCTCGCACCTCTGCGTTCGCATCCGCGCCTTCGCGAGGTCCGCCGTTTCGGCGCGATGGTCGCGGCGGAGTTCGACGACAAGTCGGTCGCCAAGGCGGCGATCGCAGCGGCGCTCGAACGCGATGTGCTCCTCATCACCTGCGGTTTCCACGACCAGGTCGTTCGCTTCATACCGGCGCTCAACATTGGGGAGAGCGACCTTCGCAAGGGCATGCGCGCCTTCGTCGAAGCCGCTCGTTCCGCGCAGGTCGCCTCGCCCGCCTGATCTTTTCGCGGCCGTTTTCGGTCGCGTCCGCTTGCCCGCTGAACGCCCTGCCGCTACCAGATTTGTTTCGCCAACCTTGATGAACCCAAGCCCTTGACATAGCAATATCGCGGGTCTACGGTTCGCCCCCTGCGCCGCTAGATGTTGTGCCTGACCGGGCGGCTGGGCCCAGATGTAGTGGCAAAGATGAGCATCAGGGAAGTTAGAAGGAGTGTCAGATGACCCGTCGGCCGTTCGCTTCCGCGTCCGCAGGCGAGAGGCTCCTTCTCCTTCTTCTTAAGGCTCTGACGAGCGGCTCAAGCCTCGCGGCTTTCTAGGGGGCACCGACATGGCAATCGCCGACATCGCGCAGGAATCCATCCAGCACGCCGCGCCAAAAGGGCTGCGGATCGAGCGCCGTTTTACCCGCGAGGGCGTCCACCCGTACAACGAGATCGAGTGGGAGCTCCGCGACTCGGCGATCCCGGGCGAGAGCGGTAACGTCTTCGAGCAGAAGGGCGTCGAGGTCCCCCGGTTCTGGTCGCAGACCGCGACGAACGTCGTCGCGTCGAAGTACTTCCGCGGGAAGCTCGGGTCTCCGGAGCGGGAGTCGAGCGTCAGGCAGATGGTCGACCGCGTCGTCGACACCATCGCCCGCGCCGGCTTCGAGGGCGGCTATTTCGCGAGCGCCGCTGACCGCGATGCCTTTGCCGACGAGCTCAAATACCTCATGGTTCACCAGCACGCCTCCTTCAACTCACCGGTGTGGTTCAACATCGGCGTGGAGGGCGTCCCGCAGCAGGCGTCGGCCTGTTTCATCCTGTCAGTAGAGGACGACATGCACTCGATCCTCGATTGGTTCCGCGACGAAGGAATCATCTTCAAAGGCGGATCCGGCTCGGGTGTGAACGTCTCACGGATCCGCTCTCAGAAAGAGAACCTTTCCGGCGGCGGCTTCGCCTCGGGACCGGTGTCATTCATGCGCGGCGCGGATTCGGTTGCCGGGTCGATCAAGTCCGGCGGCACCACGCGGCGCGCGGCGAAGATGGTGATCCTGGACGCGGACCACCCCGACGTCCACGAGTTCATCTGGTGCAAGGCCAAGGAAGAGAAGAAGGCCTGGGCTCTCGGTGAGGCCGGTTACGACATGAGCCTCAATGGCGAAGCTTGGCGGTCGATCCAGTTCCAGAACGCAAACAACTCGGTCCGCGTGACCGACGAGTTCATGAGGAAGGTCAAGGCCGACGAAGACTGGGGCCTCACCGCTCGCGTCGGCGGCACCGTGCTCGAGACGGTCAAGGCGCGCGCTCTGTTGAGCGAGATCGCCGAGGCGGCCTGGCAGTGCGGCGACCCAGGGATGCAATTCGACACCACGATCAACGACTGGCATACATCACCGGCGAGCGGACGGATCAACGGATCTAACCCCTGCTCGGAATACATGAGCATCGACGACTCGGCATGCAACCTCGCGTCGCTCAACCTCCTGCGCTTCGTGCACAGCGACGGCGAGTTCGATGTGGAGCGTTTCCGCTCCGCGGTCAACATCGTGCTCACGGCGCAGGACATCCTCGTCGGGTACTCCGACTATCCGACCGCCACGATCGGCGAGAACGCCCGCTCCCACCGGCAGCTTGGGCTGGGGTACGCGAACCTCGGCGCGCTCCTCATGCAGCGCGGGCTTCCGTACGACTCGAACGAGGGACGCGCCTACGGCGCCGCGGTCACCGCTCTCATGACGGGTGCCGCGTACGCGCAGTCCGGCCGGATCGCGGAGGCGGTGGGGCCCTACGACGCATACCTGAAGAACAAGGACGCGCACGACCGCGTCATCCAGATGCACCGGCTACACGCGTACCGAATCCGCGACGAGCTCCTCCCGGCGAGCCTCCTTTCGGCGGCGCGCCAAGCCTGGGACGACGCCGTCACGTTCGGGCTTCCGGCGGGGTACCGCAACGCACAGGCATCGGTCCTCGCGCCGACGGGAACGATCAGTTTCATGATGGATTGCGACACCACCGGCGTTGAGCCGGACATCGCCCTCGTGAAGTACAAGAAGCTCGTCGGCGGCGGGATGCTGAAGCTCGTCAACGGCAGCGTCCCCGAGGCCTTGCGGCGTCTTGGCTACACCGAGACCGATTCGGGCGCCATCACCACCTATATCGAGCGGTACGGCACGATCGAGGGCGCTCCGGGCATTAAGGACGAAGACCTCGCGGTCTTTGATTGCGCGTTCAAGCCCGAGAACGGCGTGCGCACGATCCCCCACATGGGCCACATCAAGATGATGGGCGCGGTCCAGCCCTTCATCTCGGGCGCGATCTCGAAGACCGTGAACCTTCCGGAGACCGCGACCGTGGCCGACGTTAGCGACGCGTACATGGAGGCATGGAAGCACGGGCTCAAGGCGATCGCGATCTACCGTGACGGCAGCAAGAAGGTCCAGCCGGTAAACACGAGCAACAAGGAAGCCAACACAAAGACGGCCGAGACGATCATCGAGCGGATCGTCGAGGTCACGCGACCACAGCGCCGCCGTCTCGCCGACACACGAGCCTCGCTCACCCACAAGTTCTCGATCGAAGGGCACGAGGGCTACATCACGGTCGGGCTCTTCGAGGACAACACGCCCGGCGAGCTGTTCGTCACCATGGCGAAGGAAGGTTCGACCCTCTCGGGGATGATGGATGCCTTCGCCACCAGCGTTTCGCTCCTATTCCAGTACGGCGTTCCGCTGTCCCACCTCGTCGAGAAGTTCGGGCACATGCGCTTCGAGCCGGCCGGTTGGACCGGCAATCCCGAGATCGGTTTCGCGAAATCCATCGTCGACTATGTCTTCCGCTGGTTAGGGAATCGCTTTCTTTCGGAGCCTGAGCGGGCGGCGCTCGGCCTCGTTCGCACGACCGAGGTCGCCGACGCCACACCGCAGCTCGAGCTCCTGAATCGCGTCGTGCAGCTGGCGATGCCCGAAGCGCCCGCACCGAACGGGAACGGTCACGCGACCGCCCCGGTCGCCGCAGCCCCCGCCTACCGACGTCTCAATTCCAC
The DNA here is from genome assembly GCA_030854525.1 of Chloroflexota bacterium. The sequence goes on along the minus strand of JALYSZ010000287.1, from coordinate 277 downwards.
ACCCGATGCGCCCCCCTGTCCGCGCTGCGGCTGGTTGACCGTTCGTAGCGGGACCTGCCACAAGTGCGAGAACTGCGGAGAGACCACCGGGTGTAGCTGATCCACTCCGTCAGGCCCTGGCCGACCCGCCCGTCGGCCAGTTCTGCCTACTGCCCGGGCACTCCCTGCTCCCCTGGGGTGCCCGGGCTTTTTCTTGTCCGGATCCCGGTGAGGCGGGAGCGGTGTGCGGGTCCTGTCACGGGCTCGGGGCCGCGCGCTCGCCGCACCCTCCCCACCT
>JALYSZ010000228.1 GCA_030854525.1 Chloroflexota bacterium | reverse complement strand
GGGTGGAGGCGGCACCCTGCTGGCCGCTTTGGCCGGCGGCGCCCACCACCGCGTCGTTCGCGCCGCGGATGGCGGCCGCCAGCGCTTCCGCGGGCGTCACCGAGTCGCGGCCGGCACCGAAGAAGGTTGCAGCGAGCGCGTCGACCGCGGTGGCGCTTGCCATCTCGCCGCCCGCCTCGCCGCCGACTCCGTCTGCCACCGCGAGGAGGATCGTGTTGCCTCCCTCGCGGACGAGGTAGCGATCTTCGTTGTTCTCACGCACGCGCCCGGGGTCGGTGCGTGCCGCCGTTCGGGCTGCCAGCCCTAGTCCCCTTTCGTCGTGCAGGCTATTCCGGCAACGTACGTCAACGTGGTCGTTGCGCCGCGAGCCAGCGCCGTGCCTGCCGGTGGGTCCTGCCGCACTACGGCGCACTGGCCGCCCTGTCCCGGGCCTGGAAGCCAGGCGACGTTGGCGAAGCCAGCGGCCTGCAGCGTACTGATCGCGTCGGACAGCCTCTTGCCGATGACATTGGGTGTGCCGGCGACAGCCGCGGTCGGTGCCGCGGATGGGTTCGGACCGGGGAGCGCCGCTTTGGGGAATGACGAGAAGAACAAGAAAAGCGCGAAGAGGATCGCGAGTACGGCGAGGATGGCGACGCTGCTGTCGAGGCGCGGCAACGACCACCCACGTCGGGTCCGCGCGCGGCCGAACGCCGAGAGTGATGAGGTCGGATCGGTGTCGCGGTCGGCGACGCCGGAGAAGGCTCGAGCGAAGTCACCCGCGCTCGCGTAGCGGCGGTCCGGCACGGTCGCGAGCGCGCGCCCAACGATCGGGTCGAGCCGGTCATCGATACCGACACGCGCGAGCCGAAGCGACGGCGGAGGCCCGAGAAGGCGCTCGCGCACCAGCTCTTCGCTCGTCCCGCCGTCGAACGCGGGCCTACCAGTGAGCAGCTCGTAGGAGACGAGGCCGAGACCGTACACGTCGGTCCGCGCGGTGACTGGCCCACCTTCGACTCGCTCGGGCGCGATGTACCGTGCCGTGCCGAGAAGCTCTTGCTCATCGCGATCGCGCGCGGCGCGCGCGATACCGAAATCGGTGAGCTTCGCGACGCCCTCGGGGTCCACGATGACGTTCGCCGGTTTCACGTCGCAGTGGACGACTCCCGCGGCGTGCGCCGCGTCAAGCGCACCTGCGACCTGCCTGATCAGGCGAGCGACCTCGTGCCCGGGCAACGGCCCGCGCTCGGCGACGATCTCCCGGAGAGTCTTTCCCGGCACGAGTTCCATGACCATGAACGCGTCCGCGCCATCGTGGCCTTCGTCGAAGACCATCACGACGTTTGGGTGGACGACCGCGGCCGCGCGGCGCGCCTCGTCGGCGAAACGCGCACGGAAAGCGTCGCCCGCGTCGGGACCGAGCAGCTTGATCGCGACGTCGCGGTCGAGCTTCTCGTCGCGGGCACGCCACACCTCGCCAGCGCCGCCCTCGTCGATCCTCTCGATCAGCCGATAACGTTCGGCGAGGAGGCGCGACGAGCCGGGCGCGCGAAGCTCCCCTGACTTCTCGCTGGCCATGCCGTCGTTCGTCCGCAACTTGTGTGCTAACTCACTAGGCGAGCTCGACGAGGGCCTCGAGGGCCGCCTCGTAGGTGCGGTCGCTTCCGAGGATCGAAAGCTCCTCACCAATGAGCTCGACGATGGCCGGCGATGGGAGGGGCATCGTGCGCTCCCACCGCCGCTCCCCGTCCAGGAAGACCGTGGCCGTCTGATGTCGTGGATCGGGTTGTCGTTTCACGACGAACTCGGCCTGCTGCCGAGCGCCGGTGGCCTGGACGCGGATCCCCGAGATGTCGCCTTCCGCAAGGCCTCGTTCGAAGCGCGGCCGTACGCGGACCATGATCCGCGCGCCGTCGGGGCGCGCGATCGCGAACAACAGTCCGCCGGCTTCCGAGGGGGCGAGCGTCTCGAGCGGTCGCCAGCCGAGACGCGACGCGAGCCATCCCACGAAGAGCAACGCCTGCGAGGGATGGATGTCACGTCCATCCATGTCCACGGCGAAACCGACACGCAGGCCGGTGATACCGTCGAGAAAGAGGCGCCACGAGGGGACGTCGAAGAAGGATGTCGCGATCTCGCGCCATGGTGTGAGTCGCGTCCAATTGAGATCGGTGAGGCCGAACCGTCCGCGCGCCGCCTCGGAGATGCGCGCGATGACCGGCAGCGTAACCTCGGGCCGCGCGAAGTCCGCCGAGTCGACGACCAGCCGGTCTGTGAGACGCAACAGATCTCCGAACGAGCGCGAGCCGAGAGGTGGGGTTCCGGTCCACCAGAGGAAGATCGGAAGGTCGGGCACGAGAAGAGGGATCACCGCGGACGCGAGCCGATCGTCGACATCCCCCATCGCGCGAACGAGGATCTGCTCGTAGCAGACCTGTCGCGCGCCGTCGGGGATCGGCAGCCGGCAATGCATGTCGATGCGTTTCTCCAGGCCCTCATGCTTGTCGCGGTCTACGAGCACGACGATCGCGCGGGACGGATGGCGGAGCGCAAGATCCGCGATGCTTCGTGCCGCGCGGCGCGCGTGCTCCTCCCGATCGGCGAAGACGATGAGATTGAGCACGGACGCACGAGCGAGCGGGCGGCCGAGCTCGCGGGCGTGTGCGCTCTGTGCGCGGCGGAGCCGAGTGAGCTCGCGTTCGAGCGCGGCGACGCCGCTTTGGAGCGCGCCCCAGAACGTCGTGTCGGTGGCTACGCCTTTCGCCATTTCCGTCCATCCCGTTCGATGAGGTCGTCCGCTTCGGTTGGGCCCCAGGTTCCGGCCTCGTAAAGCGCGGGCCCTTCGGTGGACTCGGCCCAACCCTTGATGATCGGGTCGACGAACGCCCACTGCTGATCGACTTCGTCGTGTCGGGTGAAGAGGGTCGCGTCGCCGCGGAGGGCGTCGAGGATGAGCGTCTCGTAGGCATCGGGCGCGTCGACCATGAAGGACGCTCCGTAGTCGAAATCCATGTTCACCGCGCGGATGCGGATTCCCTGTACCGGGACCTTCGCGGCGAACCTGAGCGAGATGCCTTCGTCTGGTTGGATGCGAAGGACGAGCGCGTTCGGCTCGAGGCCCGCCAGGGCCTCCAGGGAGAAGAGCTGATGAGGCGCGACGCGGAACTGGATGGCGATCTCCGTCGAGTGTTTCGGCAGCCGCTTTCCCGTGCGGAGGTAGAAGGGAGTCCCTTCCCAGCGCCAGTTATCGACCCACGTCTTCAGCGCGACGTACGTCTCGGTACGCGAGTCGCGCGCGACGCCTGCCTCCTCGCGATATCCGGGCACCGGCACGCCCTCGATGAAACCGTGTGTGTATTGCCCTCGCACCGCGTTCATCGTTAGGTCTTCGCCCGCGATTCGGCGAAGCGCGCGCATCACCTTCACCTTCTCGTCGCGGACAGCCTTGTCGTCGAACGCTGCCGGCGGCTCCATCGAGACGAGCGCCAGGAGCTGAAGCAGGTGATTCTGGACGACGTCGCGCATCGCGCCGGCCTGGTCGTAGTAGCCTGCGCGCTCTTCGACGCCGATCGTCTCGGCCACCGTGATCTGGACATGGTCCACGTACTGGCGGTTCCAGATGGGCTCGAAGATCCCGTTCGCGAAACGCATCACGAGGATGTTCTGAACAGTCTCCTTGCCCAGGTAGTGATCGATGCGGAACACCTCGTCTTCGCGGAAGACGGTGTGCACAACCTCGTTGAGGGCGAGCGCCGACTCGCGGTCGTGGCCGAACGGCTTCTCGACGACGATGCGCGCCCATCCGGTCGCGCCGCGCAGGCGGTGGTCGCCGATCGCCTTGACGATCGGCTCGTAGGCGGGTGGCGGTGTCGCGAGGTAGAAGAGCCGGTTCGCGTGTGTCCCGAGTGCGAAATCGAGCTGGTCGAGCGTGCGGCGGAGCTCTTCGTACCCGGCATCGTCCGCGGTCGCGACGAAATGCAGATGCTCCGCGAAGCTGCGCCAGACCTCCTCGTTCAAAGGTTTCGTGCGGCTGTATTGCGCTGCCGCGTCATGCAGCTCCTCGCGGTACTGCTCGTGGCTCAGCGGCTTGCGCGCCGACCCCACGATGGAGAACGTCGCCGGGAGCAGCCGCTGGAGCGCGAGGTTGTAGAGCGCGGGGATGAGCTTGCGCTGAGCGAGATCGCCCGAGCCGCCGAAGATGACGATCGTCGAGGGCTCGGGGATACGCGAGAGCCGGAAGCCCTCGCGCAGCCGGTTGAGGGTCGAGGTGGCCAGCTCCTATTCCTTCTTGACCGCGTGACCGCCGAATTGATTGCGGAGCGCGGCCGCGACTTTCATTGCGTAGCTGTCCTCCTGCCGCGACACGAAGCGCGCGAAGAGCGAGTGGGCGATCGCGGTCATGGGCACGCCGTGCGTGACGGCCTCGAGCACGGTCCAGCGACCCTCGCCGGAGTCTTCGACCCAGCCCTTGATGTTCTTGAGGTCACTCCCCTCCTGCTCGAATGCGCGTTCGGCGAGCTCGAGGAGCCACGAGCGCACCACGCTTCCCTGAAGCCAGACGGTGGAGACCTTTCGGAGGTCGAGCTCGAACTCGCTCGCGTGCAGGAGCTCGAAGCCTTCGCCGTAGGCCTGCATCATCCCGTACTCGATCCCGTTGTGGACCATCTTCACGAAGTGGCCGGCGCCGTTCTTCCCGAAGTGGGCCCAGCCATTCGGGGGCGCGAGCGTGTCGAGCGCGGGCTTCGCGATCGCGACCGCGTCGGCGGGTCCGCCGACCATCATGCTGTAGCCGTTCTCGAGGCCCCAGATCCCTCCGGACACGCCGACGTCGAGGCATCGGAACCCCATCCCGGAATACTTGGTGGCGCGTCTCATCGAGTCGCGGAAGTAGCTGTTGCCCCCGTCGACGAGGACATCGCCTGGTGACGCGAAGCGGGCGAACTCATCGAGCGCGTGGTCGGTCACGTCGCCCGCGGGGACCATGGCCCAGAGCACGCGAGGCGGCTTCATGTTCTTGACCATGTCCTCGACGGAGCTCGACGCGACCGCCCCGTGCTTCGACGCTTCCTGCACCGGCTCGGGGCTGCGGTTCCCGGCGATCACGCGATGCCCGCCGCGCGCGAGCCGCGTCACCATGTTCCCGCCCATGCGCCCCAAGCCGTACAGACCTATCTCCACGCTCGCGCCTCTTTTATCGCCCTTCGGGCGAGATTTTGGTCCGTGTTCCTCGTGCTCTTTGCGGTCTGCATTGTGCGGTAGGGTTAGAAGGTGGCGACGGTGGCCGAAACCGGCACCAAACTCGAGCTCCATCGTGAGTTAGCCCGCCAGCTGCGCATTGACAGCATTCGCTGCTCCACCGCGGCGGCGTCCGGACATCCCACATCCTCGCTTTCTGCGGCCGACCTGATCGCCGTCTTGCTTGCTGGTCACCTCCGCTATGACTTCGGGCAGCCTGAAAACCCGGCGAACGATCACCTCATCTTTTCGAAGGGCCACGCGTCGCCGCTCGTGTATTCGATGTTCAAGGCGGCGGGCGCGATCAACGACGACGAACTCATGACGTTCCGGAAGTTCGGGAGCCGCCTTCAGGGGCACCCCACGCCGATCCTTCCATGGGTCGATGTGGCGACGGGGTCCCTCGGACAGGGGCTACCGATCGGCGTCGGCGTGGCGCTCGCCGGCAAGCGCGTGCTCGAGGCTCCATATCAGGTGTGGGTCCTCGTCGGCGACAGCGAGAGCGCCGAGGGCTCGATCTGGGAGGCGCTCGACCGGGCCGGCCACGAAGGGCTCGCGAATCTCACAGTCATCTTCGACGTCAATCGGCTCGGACAGCGCGGGCCGACCGAGCTCGAGTGGGACATGGGAACCTACGCGGCGCGCGTCCGCGCGTTCGGCGTCGATCCGATCGTCATCGATGGCCACGACCTCGCGGAGATCGACGACGCGTACGCGCGCGCCCGCGCCGCGGCCCGGCCGACCGCGGTGATCGCTCGCACCGTGAAAGGCAAGGGGGTCTCGTTCCTCGAGAACAAGGAAGGCTGGCACGGCAAGGCCCTCGACCCCGAGCAGGCCAAACAGGCGATCGCCGAGCTCGGTGGCGAGATCCGTTCGCGCACCTTCCCTGTCGCGAAGCCGGAGCGTTGGGAGCGGCCCTCGATGCAGCGAACGGGCTCGCTCGCGCTGCGGTCCTACACCGAGCCGATCGCGACCCGCAAAGCCTACGGCGAAGCGCTGGCCGCGCTCGGAGCGGCTCGCAAGGATGTCGTCGTGCTCGACGCCGAGGTCTCGAACTCGACGCACGCGGAGGACTTCAAAAAGACCGCGCCCGAGCGGTTCTTCGAGATGTACATCGCCGAGCAGCAGATGGTCGCGGCCGCGGTGGGGATGCAGGTCGTGGACCTGGTCCCGTTCGCGTCGACCTTCGCCGCGTTCTTCACGCGCGCCTACGACTTCATCCGCATGGCGGCGATCTCGCAGGCGCAGATCCGTCTCGTCGGCTCGCATGCCGGCGTCTCGATCGGCGAGGACGGTCCCTCGCAGATGGGCCTCGAGGATCTCGCGATGATGCGCGCGGTGCACGGCAGCACCGTCCTGTACCCCTCAGATGGGAACCAGACCGCGAAGCTCGTGGCGCAAATGGCCGATCGGGATGGCATCACTTACTTGAGGACCACGCGAGAGAAGACCGCGATCATCTACGACAAGGGCGAAAGCTTTCCGATCGGCGGCAGCAAAGTCGTGCGCGGGGGCTCGAACAAGGATCGCGCGACGATCGTCGCGGCGGGCATCACCCTGCACGAGGCGCTGAAAGCGGTAGACGTTCTCGCGCACGAGGACATACCGGTGCGCGTCATCGACCTCTACACAGTGAAGCCGATCGACGCGGAGACCCTCGCCGACGCCGTGCGCGCGACCGGCGGCCGCATCGTCGTGGTCGAAGACCATTGGGTCGAGGGCGGGATCGGCGACGCGGTCCTCGCGGCACTCGCCGACCGCGGCGTTCGCGACCTCCGCTACCGGCACCTCGCCGTCCGCAACATGCCTGGTTCGGGTAAGCCTGCCGAGATGCTGGACGACGCCGGCATAAGTACGGTGCACATCGTGCGCGCGGTCAAAGCGCTTCTCGGTTAGTTCGGACTCGACGCTCCACTCTCGCGCGAGCCTTCTGCTAGCCTCGAACTCGCAGGGAGGGGTTCGTGGAGATCATCGTGGTCCTCGTCATCCTCGGGGCGGTCGCCCTCTTCTTCATCGCGACCTACAACCGTCTCGTCACGCTCCGTCAGCGCGTGAAGGAGGCGTGGGCGGACATCGACGTCCAGCTCAAGCGGCGCCACGACCTCATCCCGAACCTCGTCGAGACCGTCAAGGGATACGCGACGCACGAGTCCACGGTCTTTCAGAAGGTGACCGAAGCCCGAGCCGCAGCGGTGGCCGCTGGCGCGTCGGCGACGCCAGAGCAGCGCGCGCAGGCCGAGAACATGTTGACCGGTGCTCTCCGCTCGGTCTTCGCGGTAGCCGAAAACTATCCGCAGCTACAGGCGGTGCAGGAGTTCAAGGACCTGTCCGAGAACCTGACAGCGACCGAGGACAAGCTCGCGTTCGCCCGCCGCTTCTACAACGGGAACGTACGCGACTACAACACGTCGCTCCAAACCTTTCCGACGAACCTCTTTGCCGAAATGCTGGGCTTCAAGGCCGAGCAGTACTTCGAGCTCGCCGACGCGACCGAACGCGAGGCGCCGCAGGTGAAGTTCTAGCGAGGCTCTAGCCTTTCCCTAACGTGACTGCAGATCCCACCCCCGCGCGACTTTCCGTTTACGAGGCCGCCGCCGCGAATCGCTGGCGGACGGTCGCCCTGATCGCCGCCTTCACCGCTCTCATCGCGGTGCTCGCGTACTTCGTCGGCGAGTACTTTGCGCCGGGTGGCGGCGTCGCCGCACTTCCGTTCGCGTTCGTGATCTCGATCGCCGGAGCGCTCACCTCCTACTTCGCCGGCGACAAGCTGATCCTCGCCCAGAGCCGGGCTCGCGAGCTCGGCCCGGACGAGGAGACGAGGCTTCGCGGCGTCGTCGAGTCGCTCGCCCTTGGGCTGGGCATTCCGACGCCGAAGATCTACCTGATCGACGATTCCGCACCGAACGCGTTCGCCACCGGACGCGATCCCCAGCACGCGTCGATCGCCCTGACGCGCGGCCTTCTCGACAAGCTCGACCGCACGGAGCTCGAGGGGGTGATCGCGCACGAGCTGTCGCACGTTGGGAACCGCGATATCCGCGTCATGGTCCTCGTGACCGTTCTCGTCGGTACGGTCGCGCTCCTCGCCGACTGGATGTGGCGATCGTTCTTCTGGACGCAGGGTGGACGTCGGGATCGCGATCGTGGCGGCGGCGGCGCGATCATCGCGGTGATCGCGATTGCCCTCGCGGTGCTGACGCCGATCATCGCGACGCTCATCCAGCTCGCGGTGTCGCGGCAGCGCGAGTACCTCGCCGACGCCTCGGGTGCGCTTCTCACCCGTTACCCTCCGGGGCTCGCGTCCGCGCTGCGCAAGATTGCGGCCGACAAGGAGCCGCTCGAGGTGGCGAACAAGGCGACCGCATCCTTGTATATCGCCAATCCGCTGAAGGACGCCCCCGCATTCTTTGACCACCTCTTCGACACCCATCCGCCCATCGAGGAGCGCATAAAGAGACTCGAGGCCATGAACTGATCCCACCCGGGGCGCTTCGCCCGAGTACCGCTCTCGCCGTAGCCGCGATCATGCTCGTCGTCGCGGTTGGTGCCGGCGCGGCCGTGGGC
>JALYSZ010000200.1 GCA_030854525.1 Chloroflexota bacterium | reverse complement strand
TCACCGGTAGTGTGGTTCTCGGAAGCGCTCTATTTCGGGAGCGACAACATTTTCGTCGTCCAACTCGCCTTGCGATCGCCTCCGTCGCCAGGCGCTACGTGAGGTTCCCACTCTTCAGCGTTGGAGCGGGTTTGCTGAATTCGGCCAGCTCGCAGGTCCCGTACGTCTTGATGGCCGCGTCCTTCGGAATTGGTGCCGTTGGGATCTACGCCCTCGCCATGCGGATCATGGCCCTTCCCGGAGCGCTGCTCGAGCAGCCGGTGCATGAGGTGTACACGTCAAGCGCTGCTGACTTGCGCGGTGAGCCGGAGCGACTCGGGTCGATCACGGAGCGACTAGCGCTCTCTCTGTTGGGTTTAGGCCTGCCTGTCTTCATCGCCGTCGCCATCGCTGGACCCGAGCTCTTCGCCGGTATCTTTGGCGAGACGTGGACCCTTGCCGGGCGGTATGCGCAGCTTCTGGCGCCTTGGTTCGCGGTCTCGCTCGTGGCGACTCCGCTGAGTGCGATCGTCGTCGTCCGCGAGCGTCAGGGGCCCATGCTTGCCTTCACCGCGGTCGCGCTGCTGGTGCGATCGCTCTCGGTGTATGTCGGTGGGTTCTTAGGGTCCCAGACTGTAGCCGTGGCACTCTTGGCGGCAAGCGGGGTCATCATCAATCTCATCTCGACGGGGTGGTTCCTTCAGGCAGCGCACACGACCACTCTGCGAGTATTGCGACCGTCCCTTCGCTTGGCTCTCGCTATGGTGCCTCTTTCTGTCCTCCTCGCCGCCGCCGTCGCCTCGGCGAACGCCGCGCTGACTTACCTCGCCGTCGGAGTGACGATCGTCGGCAACTACTACATCGTCGTGCGTCGTGTCCCGGAATTACGCCGGGTGCTCGCGGCCCTTGCGGGACGGGCAGCGTGACACCCAACCGTTCTCGAGGCGTGACGCAGTCGTCCGTTTTCCGTCGACCACGACTCGCGCGCATTGAGTGGCAGGGCCTTGTCAGTACCGGAGCGAGATGCTCGTAACTCCTTTGGCGGGCTTCGCTCGATCGGTGAACTTGCGGCCGGCGGTAGCAGGTCTCCTGTTGATCGCTGGGCTAGCCGCGTCGGCCGCACTGGTTGGGCTCGCGGCAGCGATGGACAGGCTTCCATACGTCGGTGCCGGCATTGGTGCGATCGGTTTCGCTGCTGTGGCGATACGCGCGCCGCGGGTCGCGCTTCTCGCGTACGTCGCGCTGCTGCCCCTCCAGGGATTCGTCCTCGTGGACCAGATTGGCACGCTCCCCAGAGCGGTGGGTGTTGTTCTCGCGGCTACCTACCTCGTCTCGCGGCTCCTCCAACTCCAGCTCCGCGTCATCCCGGTGGGCGGATGGGCATTCATGGCATTCGCCGCTACGAGCGTGCTATGGGCGCTCGACCCCGACTTCGCGCTGTCAGGCGTGCTGAGCCTTCTGCAACAGTTCGCGCTTGCGCTACTAATTGCGGATTTGGTAAGTAAGGACCTGTCTGCGGTGAGGCCCGTGATGTGGGCTTACTCCCTCTCGGCCACGCTTGTCGCCGTCCTCGGATCCCTAAACCTGATGTCCCAATCGTCGGCGGTCGATGGTCGCGCGTCGGTATTCGCCGAGGGCCCAGCTTGGTTCGCTACCAGCCTGATGCCGGCCTTCCTGTTCTTGCTTCATGAGTCGCTAAACCGCGGGCCCAAGGCCGCGCTTGCGCTGCCCGCCCTGTTCCTTTGCGGTCTGGGCCTACTAATGTCCGGGACCCGAAGTGCATGGCTGGCTCTCGCGGTGGTAATCATCGTTTTCGCGCTACCGCGGCTCCGCGCTGCGCAGCGGCTCGCACTCGTCGGTGCACTGTCGCTCATGACACTTGGATCGCTTCAACTCCCCGGGATCCTGCCGCAACTCATAGCGCGTACCGAAGCGGCGCTGGATACTGGCGGCGCGGGCCGACTCGCCATCTGGCAGGTCGGCCTGAACATCGTAGCTAGCCACCCCATCATCGGAGTCGGCTACTTCAACTTCCCAGTTGCGTTTGGTCCCACCCTCCTACAGACGTCATCGTTCCAAATCCAACAACTTCCAACCCTCGCCCCAGTGACTATCAATGAAGCGGTCGTCAGGTTCAATAACGAGGACCGATATGTGCCCGGCGAGTCGGATGTTCAGGAACCACGAGGTTTCGGAGCTCACAATACTTACCTGGCCATCCTTGCTGAGTTGGGACCGGTCGGTCTTGCGCTGCTGCTCTGGTTCTTCCTGGCTATGATCTGGCGACCTGCCGCGCATCCGTACGGTCGGGTGCTGCAGACGGTTGTGCTGGCGTTCCTCATACAGGCATTTTTCCTGGATCTCCTCAACCCCAAGGTTGTGTGGCTGATGTTTGCTCTGACAATTGGCGTCCTCTACGGGACAAGAGCTCTTGGCGCAAGAGCGCAAAGCGATGAGTCGCGCCGAACCTCTGCGCAGCGTTCCATGGATCAATCGCCGGGAGGCCGAGGCCGGAGGCGGGCTTGAGGGTGCTATGGCTCACCACAGGCTACCCGTCACCCAGCGACCCGATCCTGGCTATCTTCCATCAGACTCAGGTTCGAGCACTTCGACGGCTCGGTGAAGCCGTGGTTGTGGCGGCGCCCGTCCCATGGACTCCCTGGCCCTTACCTCGTCTTTCGGAGCGGTGGGCGCGGTATGCAGCGGTGCCGGATCGCCACGAGGATCATGGGGCCCTCATTCTCAGGCCGCGCTACCTTGCGCTGCCTAAGGAACCCTCATGGGCTCGGCCTGAGTGGCAGATCGCCCTGGCCGTTCGCCGCGTCGTGAGGGGTCTGCCGCCGCCAGATCTCATGCATGCGCATTTCGCGATGCCGATGGGAGGGGCCGCTCGATACCTCTCGGGCTGGCTGAAAATCCCATACGTGCTGAGCCTCCATGGCAGTGATATGAACGTTTGGCCTCTGCTCCATCCCGGTCGTCTGGAGGAACTGCGCGTCGTAATCGCTCAGGCCGCCCGCGTGACCGCCGTGAGTGATGAGCTAGCCGCGAAGGCCTATGCGCTAAGCGGGACCCGTCCTGACGTGCTACCCATCGGAATCGACAGAAACACATTCAGGCTGAACATGCGGCCGAAAGATGACGCCAGGCGCGTCTTGGGGCTGGCGCCGGAAGCATTCATCGTTCTGTTCGTCGGGAATCTCCTTCCCGAAAAAGGCGTTCGCGAACTGGTCGACGCCGTGGTGACTCTTGGTGAGCCCTTTCATGCCGTTTTGGTCGGCCGGGGCCCCCTGCACCGCTATGGGGTTGAGCGTACGACAACGACGGCGGCGAGCCGGATCTCATATCCGGGAGCCAAGACCAACCCGGAAGTCGCCCTGTATATGTCCGCCTCGGACGCATTGATCCTGCCCTCTCGTTCGGAAGGACTACCTACCGTCTTGGTCGAAGCCGGGGCGGCGAATCTCCCGGTGGTCGCGAGCGCCGTAGGAGGTATCCCTGACCTCCTCGGAAACGACCGGGGGTTTCTGCTGCCTGATGCCTCCGCAGATGCGATATCTAGCGTGCTCCGCCGCTTGAGGAATGATCCTGGCGAAGCGCGCGCCCGGGCCGCACGGCTTCACGCGTTCACTGAGATCCCCTATGACGTTGACAAGAACGCGGCTCGTCTGTCACATCTCTACGCGGAAGTGGCCAATCAGTGGGGAGTACGCGGCAACGGACTGGCCCCCTCGATCCAAAAGTGATAGCCCGCGTCACATCTCCGTCGTTAGGTGCGAAGGCGTGAGCGCAATTCGCCGCCGAGTTTGGCAGGCGTTCTGGCGCCTTGTCGACAGGGTGATCAATGGCAACCGAGAGTACGTCTTCGCAATTCCTTCGGACCATCGCGTTTACGCACCTTGGCGTAGCGGTGACCAGGCGTTTCTTCAGATCTTCAATGAAGCTTCGCGGGGCGGCACGATGGTCGTTGACGCCGAACGCTGCTACACGATCTATCAGATTGGCCGCTATGCGCTGACGCGCACAGGCGAGTTTGCGGAGTGCGGCACCTTTAGAGGTGGCACCGCACACCTCATCGCGGCGATGATTCAAAGACTCGCCACCACGCGGCCGCGTCTGCATCTCTTCGACACCTTCGCGGGCATGCCGGCCACTTCCCTTCCGCATCGGGATCACCATCGGCCTGGTGATTTCTCCGACACCTCGCTTGGCCAGGTTCAGGAGCGACTCCGCGATTACGACTTTGTCGATTTCCACCCCGGACTCATTCCCGCAACGTTTTCCGAGGTGTCCTCTGCGGGACCGATCGCCTTTGTCCATGTGGACGTGGACATCTACCCTTCGGTCCTCGCCTGTTGCGAATGGTTTTGGCCTCGACTTGCGGAGGGCGGCGTTATGGTCTTCGACGACTACGGCTTCCCCGTCTACCGCAATGCTGCGCGTGCCGCGATAGACGACTATTTCGGCTCCAGATCCATCCAACCCATCGTGCTGTCGACCGGCCAGGCCCTCGTCATCAGGTCGCACCCTGACGGTGGCGGGGCCCGATCCAACACCGCCACGGACAGCGTGGCCGTCGCAGGCAAGCCGCTTCGGCCTACTTAGTGAGCCGCGACCGGCCGATCAGCGCTTCGTAAGCCAGATTGCGCAAGAAACTGAAGCTATGTAGCACGACGCCACGGACGCGACGTTCACGAACTGCTTTCGTCAGAGACGCGAATGCGATTCGAGAGCGGGACGTCTGGGTATGCCCTAGCGATCGTGGCGTCTTGCGCAAAGTCGCGACTGCGGCTGGGCCGTCGTACTCGGCGCTGACGGCGCGTACCTCCATCAGAAAATGGGCGTCGGCCGCATAGGCTGGAGCTCTACGCGTGGTCTGAGCGAGCATCGCGGCGAGCGCGTTCTCCTCAGCGGTGCAGCGCGCGTTGAAAACCTCGATCACATCAACATCGCGCGCAATCAAGTCAGGTGCACTGTGGCCCCGGTACGGATGCGGAAGGATTACGATGCCACCTGCCGACCGCGCACAGAATACGAGCTGCGCGAACTCCTTAAGCCGAGAAACCTCAAGGCAGTCCACTTCGTCGTCGAAAGCCACGATCACGTCCCCGAACTCGGTCAGGATCTCCGCGGCGACAGGTATATGAAGGGGCGCCTCAATCCGCATGACCTCGCGCCTGGCGGCACGGGCGCCCTCGAAGCTGTCGTGGTCCGCAATAAGGAGGAGATCTGCGCCTTCTGCACATGCGGCCTCTACAACACGCGCGGGCGACACGAGGGAGTCTCTCGAGTGGGAAGTGTGCACGTGGAGGATAGCCTTCAGCTGCGGCTCCTTAGAAGCTGCGCGATCTTGATCGTGAGTCGCACCGTTTTTAGCGCATCCGCGCGGATGGACTGCCGGACGTTCGTTTTCGCGTTCGGACCAAAGTATTGACGAACGTTTCCGAGGTCATGTCTGGCGATTAGTCCGAGCAAGTCGTCGTCGAGCGGCCAGTAGAACTCCAGAATGTCGTTATACGTTTCGTCGTACCGCAGCGACTCCCCGCGGTACACGCGAATCAGGTCGGCACCAAAATTCACCCCGGCGGCGAGCGCGAGTTCGCATGATCCCCAAAACTTCGGGTTCACTTCAATGAATACGTAGTCACGAGAGTCGGTGCGGAACTTGAATTCGACCATTGCCACGCCATTCCATTGGAGCGCATCCAGGATCGCGGCTCCTGCTTGCATCAGGCTCTCGTCACGTATAGCGCGGGCCGCGGTGCTTGCACCCCCGGACAACGGCCACTCACGTATCCGGCGATGCATGAACATCCGCCGAATCTCGCCGCCTTGGTACAGCGCAAAGAATCCGGCCCCGACTCCGCTCACGTACTCCTGAATCAACAGAGCGCCTGGGGTCGCCCCAAGCTGACTAAGGCCACGCCGTACGGCCTCCTTCAGTTCACCGCGGTCTCGCGGATACACCACAAACTTGCCGTCTATCTCGTTCGCTGGTTTGACGACGCACGGGAAGACCACATCCACGAGATCAACGTCCTGTTCGGACCTCACTCGGATCGTGCGCGGAACGGAGATGCCGAGCCCTGCCGCGAGCGATGTCGAGTCACCCTTGTCGTAGGCGCGACGCAGGCTCTCGGCCGCTGGAAGTACGGCGCGGTCCGGCGCGATGGACTGGACAGCTTGAACGGAGCGCCCGCCAACCGGGATGATCATGTTGGGATTTGTCAGGGAGATGGCGGCTTCGAGCGGCAGGCGTTCGATGTATTCGCGGCAATAGCCGAAATACCGAGCGAAGCGCACCGGATTGTCCGAATGCCCGATTAGGTGGATCTGGGGGAGTGCTCGGCCGATGTAGCGCTGGAGGGCAATGCTGTGCTTAGAGTCGCAATCCGTTATTAGGACTTTCAATACGAGGCCCGATGCCCTAGTGCACAAACGTTTGGGGAGTGCTGCGTTCCTCGGACCGGCTTGACTATAGGAGGTACGCCATGCAACGCCTTCGGTTCCCGATCGAGCCGCTAGAGAGGTGAGACCGTCTGATCACTTAAGTATCGTCGCAGGGAAGACCGACATCTCGCCGGTCGCCCCTCTGCCCCTTGCCGGGTACAGCGCGCGTGTAGGGCTCGCCGCGCCAACTTCTGGACGCCTCGAAGCGAACGCAATTGTGTTTCGGGATGCGGCCGGCTCGGCCCAGGTGATCGTTTCGCTCGACACGCTCTACGTGGGGCGAGCGTTGGCAAAGGCGGTCGAAAGCTGGCTTTTTCGGCGTTACGCCATTGCGCCGAGGAACGTGCTGCTTATTGCCAGTCACACGCATTTCGCGCCGTCGCTCGACGCGGACAAGCCGCGGCTGGGCGCAGTCGATCAAGGCTATCTCTCTGAGACGGTTGACCGAGTCTGTGGGCTGCTCGATCACCTGCTCACCTCGGAGAAGTCAATCGAGGTAATGATTGGAATTGGCCAGGAGTCAGCTCCGCACAATGTGAATCGTCGACGCCCCTGGCCATTTCCACACAGGATCGGACCACGTGGTGTGGGATTCGGACCCGTGACCGCTAGTTATCGGCGGGGCATGCGAGACCCGATACTGACTGTCGCAAGGCTCGTCGACACGGCGGGCTCGCATCGTGCGGTCATCGTGCATTACGCATGTCACCCTGTGTCGTACCCCCGGCCTCTAGAGGTGAGTGCCGACTACATTGGCATCATTCGAGATGCGCTGAGGAAGGAATACGGCCCAACGACCGCCGTCATTTTCCTGCAGGGCTTTGCCGGGGACCTTCGCCCATTGCCTCCTGACGCCCGCGATCGCGCGCCCCTCACCCTGTCGCGACGGTTATACCGTCTGGTACGCGTGGTTGACCAGGGTCCGAGCGACCCTCCACACACGGTGGACTCGTGGCGCAAGTGGGCCCAGCTTCTCGCTAGTGATGCGATCTCCGCTGCGCATCAGGGCTCACTCGACCCCTTGACCGGGTCGCTTCGCGCAGCACACACGCGGGTTGGGCTGTCCGAAATCGTGAAAAACGCGACGGAAGGGCGATTCGTAGAGTTTCGGCGCTTCGTCGTCGGGGACGCCCTCGACATTGTGGCCGTTGGCGCCGAGCCAGTCGTCGAGCTAAAGGCGATGATCCCGTTTCCCGGTGCACTGGCGGTTGGGTACGCCGGTGACGTGTTCGGATATTGGCCGACTGACGCGCAACTCCGCGAGGGTGGCTACGAAGCCGTCGGCTTCCAGCATTCCTTCAGTGTCCCCGGCCCACTGCTGCCTGGACTCGATGCTGCCTTCGCGCGCGCGATATCGAAGCTGATTAGTCCGCAGTGAATTCCATTCTGAGCTCCTAGGGTTTCTCGGCCACGAAAAGAAGTTGCGCACATAGCAGATCGTCATCCGACATCTCCCGATAGGCCGCATCTAGTACGGAACGATCGAGCATCGTCGCATCGAAATGGCCTTTAACTTTCTCGGAGTAGCGCACCACGAGGCCGCGTTCCTTGGCAAGGCGCAGATAGGACGACGGGCGCAGCCGATTCTGATAGTGAATCGGACTGTTGCCGATCCGGTCCCACTCGCGCTCGTCAAACCTTAGGAAGTTCAAGGGAGTGATGGCTGGATCCGAACTCGCGTAGTCGTCATACGTGGTGATGATGTGTGCGATCCAACCTCCTCGGCGCAGCAGTCTCACGCTCTCGTCAAATATCGCCTCGAGTACTGGAACTGGGATAAACGAGAGACAAAAGTTGCTGTAGATCATGTCGATCGATTCGGCAGGCATGCCAGTGCGGGTCGAATCGCTCGGCGCTTTATACGCGATCCCTCGGCTCTCCCAGATGTCTTCCCAGCGCCCGCCACCCGGGTGCAGGGGGGCCAGGCGGGATTGAAAGGTGTCGACCGCGATACCTAGCGGACTTGCGATCTCCGCAGCGTGATCGCGCAGGTAGTTCAGCGATTCAAGCACGTACTTCCTACGCATGTGCCGGACGATGTCTGTCATGACTATTGTTTCGGCCCCACCGCAGTGCAGAGCTGCTGGTAACACCGGATGCCACCCTGCTCCGATTTCCATCAGACGCTGTCCCTCAACGGACTTGCCAGCCACCTGAAGGATCCGCGCCATCTCTTCTACGCTGCGACGACGTCCCCCGACATCGAAGGCCCTCAGGCGTCCAAAGAAGACTCGGGTGAGATCCGCTAGCTGCTCGGCGTGTGGGACCTTGGCGATCGCCTTGTACGCAAGAGCTCGTCTCCGCCAGCGCTCCACCGCCTGATCCCCCCTTTGTAGTTCAGCCTTGAGTTATCCAATTTGCCGATAGCCTTTGGCGCCTCCGGCGAACTTCGTTCTTACTTGAGAGGTTCGGCGACCTCGTACTCATGGACGAGCGAGCGAATTCGCTGAACCATAGTCTCGCAGGAGAATTCGCCTTCGGCTAGGCGACGGCCAGCCATACCAAAGACGCGAAGAGCAGCGGGGTCGGATGCGAGGCGCTCAATGGCTTGTGCGAGAAGTTGAGGTGATTCCGGCGGGACAACGACGCCGCACTTGCCCGCCTCGATGATGTGCGACGCTTCGCCGGGCGGTGCGGCGAGAACCACCGCCTTGCCGGCAGCCATCGCCTCGAACATCTTGCCAGGAATCATGCCGGAGAGAAATCGAATGCTGCGGATGGGCACGAGGCAAATGTTGGCCGCCGCCAGCACTGAGGGCATCTCGTCCGAGGTTACGGAAGGCACCACTAATACGCTCTTTGACCCGGCTGCCGATCGCTCTAGCTCTACCCTTTTGCCTCCATCTCCCACCAGCACGATCCGAATGTTCAAGTGGCTTTGTAAGAACTGTCCCGCCTCGACCAGCGTGGATAGGCTCTGCGAACTTGCGAATGTTCCCGCGTAGAGTGCGATGAACGCGTCGCCTAGACCGTGTCTACTCCGCCACTCGGAGCCGTCCGCGGAACCGAAGCGGCCCGCGTCAGCGCACCCGTGAATAACGCGGACCTTTGCTTCCGCTGCCCCGGACCGGAGTATGCCAGTCCGAACCCCCTCGGTGAGCGCAACTATTCCAGCCGCGCGCCGGTAGACGAACCCTTCAAGACGACTGGATATTGAGGTGAGCATTGGATTGCGGATGATTTCGAGCGCAACAGCCGACTCCGTGAAGAGATCGGAGACACTTAGGAGTAGGGGCACGCGTTTCAATCGGCTCACGAGCCAGCCTGCGATGGCGACGAGCAGCGGTGGCGACTCAACGAGTAGCACATCCGGTCTGGCGCAGACCGTTGCCGCCAGGATCGCAGAGAGCGCAAAACTCGCATGATTCACAATTCTTTTCGCAGCTCCGCGGTTGGACGCAGGGATGAGCCACGTCCGGTTTACCCGAATCCCGTCGCGCATTTCGCGAACGAATACGCGGCCGCGATAAGGAGGTGGCACGACCCCGGCGGGATAGTTGGGAAGACCGGTGAGGATCTCGACTTCGTCGCCCAGATCGGCGAGGCGACGTGCGATTTCCCAGAGCCGTCTTTGAGCTGCCCCGATTTCAGGGGGAAAGAATTGCGTCAGAATCAGTATTCGCATCTTCCTACGGCGCGCTCGCGGTTTCGAACTGGGTTCATGCGGGTCGCCGACGAGCTCGGGCGTGGTAGGCGAGAGGCTTCCGTCGTTCACTTCCGGTGCGCCGATCGGGTCCGCGCTTCGGGGGTGAGCGGCGAATCCTGTCCGCTCGCGCAGGCGCGGGTCCTTGCCTTGTCTTCTCGTGCCATCCGGCCTTGCTCAGCTCCCGACAGGCTGAGGGTATGGGATCAGGCTGCGCAGAGGTCCGCTGGGTCTCTCCTCTGGAGCCTCGGCACCACCCACCAGGCCGCCGGGTCGTCGAACCATCTCGTACTCGTGCACGACGTGGATTCTGCAGCAAGAGCGGTGCAACGGTGCAGACGCGGAAGAGACCAACATCACGCCAAGCGAGCGAAGTCGAGGAGCCGCATCTCTAGCATGCCTTCGTGAGCACCTTTGATTCGAGAGATGTGAATTTGTCTGAGCGTCGGCTGAGGGTCGACATGCATACGCACTTCGACGCCTCGCCGGACAGTAGGACGCCGGTCGAAGAACAAGCGCGAGCGATCCGTACGGCGGGACTCGACGTTGTCTGCGCGACCGACCACAACACGATCGAAGGCGCGCTGAGGCTTCGGGAAGTGGCTGTCGGATTCCGCGTTATCGTCGGCGAGGAGATCCGCTCCCGTGACGGGGAGATCATCGGACTCTTCCTCGAACGGGCAATCCCACCAGAGCTGTCGGCTGAAGAAACCATGTCGAGGATCAAGGAGCAAGGTGGCCTCGTCATCGTGCCACATCCGTTCAGCCCAACCAGACCGAACCCGCTCCGCCGAACGGCGCTTGACCGACTCTGGCCACTCATCGACGCGCTCGAGGTGCTGAATGGTCGGAGAGAGTTTCCGGCCGACAACGCGAAGGCCGCCAGGTACGCCCGCGAGCACGGGATCCCGGGGGCCGCCGGGAGCGACGCGCATCAAGCGAGCGAGATCGGGCGCGCGTTCGTTGAGGTCGAGGGGTTCCAGACCGCGGAGGAATTGCGCCAGGCACTCAAGACTGCGTCGATCCTCAAGCGCAGAAGGCAACTCGGCGATGCGCTTCGGCCTTTTCGCCCCCGGTAACCCTACGTTCGGGCGATGCCTTCTTAGCGGCTGATGTTGCGATAGCCGCGGACGGCGAGCGGCATGAATATCGCGAGGAGCACCGCGATCCACACGAGCGTGAGCAGGATCGGGTTCTCCGCGGGGAAACCTTCGGCCGCGAAGGGATTGGGGTTGCCCCACAGCTGACGTGTGGCGGCAGTAAGCGCACTCACTGGGTTCCACTCGGCGATCGGGCGGAGCAGGTCTGGAAGCGTCGAGGTGGGCACGAACACGTTCGAGAGGAACGTGAGCGGAAACAGCACCGTGAACGAGACTTGCTGCGCGACCTCGACGGCCGGGACCTTCAGGCCGAGCCACACGCCGATCCACGACATCGCAAACGCGAAGAGGAGCAGGAGGCCGACGCCCGCGAGGAACTCGCCGAGACCGGTGTGGACGCGCCATTCGACGACGAAGCCGGAAGCCATGAGGACGAGGAGGATCCCGCCGTTGTAAACGACGTCGGACAAAGTGCGCCCGCTGAGCACGGCGGATCGAGCCATCGGCAGCGACCGGAACCTATCGAGGATCCCCTTGTTGAGGTCCTCGCGAAGACCGACGGCCGTCGTCGCGGCAGCGAACACGATCGTCTGAGCAAAGATCCCCGGCATCAGGTACTCGCGGTACGAGCCCCCGCCTGGCAGCGGGATCGCGCCCCCGAAAACGAACGCGAAGAGCACAACGAACATGGTCGACTGGAGGATCGCGAAGATCGCGAGCTCCGGGATGCGCGGGATCCGGCGTAGGTTGCGTCCCGCGATGAGGAGACCGTCCGACAGCTCCTGACGAAGGCCGCCCGAACCCCTCCGCAGGGCCACGGTTCGCGTCGCCATCAGCGTCTCGCCCCTGTGCCGACCGGAACGGGCTCTTCCTTTTCGGCGGTCGCGGTCTCCGTCGCCGCTACGTGACCGGTGAGCGCGAGGAACACGTCGTCGAGGGTCGGCCGACGCAGGGCGATGTCGTCGATCCCGATGCCGAGCTCGTCGAAGTCGCGGACGACCTAGACGAGCCGGCTGGCCCCGCCGTTTACCGGCGCGGTGAGGCGACGAGTGTGCTCGTCGACGCTGATCTCGCCATCGGCTCGCGGCGCAGGGTCTCGACGCCACGCGCGATCTCAGAGCCATCGCGCACCACGACCTCGATGCGCTCGCCGCCGACCTGCGACTTGAGCTCGTCCGCCGTGCCGCGCGCGATGATCTTCCCGTGATCGACGACGGCGATCGTGCTCGCAAGCTCGTCGGCCTCCTCCAGGTACTGCGTCGTGAGAAGGATCGTCGTGCCCTCGCGGATGAGCGTTCGGATGACCTCCCACATGCCGAGGCGGCCTCGAGGATCCAGACCGGTCGTGGGCTCGTCGAGGAAGAGCACTTTTGGGTTGCCGCACAGGGCGCTCGCAAGGTCGAGCCGGCGGCGCATTCCGCCCGAGTACGTCTTCACGACGCGGTCGGCCGCCTCGTTCAAGTCGAACTGCTCGAGAAGGTCGTCGGCGCGCCGCTTCGTCTCGGCTTTCGCGAGCTGGTACAGCCGGGCGAAGAGGACAAGGTTCTCGCGACCGGTCAGGTTGTCGTCGACCGCGGCGTACTGGCCCGAGAGTCCGATGATCGATCGCAGCTCCTGAGCATCGCGAACGACGTCTCTGTAGCGGATGACGCAGTTGGCTTAGACTCCCCGCCTGTCGTCAGTGCGGTGACGCAGGGAGTGGTGGGATGGCGGTGACGGGTGGGATTGAGAAAACCCACGCAAGGCAGGTCTCGCCTCAGGTAGAGGTTGAGGCTCTTTGCCGTGGCGCCGCAGTGCTCTCGCGCGAGGAGAATCGGATTGCGGCGCGCGCCCTTCTGTGGGCGGCCGTGGCGATCGACCCCCAAAACTTCGTCGCTCATCGACGCCTCGCTGCAGCGCTGATGAACTCGGAGGACCTCGCCGCCGCCGCCGAAGAATACGCACGTTTCATCGAGCTGCTTCTGAAGGAGGACGACGTGCGCCGCGCCGCGGGAGAGCTCGCCTACGCTCGCGCCTTCCTCGGCGACGTGCCGCAGCTCAGCGCGGCAGCTGCCCACTTTGTGCCCCTCGGCGAGGTCGCGAAAGCTCTCGACTCCTCGGCGCCGGCGCAATCCTGGCCACCCCTAGCGCTAGCGGACTACGCGGCATCCCGCGCGCCCTACCGGGACCTGAATAACTGGGGCAGTTCAGCGCACCCTACGGTTACCGAAACGCCCAAAGCGCGAGGTCGCTGGCATTACCCGCGTCCTTGGTACCAGAGATGGGCCTCAAAGATGTCAGAGATAGGGATAGGCGAGTACATCCTCGTCGGCTCACTGGTAACGGCCGCTGCGCTCGCGGTCTTCGCGATGGGCGGACTCCGCTGACGGTCCTCGCGGTTACTTTACGACGCGAAACCTGATGTCGGTTCTCCCGGAGGACTGCAGGACCCCGATCGTTTCCAGCTGAACCGCCGCTTCGCCCAGGTTCTCGAACAGCCGAAGGCCCACTCCGAAGAGGACCGGCACTATGCCGATTTCCAGTTCGTCAGCCAGCCCCGCACTGATGCACTGCTGGGCGGTGCTGGCGCCGCCAATGACGCTGACGTCCCGGCTTCCTGCCGCTTCCTTGGCCTTTTGGATCGCGCCACCAACGTCACCGACAAAAGTGAACGACAGTCTCGCGTTCTCACCTCGGGCCGCCTCTTTCGGAGGGTGGTGGGTGACGACAAAGATCGGCACCTGGAATTCGTAGCCTGTGAAATCCCCGTTCGCCATCTCATAGGCCCGCCTGCCCATCACCACGGCGCCGGTATTCGCTATCGCTTCCTGCAAGCCCTCGGTCTTTCGCAGCGCTTCAAGGTCCGGATAAAGACGATCCACGCTGCCGTTCCGATCGTTGACGAACCCGTCGAGCGACGTGGTCATGCCAACGATTACCTTCGTCATCAGCCGACGAAGGCGCGAGCGGTCTGCTCGAAGAGCTCGGTCGATAGTCGCAGCGATTCCTGGTCGATCCGCTCATCGTTTCCATGGAACATCTTCGAGAAGTCCTTGAACGAAATGCGCTCGCTCATGAGGCCGTAGCCATAGGCGGTCACGCCCTTGCGGCGGAAGAACCGCGCGTCGGTCGCGCCCACGATGAGGAACGGGACCGTCTGCGCGCCCGGGACGAGCTTCTGCGACACCTTCGTGAGCGTGTCCCAGAGCGGCGTGTTCGTCGGCGACTCGCTGGCCGGGTTGTCGCCCTCGGCCATGATCTCGACGTCCTTCCAGAGCTCATCGCCGATCGCCTGTCTTAGCATGTCGCGCACCTTCGGACCGTCGTCACCGGCGATGGTGCGGATGTCGATGTCGATCTCGGCACTGTCGGGAATCACATTTAGCTTCAGGCCGGAATGCGCGATGTTCGGCGAGAAGGTCGTCCGAGTCGCGGCGTAGAACATCGGCGCTGTGCCCTCGGGCCCGCGGTCGAGCGCCACATCGAACGTCGCGGGGTTGGTCAGCGCGAGGCGCGCCGGCGCCGGCAAGTCGAGGCCTTCCACGAACTTCTTCCAGATGTCATGCAGGCGGAGCGGCGCCTTGTACTTCCCCACCCGCGTGATGATCTCGGCGGCCTTGAGGAGCGCGTTGTCCGCCTGGTACGGCATGGAGCCGTGGCCCGGCGTGCCGCGCACGCGGAGCCGCGTCCACTGCGAGCCCTTCTCGGCGGCGATGAGCGGCAGCTTCGGCGCGCCTTCCCCGAGCGGGATGCGCATTCCACCAAACTCGGTCACGAGGTAGTCCGCCTTCACGTCGTCCCACGCGTTGTCCGTGAGCCACTTCGCGCCGTACGTGCCGAGCGCTTCCTCGTCCGCGACCGCGGAGTAGATGAGCGTCCCCTTCGGCCGGAAGCCGGACTTGAGAAGGCGGCGGACCGCGACCGCCATCGAGGCCGTCACGTCGAGCATGTCGACCGCGCCGCGTCCCCACACCTCGCCGTCGATCAACTCGGCTGCGAAGGGATCGTGCCGCCAGCCCGCCGGGGTGACCGGCACGACGTCGGTGTGTCCCATTAAGTGGAGCGAAGGCGCCTTCGGGTCGCTGCCCTCGATGCGCAGGACGAGGCTCGCGCGCCCGGGCACGGGCTCGTACCGCTTCATCTCCACACCGGGGAGGCGCAGGTAGCTCTCGAGGAGATCGACGCTCCGCACCTCGTGTCCGGACTCAGGCGTGCCCTCGTTCACGCAGGAGTTGCGGATAAGGCGCTGGAGAACGTCGGTCGTCTCGGCGGTCACGTCGGTCGTTTCAGTCATCACGGTGCTCATCATGCCTCCATCCGGATCTCCTCGAGGTCGAGCTCCCGCTCGATCTCGCGGAGCACGTCGTCGTCAATGGCGCCGCGGTCGCGCATCGCGAGCAACGCCTCGCGCTGCGCACCGATCACCTCGCTGCGGACCTGGCGGTGTTCGATCAGCTCCTGCTCCGCCTCGTTGCCTGGGGCTTCGTGCAGCTGCTCCTCGTGCTCCGCGCGGTGCTGGTAGCTCGTCCGCAGCTGATCGATAAGTGGCTTGTGATCGGGCCACTGCGTCTCGAGCTCGTCAATTCGGCGCAGTGCCTCCTCTATGAGTTCCTGCCGCGCGTGCGACTCCTCATGGCCCTCGTCCGCGTCACTTCCCAGACCGACCGCCTTGATCACGAGCGGCAGCGTCAAGCCCTGACCAACAAGCGTCACCAGGATCACCGTGAACGTGATGATGATGATCGCGTCACGCGCGGCCTGCGCATTACCAGGAAGCGAGATCGGGACAGCCAGCGCCGCGGCCAGCGAGACGACGCCCCTCATCCCGGCCCACGAGAGGACGATCGACTCCCTGAGCCTAGCGGCCCGCTGCTGCTTTGAGAGAAGCTCGCGGAGGCTCATGGCGAGGACCCAGAGCGCGCGGACCAAGATGAGGGCGACGCTCACGAGAAGGCCGACGGCCGCGAGCTGGAGAAGCGTCGCGCGATCCATCTGCCGCGCGATGCTCGATATCTGAAAGCCGATGGCCAGGAAGACAACGCCGGTCAGGAGAAAGACGAGGCTCTCCCATACCGCTCGACCAGCGAGGCGCGCCTCCGAGCCCATGATCCGCGACGAGCGTCGTCCGAGGAACAGCCCGACGGTCACCGCCGCCAACACGCCCGAGACGCCGAACGCCTCCGCAGGAAGGTACGCGGCGTAAGGCGTGAGCAGCGAGACGGTGATCTCGACGGGCGTGTCGGTGAGATGGGAGCGGACCCACGAGACGATCCACCCGACGACGAGCCCGATGAGGATGCCGCCAAGCGCGACGAATACGAAGCTCGCGAGCGACCCGACCACCGACACCGCCGCGGCGGCGGCGGCCGCGCCGATGGCCGCGCGGTAGATCGTCAGCGCGGTCGCGTCGTTGAGGAGGCTCTCGCCCTCGAGAATGCTGATG
>JALYSZ010000192.1 GCA_030854525.1 Chloroflexota bacterium | reverse complement strand
CCTCAATCCCTACCGCATGGACGCGGATCTGGCCGCGCTCACCAGCTTCGTGTCACGTGACCCGCGCCATCCCGGCCACGCCAAGGCGCAGGCCTACATCAAGGAGCAGCTCGGTGGGCTCGCGTACCGCGGTTGGAAGATCGAATCCCAACGAACGGTCTACCAGGGGATCCCGCTCGAGAACATCTTCGCGAGCCTCGACCCGTCGTCCGGAGCGCAGCCCGCCACCGGCTGGGTGCTGGTGTCGGCGCACTACGACTCCGTCGCGAACCGCACGCCGGGGTGGCGTCCGGCGATCGACCCCGCACCGGGCGCCGACGACAACGCGACGGGGACGGCGGCTCTGCTCGAATTCGCGCGAGCTCTGTCGCTCTGGCGCGAGGCGGGGAATCTGCGCTCGCGCATCGTGCTCGCGTTCTTCGATGGCGAGGAGCTCTTCTTCAAGGGAAGCGCCGCGTATCTCGGCTCGCTCGAGGCGCCCCCGCCCTACGCGGCCGTGATCAATATCGACATGGTCGGCTTCAACCCACTCGCCGACCGCCTCGACCTCATCTGGTACACGGCGGCGTCCGCCGGCCTGCGCGACCGAATGATCGTCGCGAACGACCGGTACGAGATCGGCGTGTCGCCGCTCATCCCGCAGCTTGCGACTAGCGGTGCCACCATCCTCGACGCGGCCCCATTCGGTCTCGCGGGGATCCCGGCCATCGCGGTCGTGCAGCGGTATGGCGAGAACGACGCGACCTTCCCCGGGAACTACACGTTCCACACGGTGAGCGACACGCCGGACAAGATCACCAACAAGCGTCTGTGGCTGAAGGCCGCGAAGGTAACGCTCGCGACCGCCCTCGAGCTCGCGCGCTAGGCGCGCACTGCCTCGCGGCGACCGCGCCAGGTTCGCCACGTCCAAACTGCACCGACGATCGTAAGGATCGTCGAGCCGATCCACGAGACGAGGACACCGATCGCGACGTCAGCGCGGACCGTGATGGTGGTGTCGTCCTGCGTCGCGGCCCAACCCACGGCGGCCGCGCAGTAGGGCATGCCCGCAGCTATCGCCAGCGCGCCGATCGTTGCCCAGAGCCGGATCGATCCAAGGCGCATGCCGGCCGAGCGTAGGTAGCGCGCTCACGGCGCGAGGCTCAAAGCGGAATAGATTCGATGAAGGAACCGGCTCGGAACGGTCGCAAGCTTTCGCGTCTCGACGAATCCGGCATCGCCAGCGATATCTCGCCACGTTTCGAAGGACATCGGATGCGGGACCCATGTATTGCCGCGGTCGCTGTCGTACTCGACGAGGATGAGCCGTCCGCCGCGCTTGAGGTAGCCGCGGACGAGCGCGAGCACCGCGGTCTTGTCGTCGACGAAGTGAAGTGAGTTGGCCATGACGACACCGTCGAGATCGGCGAGATCGAGCTGTCGCGTGAAGTCGGCGGCGCGGACGCGAAGCTCGGCCTGCGGGACCGCCGAGACGAACGCGGTCCGAAGCTCCGCAAGCGCGGCGCGGTCCCGATCGATCGCGTGGATGGTGCCCTGCGGACCGACGAGATCCGCGAGCGCGAGCGTGAACGCGCCCGTTCCGGCGCCGAGGTCGGCCCATGTGCCGCCCTCGCCCTGCGTCACCCCGCGCTCGAGGAGGGCGACGTGATCCGCGTGATTCACGACGAGCCGAGCTCGCTCTCGCGCCAGCCGTCGGTCGAGAGCGCCAGAGTCACCGGCCCGTCCGCTTCGAGACCGACCAGCATCGTCGCGCCGAACCGGCCCTGACGCACCTCGACACCGCTGCCGCGAAGAGCCCCGCAGAACGCTTCGAAAAGACGCTTTCCGAGCTCCGGCCGGGCGGCCGCGGTGAAATCGGGCCGGCGGCCATGCCGAGCGTCGCCGTACAGCGTGAACTGCGGCACGGCGAGCACCGCGCCGCCGACGTCGGCGAGCGCAAGCTGCATCCGGCCTCCCTCCTCGAAGATGCGGAGACCCGCGATCTTCGCGGCGAGGCGTTCGCCATCCTCAGGACGGTCGTTCGCGCCGATCCCGATAAGGACGACGACACCGGATTTGATCTCGGCGACGCGCTCGTCGCCGATGTCGACCGTTGCCGAGCGGACGCGCTGCACGACCGCGCGCGTTAGCCGTTCACCCCTGGTCGGCTTCTCATTCCAGCATCCACGGGTTGTCGCCACGCACGACCGCTTCGACCTCCGGACCGGAGAGGTGCCCCGGCGTGAACACCGTCATGCTCTTCGCGAGGGGAAGGCGGGTGATGTAGGTCACCTTCCCGAAGCGGTAGCCGTGCTGGAACAGGAACGGCGTCCCCTCGATCTCGATTCGCTGCCGATGGGCGCTCGACGTTCCCGGCACGCCCGAAGTATGGCCTCTAGTTCGGCAGCCAGGGATCTTCGGGAAAGATTGAGTGCCGGGTCCCAGCGAAACCCCAGGGATCCTCGGGAAAGCCTGCGCGGGTCGGAATTCCAGCCGCGTCGGCTACGGTTCCGAGTAGGCCCAGGACAAGGATCGCGAACACGATCGCTGCCAGCACGCGCGAGCGGAACGGTCTCATCTCGTTCTCCCCACATTGTCCGCGCCGACAGCGGCCAGTATTCTCCGGCAGTCTAGGGAACCCGAACGCGCGAACGCACGGTCAGTTCGGTCTAGACAGGGGAGCGTCGGTGGCGAGTCTGCCTGAAGCAGTTCAGAAGCCGGTGACGTTGGGCGAGCGGGTTCGCGCCGCTCGCCGCGAGCTCGCTATGAGTCAGGCCCAGCTTGCGGGCGAAGAGCTGACCAAAGGTTTCATCAGTCAGGTCGAAGCCGGTCTCGTCCGTCCCTCCCTCCGCTCGCTCCAGATCATCGCTTCGCGGCTCGGGCGAAGCCTCGACTACTTCATTGGCGACGAGTCCCTGGCGGGCGCGAAGCGTCGCGTGTTCCACCGTCTTGCCACCCAGGCCGCCGCCGAACGCCGGGATTGGGCGGCGGTCCGCCGCGAGGCCATGTCGGCGCTCGCGCTGCAGCCGCAGGGCGGGGAACGCGCCACATTGCTCCGCTACCTCGCCTCAGCCGACACGGCAGAAGGCAAACGGGAACAGGCGTTCGAACGTTTGGCCGAGGCCATGGCGCTGGTGGACGCGAACACCGATCCCACGGAGCTCGCGCACCTGCTCCACGCCCGCGGCGTGCTCTATGTGGAGCACGGGCAGCTGGCGGCGGGTGCCGAATCCCTCGAGGCCGCGCGCGACCTGATGGAGCAACGCGAGATCACCGACCCGCGCCTCCGGGCACGGACGCTCGTCCACCTGGGCACCGTCTACCGCCGGCTGCATCGCACTGTGAAGGCCCTCGCCACGTACGAGCTCGCGCTCGCCGTCGCTTCGCGCTCCAGCGAGCTTCGGCTCGCCGCACAAAGCTATATGGGTGTCGCCGTCGCGCTCTACGACGCGGGCGAGCTCGACGGCGCGATCGCGAACTATCAGCGCGCGCTCGGGCTATTCGAGCGCGTTTCCGATACCGCGGTCGAGCTCTCTGTGATGCAGTCGCTCGCGACCGTCCAGTTCGAAAACGGCGACATGACCGCGGCGCGCGAGACGGTAGACCGCTGCACAGAACGCGCCGCACTCGCTGGCGATGCTCGGGTCGGCGCGATCGTCGACGTCCTCCGTGCGCGCATCACCCTCGAGGAGGGCGATGCGGATGGCGCGCTCCGCCTCGCTGCGGCGGCGGAGGAGAAGCTGGGCGATCTTGGCGACCACCGGCAGCAGGCTGACGCGCTACGCGTCGCTGCCGCGGCCGATCACCAGCGCGGCGATTACGCGTCGTCGGACGGCGCGTACCGCAAAGCGATCGAGCTCCTTGGCTCGATCGAGGACTACCCCGATCTCTCGACGCTCGCGGCGGAATACGCGCAGAAGCTCCGCGCGCGCGGCGATCTCGAGTCGGCCTTCACGTACCTCGAGCTCGCGCGCGATCCCGCCGCATCGCGTTCCCCGTCCTGATCCATTAGAGCGCCGTAGCATCGGGGCATGCCCCTCGATGCCCTCGCCGTCGGCAACGACGACATCGCGAAAGTCCTCGACGAGATCGGCGACCTCATCGAGCTCAAGGGCGAGAACGTGTTCCGCGCCGTCACCTACCGCGCGGCAGCGCGCTCGATTCGCGACCTCCGCGAGCCGCTCGCGAAGCTCGTCCAGGAAAAGCGGCTCAAGGAGATTCCGAAGGTCGGTTCATCCGTCGGCGAGGCGATCGAGCAGATCGTCGCGACCGGTCGCTCGAAGCGTCACGAGGAGCTGCAGGCCGCGGTGCCGCCCGGCCTCCTGACGCTGCTGCGCGTGCCCGGGGTCGGTCCGGCGACGGCCCGCACGATCTACGACCACCTGAAGATCACGACCATCGAGGAGCTGGAGGAGGCCGCCAAGGAGCACCGGCTCCAGCAGCTCCCCAAGATCCAGGCCAAGACGGAGGAGAACATCCTCCGTTCGATCGCCGCCCTGAAGCAGCGCACGGGCCGCTCGCTGCTGCACGAGGCGCGAGCCGCGGCGACCAGGATGGTCGACTACCTCCGCGCGGAGGCCGGCGTCTCCGAGCTCGCGATCGCGGGCAGCCTGCGCCGCTACAAGGAGACGATCGGTGACGTCGATATCGTCGTGGCCGGCGACGACGCCGCGCCGATCTTCGAGGTCTTCGCGCGCGCTCCCAATGTCGAGCGCGTTCTGGCGCGCGGGGACACCAAGTGCTCCGTCATTGTCGACCGGGGTCTGCAGATCGACCTGCGGGTCGTCCCGCTTCGGTCGTTCGGTGCGGCCCTCGTCTACTTCACCGGCTCCAAAGAGCACAACGTGCGAGTGCGAGGTCTGGCCCTCCGCCGGAAGATGCTCCTCAACGAGTACGGCCTGTACCGCATTGGCGCGGAGGAGCGCGGTCAGGAGATCGCCGGAACGACCGAGGAAGAGGTTTACGACGCGCTCGAGATGGACTGGATCCCGCCCGAGCTGCGCGAGGACCGGGGCGAGATCGACGCGGCCAGGGCCCACGCGTTACCGAAATTGGTCGAGCTCGCACAGGTGCGCGGAGATCTGCACACGCACACGAACTGGACCGACGGCCGCGACCCGCTGGCGGATATGGCAAGGCGGGCTCGTACGAAGGGCTACGCCTACCTCGCCGTGACCGACCACTCGCCGGGCCTCGGCATGACCAACGGTCTCTCTCCGGAACGGATCGAAGCGCGGCGCGTCGAAGCCGCGCGCCTCAACGCTGAGCTCGCGCCGTTCCGCGTCATTGTCGGGACGGAGGTCGACATCCGCGCGAACGGTGCGCTCGACTACCCCGACGAGCTCCTGGCGAAATTCGACATCGTGAGCGCTTCGGTGCACTCATCGTTTGCGCAGACGCGCGAGCAAATGACCGCACGAGTCGTTGGCGCTATGCGCCATCCTCTGGTGACCGCGCTCTCTCACCCGACGGGCCGACTGCTGGAGAAGCGGGAGCCCCACGCGGTCGACCTGGAAGCGGTCATCGCGGCCTCCGTCGAGACGGGTACATGGATCGAGGTGAACGGAGGGCCCGAGCGGCTCGACCTGCCTGACACGTGGATCCGGAAGGCCGTCGAACGCGGCGCCACGCTCGTCGCGAACTCTGACGCGCACGCGATCGAGGAGCTCGACTGGATGGACCTTGCGGTTGGCACCGCACGACGGGGGTGGGCGCCGGACGGAAGCCTCGCGAACGTACGCGGCTTCGACGCGATGCTCGCGTCGCGGAAGAAGCGCTGATGACGCGCGCCCGATTCGTCGTGCGGGGTGAGGTGCAGGGCGTGAACTTCCGCGCGACCGCGGTGCGCGAGGCACTGCGGCTCGCGATCACCGGGCGCGTGTGGAACCGCGACGATGGCGCCGTCGAGCTGATCGCGGAAGGAAGCGGCGGTGCCATCACGTCGCTGCAGAACTGGTTGAACGAGGGCCCGCCGGGCGCTGACGTGAGAGAGGTCGAGCGGACCGAGCTTGGCGGCAAGCCGCGCTACGAAGGTTTCAACCTGTCGTGGAGCGGGCCCCGAGAGGACTAGCGGCGGCGCTTCCTGCGGCGGCCCGCCTTCGGAAAGTAGGCCTGACGACGGCGTTCTCGCTCCCAGGCCGCCTCCCGCGGCGGAAGGTACGTCCAGTACATGTACACGACGAGCGCGATGTTCGCGGCGATCGACACGGCGATCGCCCAGAACGACACGCCCGCTCGTAGCAGGACGAGATACCAGATGAGAAAGACGACGTTCGTCCAGAAGGCCCATGGTCGGATGCCGAGCTCGGGCGGAGGCGTGGTCCGGCTGCGCCAGTTGTACCAGACGATGTTCGCGATCAGGGACACCGCGACCGCGATCACGGCGGGCCAATAGAAACGGGATTCGCTGTTGAACGGTTGGAAGAATCGATCGACGAAGTGCTGGGGATCGAACGGCATGGACTGGCTATACTAGCCGCGCTGCGAGCCCTCCTCTCGGTCTCTGATCGCACCGGACTCGACGCGTTCGCGCGCGGATTGCAAGACCTCGGGTGGGAGCTCATCGCCACCGATGGAACGCGCGCCGCGCTCGCCGCCGAGGGCATTACGTCGCGCTCGGTCGAGGACGTGACCGGTCAGCCTTCGCTTCTCGGGGGGCGCGTGAAGACGCTGCATCCGAAGATCCACGCCGCGCTGCTCGCGCGTCGCGACGATCCGGCGCATCGCGAGGAGCTCAAGCGCGAGGGCATCGAGCCGATCGACCTGGTCGTCGTCAATCTCTACCCGTTCGCCGAGCATGCAGGATCGGGGAAGAGCGGAGCCATGCTCCTCGATCAGATCGACATCGGCGGCGCCACGATCCTCCGAGCCGGCGCGAAGAACTACGAGCACGTCGTCGTCGTCGCGCGGCCGGAGCGATACGCCGCGGTGCTCGACGAGCTGAAGCAGCGCGGCGCCGTGTCGCTCGAGACCCGGCGGGTCCTCGCCTCGGAGGCCTTCAGCCACACCGCGGCGTACGACGCGACGGTCGCCTCCCGCTTTGCGAGCGAGGCTGGGGTCCAGTTCCCGGACGAGCTCACGCTCTCGCTCCGCAAGGTCCGCGATCTGCGCTATGGCGAGAACCCTCACCAGCAGGCCGCGATGTATGCGGTGCGCGGCGAGGACGGCGCAATGACGACGATGCAGCAGCTACATGGCAAAGCGACCAGCTTCAACAACATGCTCGACATCAACGCGGCGTGGCGCCTCGCGACCGACTTTGCGCAGCCGACCCTGGCGATCATCAAGCACCAGAACCCCTGCGGCGTTGCGTCGGACAACGACATCACGAAGGCCTACCGGCGCGCGTTCATCTGCGACTCGGTCTCGGCATTCGGCGGCATCGTCGGAGCGAATAGGATCGTAACGCGGGAGCTCGCCGAGGCGATGGAAGGCACCTTCTACGAGGCGATCATCGCTCCGGGCTACGAGGACGACGCTATGCCGATCCTTCGGCAGCGGAAGAACCTCGAGATACTCGCCGTGCCCGGTCACGCGATCGTTGGCGGGCGGCTCGCGCGCAAGGGTGGCGGCGCGTTCGACTACAAGCGCATCGCCGGCGGGATGCTCGTGCAGACGCCCGACGAATCCGCAGCCGACGAGGGCAACTTCAAGGTGGCGACCGAGCGCACGCCGTCCCTTGAGGAACTCACCGATCTGCTCTTCGCGTGGCGCTGCGTGAAGCACGTGACCTCGAACGCGATCGTCCTGGCGAAGGGGCTCGCGACCGTCGGAGTCGGCCCGGGCCAGATGTCGCGCGTGGTCGCCGTCGAGACCGCGGTACGCAAAGCCGGCGAGAACGCGCGACTCGCGGTCATGGCGTCGGACGCCTACTTCCCATTCCCTGACGGCATCGAGGTCGCGGCGCGTGCCGGCGTCACCGCGATCATCCAGCCCGGCGGCTCACTCCGCGACGCGATGATGGTCGACACCGCGAACAAGAACCACATGGCGATGCTGTTCACCGGACGGCGTCACTTCAAGCACTAGGCGGCTACGCAAGGTCGATGTAGCGAAAGGCCTCCGCTGCTTCGAGGTTCCACGTCGAGCCCGTGTTCTTCGCCCACCATCTCATGCGGCCGGCAAACCCGCGGCGTCTGCCGACCTGGCTCTTGTGTGATGTGAGTGCGGCGATCTTCCTGTCGATCGACCCCGAGATGTCGAACCAGATGTTCGGGTCGCGCGTCCCGAAGAGGAGCACCCGCGCCACGCGGTGATGCTTCACGCCGCCGGTGAGCTGCTCGGGGAAGAAGAGGTGGTCGCGCGCCGCGATGACGCCGTCGAGTCCGGTCCACCCGGCCACGCGGTGGTCCGGGTGCACCTGGTAGTGGCCCCATGGGTCGTTCGTGAAGACCACGTCGGGCCGGTGCTCGCGAATGACGCGGCACACCTCACCCCGAAGATCCATGGTGACCTCGAGCTCGCCGTCCTGGTGCCCGAGAAAGACGAACTCCTTGACGCCGATCGCTTCGCCGGCGGCGCGCTGCTCGCGCTTTCTTGTTTCTGCCATCTCCTCAGCGGTCGTCTTCAGGTCGTGCGTGCCCTTCTGCCCGCTGGTGATCACGCAGTACGTCACGTGCGTGCCGGCTGTTTTGATCCACGACGCGAGGGTGCCCGAGCAGCCAAAGTCCACGTCGTCGGGGTGAGCGAAGATCGCCATCGCGCGCTTGGGGATGGTGAACGCCTCGGTCACGAGACCTTCAGCTTTCGTTCGTCGAGGACGCGGTCGTACAGCTCGACGATGCGGTCGCCTACGCGGCGCCAAGTGAATTGCTCCGCGCGTTCGCGCGCGCCGTGAGCGAGGTGCATCCGCAAGCGAGCGTCGGTCAGGACCTGGGCGATGGCCTCGGCGAGCGCCTCGTCGTCGCCGGCCGGCACGAGCAGTCCCGACTTTCCATTCTCGATGACCGTCTGGAGTCCGCCGACGCGGGTGCCCACCACCGGCGTGCCGCAGGCCATCGCTTCGAGGGCGACCAGCCCGAACGATTCGGTCAACGACGGCACCGCACAGAGATCCGCGGCCGCGTAGTACAGGGCGAGATCCTCTTGACCACGCGAACCCACAAATGACACGTTCGACTCGAGGCGGTGCTCGTGAACGAGACGACGGAGCTCGAGGATCTTCTCCGTTTCGGACTCATCGTCACCCGGATCGAGGGCGCCGCCGACCACGACAAGGCACACGTCGCTCCGCAGATCCGGATGGCGCTGAAAGAGAAGGCCGAGCGCACGAAGAAGGACGTCGATTCCCTTGATCTGCTCGATGCGTCCGACGAACAGGACGATACGCTCGCACTGGTCGCGCCCGAGCTTCTCGCGGGCATCGGCCTGTCGGACCGGATGGAAGAGGTTCGGATCCACGCCGCAGGGGATGACCGCGACCCGGGAGGGGTCGGCGCGGTAGAGACGGCGTAGCTCGTCGAGCTCGATCTTGCTGGCCGCGACGACCGCCGCCGATTTGCGGACCGCCTCGCGCTCGATCTCGACCCGGACGTCGCTCTCGCCATCGATGTCCTCGTCCATTACCTCGCGCTTCACGAGACCGAGCGTGTGGAACATCTGCACGACCGGAACGTTCCATTTCTGTTCGAGAGTTCGCGCGACCTTCGCCGAGAGCCAGTAGTGCGCGTGGATCAGGTCGTAAGACTTCCCCTCGGACGCCGCATGCTCGAGAAGCTTGGCCGTGAATTCGTCCAGGCGCTCGTACACTTCCATCTTTGGCCAGTAGCCGATCGGGCCCGATTCGATGTGGATCACGCGAGCGTTCGGACCGAGCTGCTGGATCCGCGGGTCGTACTTCTCGCGCCAGCGGGTGAAGACGTCGACCTCGATCCCGCGGGCGCCGAGGTCGCGGGCCAGTTCGCGCACATAGACGTTCATCCCGCCGGAGTCGCGCCCGCCGAGCTTCGCGAGAGGGCACGCGTGGACGGAGAGCATCGCGATCCGTCGGGTCATAGCGACCCCGGATCGCGCGCGATACAGACCGGGTCGGACGTGTTGAGGATCATCCGAGTCTAGGGGAGCGCACCCTCCGGTGAACGTGCGCGAGACTCATAGAATTCCGCGGTGCCTCGAGACCCCGCACCGCGGGTGATCGTCGCTCCTCAATCCTTCAAAGGCTCCGCCGATGCGGTCGCGGTCGCCTCGGCGATCGCGCGTGGCATCAAGCGAGCGTGGCCGAGCGCGCGCATCGAAGAGATGCCACTCGCCGACGGCGGCGAGGGAACCGTGCGCGCGCTGGTCACCGCGACGAACGGCGGCCTGCGCAGATCGCGCGTGCACGATCCGCTCGGTCGCGAGATCGGCGCGGAGTGGGGCGTGCTCGGAGATGGCACGACCGCGGTCATGGAGATGGCGGCGGCGAGCGGGCTTCCTCTCCTCGATCCGAGCGAGCGCGATGCGCGCATCACGAGCACACGAGGAACGGGCGAGCTCATCCTCGCGGCGGCCGCGAGCGGCGCTCATCGGATCGTGATCGGCATCGGCGGCAGTGCGACGAACGACGGCGGCGCTGGGATGGCGCGCGCGTTCGGGTACCGTTTTCTCGATCGTGAGGGCAACGAGCTTCCCGAAGGCGGCGCGGCGCTCGCGAGGCTCGGCCGGATCGACGGACAGACCGATCCGCGACTCGTCCGACCGTCCATCGAGGTGGCGTGCGACGTTCGGAATCCACTTCTCGGCCCGGAAGGCGCGTCCGCCGTGTACGGACCGCAGAAGGGCGCGACACCCGAGATCGTCAGTGAGCTTGATGCCGCGCTTGCGCGATATGCCGATGTGGTCGAGGCGTTCGTCGGCAGGCCGATCCGCGACGTGCCCGGTGCGGGAGCGGCGGGCGGTCTTGGAGCGGGACTGCTTGCGTTCCTCGACGCCCGTCTTGTCTCCGGCTCAGATCTCGTGCTGCGCGCCGTCAGATTCGCCGAACGTATCGTCGGCGCCGACCTCGTCGTCACCGGCGAAGGACGCATCGATCAGCAGAGCGGCTATGGAAAGCTCACCGGTGC